>JACPLA010000054.1 GCA_016186715.1 Ignavibacteriales bacterium | reverse complement strand
CTGCAAACCGTTTCGGCTCGCCTCCCGAAACCGGGATCATCCAGAGCTCGTCAATCGCCTTTCCCGGTTTTTCGGCCTCCGTTCTCGGACGGCCCGCCTGAAAGATGATCGAGGTCCCGTCGGGAGACAGGTCCGCCTGACCGATCCATCGGGTTGTCACGATCAGCTCGGGTGTGAGAACCTGGGTTTGACTAAATGCTGAAACTCCTGCGATCAGGGAAAGAACTGCAATGAAAACCCAAAGCGGTTGCTTTTTCATGGATTGAGATCCTTCAAAGATTCTGACATCATCAATATCTGCGTGATGATTCCGGACAAAAGTTCCTGGAAAACCCTGCGCTCGTAGCTTAACCTTCTTTCCTGAGCGTTATCCGTTCTTCTACCTTTCACCTCTCACCCTTCACTTTTCACTTTTTCATTCCCATCAGCTCGCGAGCCCCCGCGAGGCCCGCTTCCGTGATCTCCGCGCCGCTCATGAGCTTCGCGACTTCCTCGACACGCTCTTCAAGATCGAGCTTCCTCAACACGGTCTTCGCCCGTTTTCCGTCTTCATGCTTTTCCACAGCAAAATGCGCGTCGGCCAGGCCGGCAATCTGCGGAAGGTGGGTGATCGCCACGACCTGATGAAACCGGGAAAGATTCCTGAGACTTTTTCCCACCGCCTGCGCAATCCGTCCGCTGACTCCCACGTCGATTTCATCAAACACCAGAAGCGGAAGCCGGTCGGATTTCGCCAGAATCGTCTTGAGCGCAAGCATGACCCTGGAAACTTCGCCCCCTGAGGCGACTTTGGCCAGCGGTTTCGGGTCTTCTCCCACGTTGGTTGAAATGTAAAATTCCACGAAGTCGATCCCCCGCGTGTTCGTTTCAAAAAACTCTCGCCCGAGTTTTACATAGGCCCGGGACGTTCCGTTCCGGTCGGAGGTCTTTCCGAGCGTCCGGTTCTCAACGCGGACATCAAATGTTGCGTTGGCAACTCCAAATTTTGCAAGTTCAGCCACAACCGACTTGTTGATCTTCTGGACAAGATCACGACGCTTGGCAGACAGACGTTGTGCCGCATCGGAACATACTGAACGCCCCGCCTCGATTTCGCCTTTCAGTCTTTCCAGCTCTCCCTCGAAATTCTGCGCCAAGGAAAACTCCCGTGCGATCTTCTCCCGATGAGCGAGGATTGTTTCCAGAGACCCGCCGTACTTCTTTTTCAACAACGAGAGCTGGCCCAACCGCTCCCGGATCTGCTCGAGGCGCTCAGGGTTGAACTCGATGCGGGAATTATAACTCTGGAGGAACTTGGTTACCTCGCTGATGATCGCGGCGGCTGAGGCGCATTCCTCCTTGATTTCCTCGAAACCCCTGTCGATGGCAGCAAGATCTTCAATCTGGTTACGCGCGAGAACAAGCTGATCATAGACCGCTTGTTCGCCTTCGTACAGAGACTGATAAAGCTTCGATGTCGCCTCGAACAATCGTTCGGAATTCTCCAGAATCTTCAACTCAGAGGAAAGGGACTCCTCCTCACCGGGCTGTGGACCCACCGCATCGATTTCCCTGAGCTGAAATTCATAGAGGTCCCGTTTCTCCCTCAATTGTGCTTCTTTTTGATGGAGTTCTTCGCTTTGGTTAAAGAGATCGTTGAGCCTCCGGTAGGAAGCGCGGTATTCGGTAAGGAGGCCATCCAACCCCCCGAAATCGTCGAGAAGCTCTATATGGGATTCGGAACGAAGAAGTGACTGATGTTCATGCTGGCCGTGGAGATCGACGAGAAGATCCCCCACTTCCTTGAGAACATGGACCGGCGCGGGACTGTCATTGATGAAGCAACGGCTTTGCCCTTTCACCGATACTTCCCTCCGCAGGATCATCTCCTCTTTGAATTCAATCTCGTTGTTCCCCAGAAGACGACGGATCTTCCGGTTTGCCATCACGTGAAACGCCCCTTCCACGATCGCTTTTTCCGACCCCTTGCGGACGACCTCCGGGCTCGCCCTCTCTCCGAGAATCAGGCCCAGAGCCTCAACAAAGATTGATTTCCCCGCGCCCGTTTCTCCGGTAATGATATTGAGCCCGGACTCAAACTCCGCCTCCACCAGGTCGATGATGGCGTAGTTCTTGATGTGGATGCTTTTCAGCATGCTTGTTTCGCGTTACCCCAATCTACTGAAAAAAAGGGGAATTTCAAGCGAGCGAGAAGAAGTTGAGCTCTGGGAGGTCTCGAATCGTGCCGTGATAGAAGGAATACCGGAAAAACTCTGTCAGACTGGCCTCCTCATCTCCTCTCATGTCGTAGGAGAACGAAGTAAGATACTGCAGGCAGATCTCTTCGGAAATTCCGAACTGGGGCGCGAGCCGGGCGGAGAGGAGTCCAAGATTAGACGCTCCTTGTTCTTTTGCCGCCAGCAGGGCCCGGAGTTCTTCCGTTGAAAGATGTTCTGCCCGGGCCGTCCAGAAGCCGTGGACATATGGCAAGCCGGTCAGATCGTTCCACTCTTCGACAAGATCGAGGGAGAAAATCCCGGGGTCGGGTCTTGCAACAGGTGAATCGTTGATGATCAAAGCGGCGTCCGCCTTCTTGAGCATGACGTCGACATCCGGCAACATCGGCAAAAACTGCAGCGTCCGCGGGTCTGAGGGAAGATTGGGAAAACACTCAGTCAGAACGATCTTGGCAAGAATGATTTCCGACGTCACCCTGATGTCAACGGCGATCGTCGTAATGTTGCTGCGATCCTGCTTGATGAACAACTGAATCGCACTGGTAGGGCTGGAGGATGAGACACAAATGCCCGGCACGATGTGATACTGGCCGCCGTGACGGGCATAGTCGATCGGAGAAAGAAATGCGCCCTGCAACTCCCCGGGGCGCTCGCTGAACTTCAGGGCGACAACGGCAGGCAGATCGATAAAAACCGAAAAGGGAGACTCGGACCTCTCGAGGCCGTAGAGCAGGGGCTTAAGATAGAGTGCGGCGTGAGCTCCCAGTCGCGGCTTGTCGGCCATCAGACGGAGGTTTTTTGGGTTACGGCTTTCGAGGCCAGCTTCCGCAAGTAGTACAGCTTCGCGCGCCGAACACGTCCTTCCTTGACCAGCTCGATTCTCGCGATGCGGGGGGAATGGAGCGGAAAGATACGTTCGACACCCACACCATCCGAGACTTTCCGTACGGTGATCGTGGTGTTCACCCCCGCGCCGCGGCGGCTGACGACAACGCCCTGAAACTGCTGGATTCGTTCCTTGTCGCCTTCCACCACGCGGACGTGGACGTTGATTGTGTCGCCGGATTTGAATTCCGGAATGTCCTTCTTCAATTGCGTCGCTTCCACCAGCTTGAGCTTGTCCATGTAAGATTCTCCGATTAAATTCGACTCATTTTTTCTGCGAACTGACCAGGTCTGTGCGCCGTGCCTCTGTTCGCTTCTGGCGCTGTTCGTTCCGCCAGCGTTCGATTTCCTTGTGATCGCCGGTCAGCAGTTCTGCCGGCACTTTCATCCCCCGGAACTCCGCCGGCCGCGTGTACTCGGGATGCCCCAGCAAATCATCCTGAAACGAATCGCTCAGAGCCGACTCACTCGCATTCAGGACTCCGGGAATGAGACGCACGATCGCATCGACCACAACTGCCGCCGCGAGCTCACCCCCCGTCAGGACGTAATCGCCGATCGAAATCTCACGGGAAACGAGCCTCTCCCGCACACGTTCGTCGACGCCCTTATAGTGCCCGCAAATCAGCATCAAATGTCGCTTAAGGGACAAGTCGTTCGCCAGCCGCTGGTTGAACCGCTCCCCGTCGGGCGTTAGAAGGATCACTTCGTCGTAGGCGCGGGCTTTTTGCAGGCTTTCCACGCACTCGAAAATGGGTTCCGGTTTCAGAATCATTCCCGACCCGCCTCCGTAAGGCGTGTCGTCGATGGTCCTGTGCTTATCGTGCGCATATTCCCGGAGATCGTGGACGACAATTTCAACCTTTCCCTTCTCCTGGGCCCGGCGCATAATACTCTCTTGCAGCGGAGACTCCAGCAAGTCTGGTACTCCGCTCACAATATCGACTCTCACCATGGGATTCTTCGCGCTGGCTTATTCCAACAACCCCTCGATCGCCCGGATCACAATGGTCCGTTCATGAAGATCCACCGATCGGACAAACTCTTTGATCGCCGGGACGAGAACTTCTTTTCCCTGATACTGCACCGACCATGCGTCCCCCGCCGGCAGAGTCAGGACTTCAATCACAGGCCCCACCACCTCCCCTTCCTCGGTCACGACCTGCATTCCTATGATGTCGTGAACGAAGTACGATCCCCGCCTCGGGGGAACGGCAAGATCTTCGTTCACAAAAACAAACTGTCCGCGGAGGGAATCCGATTCAGAACGCGAATCAACACCGTCGATTTTCAAAACAGCATCGCTCCCGTGGGACCGAACCGACTGAAGGGCGCGTGGCCGTGCAGTTGATTCCTCCTCTCCGATCCACACTGACGAAAGATTCAAAAAGCGATCGGGATTGCCGCCTAACGGCACAACCTTGACCTCACCCTTGATTCCGACGCTCTTACGAATCTGACCGACAGCGATCATGAAGGAGGGCGAAAGAAAGGGTGGTCGTTACCCAATAATGTCGAGGACAGCCCGCTTTCCTTCTTTGGCTGCGACTGCGCGAAGGAGAGTCCGAAGAGCGGAGGCGGTTCTTCCACTTTTCCCGATGATCTTCCCCACATCGGTTTCACTGACCTTGAGCTTGAAAACGAGTTTCTCGTCCTTTTCTTCAACATCGAGGATCACTGCGTCCGGATGATCGACGAGATGTCTGGCAATGAATTCGACGAACTCCTTCATGGTTCCACCTCCTGTCCTGCAACGAGGGCCGTCCTGAAGAGAGCCGGGATTAAGATGGTTCCTCCAGTCGTGACCTTCTCTCCCTTCTGGGATGGAAACTCACCGCCGGGGACGATGTTCAGCCAAACTCTTGTCCGCTACCCTGCTGCTGGGGTGTCTTGCCCTGTCGGTTCCGGGGCCGGCGCAGCGGGCGAGAGCTCGGACGGGACCGCTTCTGCCGCGGCCTTCTTCTTTCGCTCCGCGCGGCGCGCCTTCCGATCCGCCTCGCGGCTCAACCGGTCCTTTTGCGCTATCTCCCACCTCTGGAGAATCTCCTCCTTTTTCGAATCGTCCGTACCGCGCTTGGTTAACGTCCAGCGCAGCCAGAGTCCCGACCGACGAAACAGCGACCGAACCGTGTCGGTCGGTTGTGCGCCTTTCCGCAACCAGTGAAAGACCCGCTCCTCTTTGAATTTCAATTCCGCCGGATGGATGTTCGGATCATAAGAGCCGACGGCCTCCAGATAACGACCATCGCGCGGCGCTCTTCGATCCGTTGCCACCACTTTGTAGATGGGGTGTTTCTTCTTGCCAACCCTTCGTAACCGTAACGTAACCACGTGAGCGACTCCTTATGAGAATTGATCCATTACTTCATGGTTCACTGATTCAGGGGGAAGCGCATTCCCCGCGCTGATTTCCTGAGACTTCCCCTGGACATTTTTTTCATCATTTTCTGCATTTCCTCGAACTGCTTGAGGAGGCGATTGACTTCCTGGACCGTCGTACCGCTTCCCAGCGCAATCCGCTTTCGCCGGGTGCCGTTGATGATCGACGGTCTTGACCGCTCCTCCGGCGTCATCGACTGGATGATCGCTTCGGTTCTGACGAGAGCATGCTCATCCACCTGGGTCCCGGCCGGGACGCGACTCATTCCCGGGATCATTCCCACAACCTGATCAAGCGGACCCATTTTCTTCACTTCCCGCAGTTGTTCGAGGAAGTCCGCCAACGTGAATCGTGCTTTGCGCAGTTTTTCTTCAAGGCGAACCGCCTTCTCCTCATCAAAATGCTCCTGCGCTTTTTCGACAAGCGTAACAATGTCACCCATGCCCAGAATGCGAGAAGCAATCCGATCGGGATGGAAGGCCTCGAAAGCATCCAGTTTCTCGCCAACCCCAATGAACTTTATCGGCTTCTGCACGACCGCGCGGATCGAAAGGGCAGCTCCTCCGCGCGCGTCCCCGTCGAGTTTTGTCAGAGCCACACCGTCGAAATTCAGCCTGTCATGAAAAGCCCGCGCCGTGTTCACCGCATCCTGGCCTGTCATCGCATCCACGACAAAGAGAATTTCGTGAGGACGCACCGCATCTCGCACGGCCTCCACTTCCTGCATCATCCTTTCGTCAAGATGGGTTCGGCCCGCAGTATCAACAATCACCGTGTCCCTGACATTCTTTCGTGCGAAATCGACTCCTTCGCCGGCAATGGCGACCGCCGAAGCACTCCGGTTTTCATAGACCGGTACTCCGAGCTGTTTTCCAAGAGCCACCAGTTGATCGACCGCAGCCGGACGGTGAACATCCGCGGCCACCAGGAGGGGATTGCGACCCCTTCCCAGGAGAAACCGGGCAAGTTTTGCGGCAAATGTCGTTTTACCGGACCCCTGGAGTCCCGCAATCAGGATAACGGTGGGCGGATTGGGGGCATCTGCAATGTCGGCCCGCGACTCCCCGAGAAGGCGAACCATCTCGTCATGGATGATCTTGACGATTTGCTGGCCCGGTGTGATGCTCGCAAGCACCTGCTCCCCTAGAGCCCTCCGCCGGACATTTTCAATGAACTCTTTGACAACTTTCAGATTCACGTCGGCATCCAGCAAGACTCGCCGTACTTCCCGGAGCGACTCTGAAACATTCTCTTCTGAAATTTTGCCGTGGCCTCTGAGCTTCTTGAAGACGGCTTCGAGCTTCTGGCTGAGGATCTCAAACATATGCGTTTTTCCCCCGCTCTAGGATGTAAAGGATTCCGTCAATTTTGGGGGGTTTTAAAGGTAACAAAAAAGAGCCTCGGAAACAAGGCGCTTTAACAGTTGGCACTGTCTGAGCTTCTCTACTAAGCGGCATTTGCCAGACCTCTGTGTCACTCCCTGCCTGACGGCAGGCGTGTAACCGCACTGGATTAATTTCACAGAGAGACACGGAGGGAAAAAGAGAGTTCCACAGAGGTGGGCGATCCCTTCGAAAATATGACACTGCCTAACAGTTGGCAGGGTTTCGCTTTCAAAGAAGAACGCGGCATGGCTTCTTCGGGGCTCTTGGGCCGATCTGAGACAACGGTTGCGACGTTATCCCGCCTTCTTCAACGCCTCCGCTCCGCTGACGATTTCCAACAGCTCCTTGGTAATCGCGGCCTGCCGGGCATTGTTAAACGAGAGAGTCAGCTCCTTGATGAGCTCGCGGGCATTCTCCGTTGCGTTGTCCATTGCCGACATCCTGGCTCCCTGTTCGGCAGCATTCGATTCCAGGAGAATTCGCCACATCTGAAAATTCAAGTGTTTCGGGACCAATGCGTCCATGATTTCTTTGCCGGACGGCTCATAGATGTAGTCAACCTGCGGAAGGGACTTCTTCCCTCGATCCGGGACAATCTCTTCCGGCGGAACAGGGAGCAGTTGCTCAACGACGATTCTCTGCTGAATGACCGATTTGAATTCGTTGTAGATGACAACCACTTTATCGAACTTCCCCTTCAGGAATCCTTCGGTCACTTCAGCAACGATCGCACGGGCTTTGTTGAAAGCCAGATCACTGAAGATCCCCACGTGCTTCGCATACAAGTCATAATTCCGCTTGTTGAAGTAATCGAACCCTTTTTTTCCCACGGTGATCAACCGGTGGCGATGCTCTCCGCCGGCCGGATCGGAAGAGGTAGTACGCGCTTCCTGCTCCGCGGTTTTGATGATATTGCCGTTGAAGGCACCGCATAAGCCGCGGTCTGCCGTGACAACAACGAGGGCGATCTTGTTGACATCACGCGCGACCAGAAGCGGATGGAGGGAAACATCCGTATGGGACACAAGATGCCGGAGGAGCTGGCTGATCTTCCGCGCATACGGACGTGCGGCGACGATCGCTTCTTGCGCTCGCCGGAACCTGGCAGCCGCCACCATCTTCATGGCTTTCGTGATCTTCTGAGTGTTCCTGATTCCGGTAATCCGTCCGCGTATTTCTCTGAGAGTTGCCATCCTTATGCAGTTTTTGCCGCGACTCTGAACTTCTCAAAAAATTCCTTTGCGATCGATTTCAACTTCTCCTGGAGTTCATCCGTCAAGTCCTTCTGTTCCGCGACCGCTGTCAACAGATCTCGATACTTCGTTTCCAACAATTCGTGAAGCTCTGTTTCGCATCGTCGCACCTCCTCCACCGGAATTCCATCGAAATACCCATTGGTTCCAGCGAACATCGAAACGACCTGTTTCTCGACCGTCATGGGAACGTATTGGCCCTGTTTCAACAGTTCAACCAGGCGTGATCCCCGTCGCAGTTGCTGTTGCGTGGCCTTGTCCAGATCGGAGCCGAACTTTGCAAACGCTTCCAGTTCGCGGTACTGGGCCAGCTCGATCCGGAGTCGCCCGGCAACTCGTTTCATCGCCTTGATCTGTGCGTTCCCCCCGACGCGGGAAACCGAAATTCCGACGTTGATGGCGGGACGGACACCCGAATTGAAGAGACTGCTTTCCAGGTAGATCTGGCCATCTGTAATGGAAATAACATTCGTCGGAATATAGGCCGATACATCGCCCGCCTGTGTTTCGATGATCGGCAGCGCCGTCAGACTTCCGCCGCCCAACTCTTCGTTCAGTTTGGATGCCCGTTCCAGCAATCGCGAATGAAGGTAGAACACGTCTCCCGGATAGGCTTCACGTCCGGGAGGCCTGCGGAGGAGGAGCGACATTTGCCGATAGGCCTGGGCTTGTTTCGTCAGGTCGTCGTAGATCACCAATGCGTGGCGCCCACTGTCCCGGAAGAATTCTCCAAGGGTTGCACCGGAGTACGGAGCAATAAACTGCATCGGAGCCGGCTCGCTGGCCGATGCGGTGATCACCGTTGTGTACTCCATCGCCCCATGCTCCTCGAGATTACCGACCACCTGGGCGACGGTCGACCCCTTTTGGCCGACGGCGACATAAATGCAGAAAACCGGTTTGATCCCTTCCTTGCGGGCTCTTTCCGTGTGCGTATATTTCTGATTGATGATCGTGTCAATCGCGATGGCAGTCTTCCCGGTCTGACGGTCGCCAATGATCAGCTCCCGCTGACCACGGCCGATGGGCGTCATTGCATCGATGGCTTTCATGCCGGTCTGCAGGGGTTCCTTGACTGGTTGGCGTTGAATGACCCCGAGCGCTTTCCGCTCAATGGGAAGAAACTTTTCCGTTTTGATCGGACCTTTCCCGTCAAGCGGCTCACCAAGCGGATTGATGACCCGACCCAGCATGGCCTCGCCAACGGGCATCGATGCGACGCGGCCCGTCCGCTTGACAATGTCTCCTTCTTTCACGTGCGAACCTTCCCCGAAAATCACGCAGCCGATATTGTCTTCTTCAAGGTTTAAGACCATCCCAAACAAATTTCCGGGGAACTCAATGAGCTCACTCGCCATGACTTTCGAGAGGCCGTAGATACGCGCGATGCCGTCTCCGACCTGAAGAACCGTTCCCACGTCATAAATATCGACTTCGCTTTGGAATCCGGAGAGCTGTTTCCGGAGAATTGCGGAAACCTCGTCGGGTCTCACTTCTGCCATAATGCGTCCTTTCTACTTTCTTGATGAGACTGCCGAAATCTTCCCAGCGGTTTGAAAGGAGATTCCGGGGATCTACCGGGGTTAATTTGAGCCAACGCCTTCGGCAAGTCGCTCACGGAGGAGTTCAAGTTGACGCTTGACGCTTCCGTCAAACACCGTATCCCCGAGGCGGGCCATAAATCCTCCTTTCAACTGCTTATCAATGCTGAAGGCAAGCCGCACGTCTTTCTTGGTTACCCCCTCAAACCGTTTTCGAATTTGTTCCGATTGCTCTTTCGAAAGCTTCACGGCCGATTTGATTTCGACACCAACGATCCCGAGTCTTTCGTCCCGCATTTGAAAAAACTGAACAAGGATATCGCGAAGAAGATCCTCGCGTCCCTTTTCGGCGAGCAGGTGAAGGAACCCCAAGGTCAGTTGATGGAGTTTCGTCCCCAACAACTCGTCGAAAACAGTTCTCTTCTTTCGTTTGTTGATGACCGGGCTCTTGAGAAAGAGGTTGAATTCCCGCGATTCTTTCATCATACCGTCAAGAAGTTCAAGGTCCTGCGCCACGCGGCCGAGGAGTTTTCGTTCCTCCGCTCCGGTCATGAGTGCTTCTGCATACCTTCGAGCAACGCGAACATTAGCCATAGGAATACTCGATAAGAGGAAAATCACCTGCCGCGAAAAGTCTTCACCGATCTTACGCAGGGGGTTTTGAGAATAGATTTCAAGTGGTCAGATCCCAATTTGGATCTTGGAATTTGCTTGTGATTTGGTGCTTGTCATTTGTGAGTTGGGCAACAAACGTACTTCGTACGATTACGTTTCAATTCTTCGTCAGTTGTTTCAGTGTGCTTTCAATGAGTTTCTTCTGCCTCCCTGCGTCCAGTGTCTCATCAAGGATTTTTTCCGCCGCTTTCACCGCCAAGTCGGCTACTTCGGACCTCAACTGCTGCTTGGCGGCCTCAATGTCCCGCCGGATCTCCTGTTTCGTGTTCTGAAGTTCCCTCTGCGCCTGCTGGTGCGCCTTGGTGACGATTTCTTCCTTCATCTTGTCCCCAAGCACCCGCGCCTCGCGGACAATCTTCTGAAACTCCTCTTCGGCACGAGCCATGTTCCGCTCGTTCTGCCTGAGCAATTCCGCCGCCTCAGCCCGGGCCCTTTCGGCCTGCTCGAGCGAATCGCGGATCTTCTCTTCGCGTTCCCGCAAACTCTGAAGAATGGGCTTCCACGCAAATTTCCCCAGCACAACCACAAGCAGAATGAACACGACGGTCGTCCAGATACTTAACCCCGGATTGAGTTCAAACATGGATCTGATCCTTTGCTTTACTTGAGGGCAAGGAGAATACAAATTGCGAGAGCGAAAAAGGTTGCGCCTTCGATCAGCGCGGCGGCGATGATCATTGACGTACGGACGGCCCCGGCAGCTTCAGGCTGGCGACCGCTCGCTTCCATCGCGGCAGAGGCGAGCTTTCCGATACCGAAGCCGGCACCGAGAATCACCAGTCCGGACCCAAACCCGGCGGCGAGATAGGCGAGAGCAGTTGCTTCCATGATTCATTCCTCCTGAATAAAAGAGTTCGTGAGACGGATGTTTTATTGATGATACGGCATTCCACAGTCAATGCACTTCCTGCCCCCCTTGAGGCATCCCCAGCCCCATGAAGACCGCAGTCAGCATTGTGAAAATATACGCCTGAAGAAAGGCAACAAAAATCTCGAGCATGTTGATTCCCAATACGAAAAGGACGGGAACCGGAGCGAAGAAGACTGACTGGGCAATGAAGATGAAGCCGAGGAGCGACAGGATGACAATATGGCCCCCGGTCATATTGGCAAACAACCTCATGCAAAGAGCAAAGGGCTTAGTAAAGAGTCCGAGAATCTCGATCGGAATCATGATCGGCCACAACCACCAGGCAACGCCTCCGGTGAGATGGGCAAGATAATGCGCAAGGCCCTGGGCGCGGATCGCGACTGCCTGGATCATGACAAACGCAACAGACGCCAACGCCGCCGTGACGGAGATGTTTCCCGTCGGCGTTGCTCCATAGGGGAATAAACCGAGAAGATTCATGATCAGGATGAAAAAAAACGTCGTCAGCAGGAAAGGAACATATCGTATGCCCGCGGGTCCCATGTTGGCCAATGCGACTTCATCGCGAATAAACACAACAAATACCTCCATCAGATTGGCGAAACCTCGCGGGACATGAGCCTTCTTCATCTTCCGTGCGGCCGTCATGGCACCGACCATCAGGAGGACCGCAGCCACAAAGAGAAAGAAAACGTGTTTCGTAACGGAGAGATCGAGAGTCAGCTCCCCGATCTGGACGGGGGGAAAGGCGGGAATCTCCCAACGTCCCCATGGAAATTCCAGTTCCCGGGAATCATGCATGTGTTCAAGCAGATGAGTGAAATCAAACTCGTCTCCGTGTCCGTTTCCGGGGTGAATCGCGGCGGCTTGCAAAGAATCGGCGGACGAAGGAGGGATTGAAGGGATTGGCTCGGCCATGCGGACTAACGGTTGCTTTTGAGAGTGACTTTCTTTTGAAGAAACATGATTTCAAAAGCCAGGTTGACGATATAGTATCCCACCAAAGAGAGCATCAGAGCCAGGGCATCGTAACCGTACACTTTGATCAGCACCAACACGACCCCGGTCATTGCCAACAACCGCCCTACCATTCCACCGAGGACAATTTTCAGGAACGTGGTATGGGACTTTTCAAACGCGTACTCCACGGAAGCAAACCCGAGGAGGAAATTGACGATACTGACCATCGCCCCTGCAAGGACCGTTCGATCATGCTCTCCTCCTCCCAGCTCGAAAAGAAGCCAGAGAGCGAGGACGGTCAATCCTCCGTAGAAAATGAACACTAACCTCAAAAACGCCCAATCAAGTTTCACGGGATGACGAGTCCTTCTTCATCAATCTGTCTTTCTTCTCGAGATTCGCGACAGTCTTGAAGAATTTCACAAAACCTCCGATCGACCCCACGAGTAATCCAAGGAGCTTCAGCCACGGCGAGGTTTCCCACCGATCGTCGAGCCAGGCTCCGAGGAGAAAAAAACCAACGACTGCTGCTGCAAGCTGGAATCCGAGCGTAAGGTAGGGAGAATACTCTCGCAAGGATTCAAAAAGCGACTGCCGGTTCTTGTCATGAGGATCGTTCCCGGCAGGATATTGCTTGGAGGACAAAAGACCCTCACGCGGCCCTAGTAGGCTGTTGAAAAAGGCGTTTATGTGGAAACGAATGCAAGAAACAAATGAGGGTTTTAACCCATAATTCTGCGCGATTTGGGGCTAAAGCCCAATAAGATTTCGTCAATCTTGTCCACGACCTAAAGGTCGTGGCCACCCAAAACAATTTTTCCTAGTGTCGAGTCCCAGAAATTCCTTGAATGAATCCTTGCAGTACATTCGGGCGAATCCGTTTGTTTTGCCTGCTTTTGTTTTGCGGACTTATTCAAGAAACTTGTGTGCCGAGACACTAGTGCCGGGGTTCGTACGACGAGCCCTTATCCGCCATGGTGACGCGGCCGTCAAAGATGCAGCCTTCGTCAATAACCAGCCGCGTTGCGCGGATGTCCCCGCGCACCATGGATTTTCCTTCGAAGACTATTTTCTCAACGGCATTGATGGCACCGCGGATTTTTCCTCCCACGGTGACATTCTTGGCCGAGACATTCCCCTCGATTTCCCCTGCAATTCCGACCGCCAGAGATTCACTGGCGGTCACTTCACCAACCACTTTCCCGTCCACCCGAACACTCCCCTGACTGCGGATTTTTCCTTCAATGACCGTCCCGGGTCCGATGAGGTTCAGTTCTTTGACAGGATCATTCTTCGCCACTGGTTTTTCACCTACAAGTTGATATTCAGCAAATACGATTCTGGATTGACCGGGGTTCCATCTTTCCAAACCTCAAAGTGTAGGTGGGGTCCTGAACTTGTTCTTCCCGAATTTCCAAGCAACGCAATCGGCTCCCCCCTGCGGACGAACGTGTTGGACGTCTTCAGGAGCGATTGGTTATGTTTGTAGAACGTCAGAAATCCGTCGGCGTGCGAGAGAATCAGCACGTATCCTTCGTCGGTGGTCCATCCCGCAAACACGACGTACCCGTCTGCGGCGGCATTGACAGGAGTTCCGATTTTCCCGGCAATGTCCAGACCGAAATGCCGCTGCTCCGGGATGAACCCGCGTGTGAGGTACCCCTCTGTGGGCAGAATCGCGGGGAGTGAAGTCCTCCGTGATGACTCTGTCACCTGTTGCATCATCAAGGGGTACGTCGCAACCCCACTCACCGAACCGTAGCCCGGGGCGGAAACCCTCCTTGCTTCCGTCAGCGGCCGATTGTCCGTGCCGTCCCGACGTCTCCTCGTCACAACAACGCCCGAATCCGTTGCTACCGCCTCCTCACCCAATGCGTTCCGAAGCTTCACATTGTAGGTCCTCAACTCAACCAGCTGTTCCATCAGCGAAGCCATCTTCTGATTCAGGACGACCAGTTGCTGCGTGTACCGAATCTCGAGCTGCGGATTCGGAATACGGACCCACGTTCCCACCGGAGTGTAGATCAGAACCACAAACACAAGGGCCACAATCAGCCCCAACGAACCTGTGAGGAGCATCAAAACCTGCCACAGCGCAAGCCGAACGTTCCTCGGCTGCGCAACATCGTCATTCGAGACGAGAAGGAAGGTAAACCCTTTCTTCTTGGTCTTATGATGAGGTGAATCGGCAGGCATGGCGTACCTCTCTCCGCCCTTCAAAACCGAGTAAAGTCAAAATAGGGTGTAAAAGATAGAAAAAACATACCCGAAAGTCAAAATATTTCTTGAGCTTACACCGTCGTGAGGCCGGCGAAATCGGAGATGAAAGAAGAAAGTTTCCGTCGGAATACAGTCCGGTCGAATTTCTTTGCATGCTCGCGGATTGCTGGAGGATCAAACCGGATGGTCGGGAGTTTTTCAAGCGCCTGAAGGAGCGACTCGGGAGATTGTTGGTTAAAGAAGATTCCCGTTACTCCGTCAATGACTGTCTCGAGGGCTCCCCCTTCGGCAAAAGCGACAACCGGTTTCCCACACGACATGGCTTCCAGAGGAACAATGCCAAAGTCCTCCACACCGGGGAAAATCAGGGCCCGGCATCCTCCATACAACCTGGCCAGGGAAGCATCATCCTGCCAGCCCAAAAAATCGATCGTCGGGCCCGCCATGGACGCGAGTCGTCTATGATCGGGTCCCTTGCCCACAACGATCAGTTTTTTGCGGAATCGATGAAACGCGTTGATGGCGAGATCGACGCGCTTGTACGGAACAAGGGCGGTCACCATGAGAAAATACCCCTCATCGTCGGTTGACAGGGGAAAGGCGGCTGTGTCGACCGGAGCATGAATCACTGCCGCGGAACGTCCGTAGTATTTCTGAATGCGGTTTGCAACATTGTTTGAGTTGGCAACAAACTGATGAACACGGCTGTTCGTTCGGATATCCCATGAACGGAGGGCGGGGGCTGCCAGACTCATCGCTGTCCGCGTCAGGAACCCGGACCTTTCTTTCGAAAAGTAATCGTCATAGAGATCCCAGACATAGCGCATGGGGGTATGACAGTAGCAGAGATGACGCGACCCTTGAGGCGGAACGGCGCCTTTTGCAACGGCGTGACTGCTTGAGATGATCAGATCAAAACCCGTCAGGTCGAACGATTCCACCGCACGCGGAAACAACGGGAGGTATTTACGATACTGCGTGCGAACGAAGGGAAGATGTTGCAGAAACGACGTTCGGATCGAGTGCCGTTCGATCAGGGGAGAGACGGACCCCCGGTTATGAATCAGGGTGAAAATGGTTGCGTGGGGAAAGAGCTCGCACAGAACCTCAAGAACTTTCTCTCCGCCGCGCATCCCCGTCAACCAATCATGAACGAGTGCCACAGCGGGAGTTGGGGTGTTTTTCATGGAATCGGGACCAAAGTACGAAGAACAGTCTGGACAGTCAATGAATGTCGAAGAGAACTCCGGCGTGACAGTCAATCCATTTAGACACGCAGAGGAAAAAATTCTTGACACGCAAACAGCTTGTTAATCGATAACCATTCGGGACCGTAGGTGTTCTTTTCTTTCGGAAAGAAAAGAACCAAAAGAAATTTTGACCCGAAATCAAACACACGGAAGAGCACCAGCCGCACATGCTCTGGTGTGTCAACTGTGGCCGTAAATTCCGGCACTTAAGGAAAGGTCCTATTCTTGAAGAGTTGATAAATTGTGCCGGAATTTAACCCCACAGGATAAAACCCCCCGCCGCAGGCCGGTGATTTCGGGTCCTGGTTGAAGGAAATAGCCCCGAGGCCCGAAATCGTCGGCAAGTGGGTGGATGCCTGACGGAGGTAGCGTTTGATTTCGGTGCAATTACTCTCTGACGGAGATTGTCATTCGTTTGTGCACCGAAATCACTCGGCATGCGGGGGGCCAATCCCATGCGTTCGATTTCGGGTAATGTTTTCTTTCGCCGATTTCTTTTCCTAAAAGAAATCGGCCCTGCGTTCATCGATCATCGAGACTGAGACTCTGGTTGCAGCATAGGCTCCTGGTGAAGATTCTGCTCATGTGCTTGCAAGGTGCAGGAAACGTGCGGATCCTTTAAGTCTTCGTTTGGCTCACAAGTGAATAATGTTTTCATTTGTCACCGGAACCCCGACTACCACACTTTTTAGGATGCAACCATAGCGTACAGCATTTCTTGCTTCCCTCGGACCGGCTGATTATATTGGCCAGACATCATTATTCGCATGTCACTGCTCCTCGCCCTCGTCGTTCTGATCGTCTTTTTTCTGCTCTCGGC
>JACPLA010000053.1 GCA_016186715.1 Ignavibacteriales bacterium | reverse complement strand
CCTCCACGTGCTCTTCCTCCAGAACATCGACAATGTCGTCGACCGTGATCCGTCCCAACAATTTGCCGGCCTTGTCGGTCACGGGAAGTGAGACCACGTCGTATTTCTTGAAAACCTGCGCAACCTCCTCCTGGTCCACGTCTGTGGTAACACTCGGGATTTCTTCACTCATCAGTTTCTTGATTCGCTTGTTCGGCGCGTGAAGAAGCAGCTCCTGAAGCGGGACATTTCCGACAAGGATTCCGTGCTCATCCACAACGTACACCACGTAGATGTTCTTATATTCCTTTGCCATCCGGCGGACGATCTGAATGGCTTTCTTGACCGTGTCCTGAGGACGAACCACGGCCACTTCCTTGGCCATAATGCCGCCGGCGGTCGATTCGTCATAACGCAGGAGCTCTTCAACCCGTGATGAATCCTCGACATTAATCGTTCCCAGAACGCCCTGGGCTCTGTCCGCGGACAGCGCGCCGACAATGTCGGCTGCATCATCCGAGTCCATCGCATTGACGAGCTCAGTCAGTCTCGCCGGAGGAAGAGTTTTGAGGAGACGTTCCCGATGATCGTCATCCAGGTCCAGCAGAACTTCGCTGGCCACAGACGTGGGAAGCAGGCTGAAAACGTACTCAGCCTCGGTGCTTTCCAGCCGATTCATGATGTGGGCGATGTCGGCGGGGTAAAGATCCTGCAGAATGTTGAGGAGCAGAAAATCCGACCGGGTTCGGACGATGTCCTCAATATCCTGCATCAACTCATCGTCAACTTCAATGAGCTCACGGGGTTCAGGGTTTGGCGATTGGGGTGTCATGTGGATAGGCGACCGCAACGGGCATCGGTGCGACGGTGCTTCGGTGAGAAATGATGATTTGTGTATTCATTGTCTGCGCTTGTCCCCTTTTCCCCGATGCTGCTTTGCTTGTCGTTCGGACTCGTTCAGTCGAACTTCAACTTCGGAACCTCGTGGAGATGTTCTTCCAGCAATCCGGAAAGGGTCAAAAAATCCGCGGCTCCCAGCTCTTCCGGCCGCTTCCGAAGGTCAAACGGCAAGGTTTTCAGGGTTTCCTCGTGAAATCCCATATATTTCAGACCGTTCAGAATTGTTTTCCTTCGTTTCCCGAATGTCGAGCGGACGATGTTGCGCAGTAGCAGCTCGTTGTGGGCGGCAACGTGGTCCTTGATTGTGAGCCGGACAACGGCCGAATCGACGTTGGGCCTTGGATAAAACGAATTGCGCGAAACTTTGAAAAGCAGTTCGGGACTGCCGTACAGCTGAGTGAGCACGGATAAGATGCCGTAGTCCTTTGTCCTCGGCGATGCTGTCAGCCTGCGGGCAACCTCCAGCTGCATCATCAGCGTTGCATCGCGGACATGGTCGCGCTGATCGTAGATCCAGAACAGGATCTCACTCGTAATATAATAGGGGATGTTGCCGACGACTCTGACTTTCTTCCCGAATCGAGCCGTAATTTCCGCAAGTGAGATGCTGAGAATGTCTCCCTGGACAACTTGCACTGACTCCCCGAATCGTCCGCGCATTGTTTCGGCAGCCCGCTGGTCGATCTCGACCCCCAGCAGTCTTTCCACCTTTCCGGCCAGGTGTTTTGTCAGGGCGCCGGTTCCCGTCCCCACCTCCAGGAGCAGGTCATCATGGTGAAGCTGAAGTCTGTCCAGAATATTACGGGCAACGTTGTCATCGCGGAGAAAATTCTGTCCGAGCGACTTGCGAGCGATGATCATTCACTGATACGAAAGAAATTTCATTGAATATAACCAACCACAGGAGGAGAAGCAACGGAATGTGTATCATCGGGTGGAATGATAGATGGTGGATGAATGGAAATGCTCCGAGCATATACCAGGCAAGGCACCATGGGAGGACCGTCCACTCTTCACTGTTCACCGTTCACCCTTCACCATTTTTTCCCTTCCTTGCATTTCCATCGATTTTAAGTTACTTTTTTCCCACACGTTCACGATGCCACGGACAACAAGACAACGAACACGTCCTTCCGCTCCCGGGAAGACCAACGGAAGAACTCTGAGTGTATCGGTGATTGTTCCGCTTTTCAACGAAGCGGAATCAATTCCGGAATTATATCAATCCATCCGCGAATCTTTGAAGACATTGGCAAAACCTTTCGAGGTCATCTTCATCGATGACGGAAGCACCGACGGATCCTTCGACGTCCTCAGGAATCTTCATCGCCGAAACCGGGATGTCAAAGTTATCCGGTTTCGCAGGAATTTCGGAAAATCAGCCGCTCTCTCGGTTGGGTTTTTGGAAGCCCGGGGCGAATCGGTCGTTACGCTTGACGCGGACCTGCAGGATGATCCCGCGGAAATCCCGGGACTCGTCGAAGCCCTCGGAGACGGGTATGATTTGATTTCGGGCTGGAAGAAAAAGCGTTTTGACCCGCTCTCGAAGACCATTCCGTCGCGGTTTTTCAACTTCGTAACCGCCCTCATGACCGGTATCCGGATCCACGATTTCAATTGCGGGCTCAAGGCCTACCGGCGCGAGGTGGTAAAGGAGATGAATGTGTACGGGGAATTGCACCGGTACATCCCGGCACTGGCGCATTGGGCCGGATATCGGGTTGGCGAGAAGGTCGTTCAGCATCATCCCCGGAAGTACGGCCGCACGAAGTTCGGAATCAGCCGGTTTTTTAAAGGATTTCTGGACCTCGTGACGGTTCTCTTCACCACACGCTATATCCGTCGACCGCTGCACCTTTTTGGCGTCTGGGGAATTGTCTCATTCCTCATCGGGGCGGGCATCGATATCGTTCTTTCGATCGAGTGGATGCTCGGGCAAACCTCTCTCAGCAACAGACCGTTGTTCCTCGTTGGCTTCCTCTTTATTATCATCGGCGTCCAGTTTGTCTCCATCGGCCTTCTGGGAGAAATGATTACGCGACAGGAACGAACCGATCAGCGGTATTCAATACGCGAGATGTTGAGATAAGACCCCCTCCCATTTCCCTTTTGCGGCTTTCGAACCGTCATTTGACTCGGATCTCCAACACAACAACATTTACGGATCGCCCGCGATGCCTCTGAAGCACCCTTCACGGAAGACGCGAAGGAAGATCGTCATTGTTGGACCGGCGTATCCACTTCGCGGCGGGATTGCTCACTATGTCTCTCTGCTCTATCGGCATCTTGTAAAGCGACACGACGTCGGCGTGGTGACCTTTTCGCGGCAGTATCCGAAACTGTTCTTTCCCGGCACATCTCAGGAAGAACGGGAGAGCGACGCCGGCGCTGCAATCCCAACCGAACGCCTCATCGATTCGCTGAATCCCTTCAGCTGGATTTCAGCAGCCAGGGGGATTGTTCGCACGCATCCGGATCTCGTGATCTTCACGTACTGGCTTCCTGCGTTTGGTCCATGCTTTGGAACGATGGCTGCTTTGATTCGCCGCGGGTCCGGCGCGAAGATCCTCTTTGTCTGCCATAACGTCCTTCCACATGAACGTCGGCCGGGCGATCTCGTCTTCACGCGCTATGCGTTCCGGCACGCCGATTTCTTTATCCCCCTGTCTCATGCGGTGGCCCGTGATCTCACGCTCCTGCGGCCGGGAGCTCCGCACACCGTCGTTCCTCTTCCGGTTTACGAGAGCTTTGGCCGTACTCTTGCAAAATCATCGGCAAGGAAGAGTTTGGGAATCAAGCAGACGCGTGTGTTGTTGTTCTTCGGAATCGTGAGACAGTACAAAGGACTCACGACTCTTCTTTCGGCCCTTCCACAGATCCTCCAGACAATGAATGTTCATTTGTTTGTTGTCGGTGAATTCTATGAAGACCAGAGCATGTACCGGAAACAAATCGACACCCTTCGGCTCGCGGAACATGTGACGGTCGTTCCCGAGTATGTTCCGCGCACCCGGGTGGCTCAGTATTTTTCCGCGTGTGACGTTGTCGTTCTTCCGTATTGGTCCGCTACTCAAAGCGCGATAATCCAAATCGCGTATCAGTTCAACAAACCGGTCATTGCCACGGATGTTGGAGGAATCTCTGAGGTCGTGCGTGACGGGATCACCGGCCTGGTCGTCCCCGCCCGGGATGCAGGAAGCCTTGCCAATGCCGTCGTGAGGTTCTATGCAAAAAAGATGGAGCCGCGACTTACCAGGATGATCAAAAAGGAAAAACAACGTTACTCATGGGGCGCCATGGTCCGGGCAATTGAAGCTCTCCTGAGGGCGTGACATGTGAAAAGGCGTCGAAATTGCCCGAGCCTGGGTTGTAGAGATTCATGAATGACCAGGATTTGTCCATCATGGTAATCCCATAATTCCATAAATCCTGGTTCCGACACACACCAATCCTTGTATCCGTGAAATACGATCCAATCAAAGAGATCCTGGGTAAAGTCGTCCGGATCAGTCCGTTTCTCCGGAAGCTTTTTTACAAGGTCCTGGGATTGATGTTTTTGCGTGAATGGCACGTTAAACGGGCTCTCCATGCAGTCGTAACGAATCATCCGATCCGTTCGATGTTCGACGCAGGGACCGGCTTCGGGCAGTACTCCTATTACTGCGCGCGGCATTTCCCGGATCTGAACATCCGCGCCGTCGACGTCAAAACCCAGCAAATCAACGATTGTTCTGCGTTCTTTTCGGGCGCGGGGATTTCCAATGTCGTGTTTGCCGTCGAAGACCTCACGCTTCCCCTTCATTCAAACGAGTTCGATCTAATCCTTTCAGTCGATGTGATGGAGCACATTCCGGATGACGTGACCGTATTCAGAAATTTCTACCAAGCCCTTCGGAACGGCGGTTTTCTTCTCGTCAATACCCCATCGACCCTGGGCGGCTCCGATGTTCATTCTCCCGGGGACAAGAGTTTTGTCGAAGAACATGTTCGGGCCGGATACGATGAAACGGAGATCCGGATAAAGCTCGAGTCGGCCGGTTTCCTCATCGAACAACTTCGTTTCACATACGGCCGATGGGGCACCATCGCCTGGCGTCTGGGCATCAAAATTCCGATGCTTTCTCTGAACAAAAGTCTCGCGTTTTTTTTCCTTCTTCCTCTCTACTACCTCATCACCCTTCCGTTTACCCTTCTCTTTATGTATCTTGACTACCGGGCCGACAACAAGACAGGTACCGGATTGCTGGTAACGGCACACAAATCCTAGGACGCCGGGATTTGTTGTCGTTTTTCAGCTTCTTGCCGTGAAATGTTTGTAGATCCGCGAAATCCGCCTTGAAGAAAGTACTGATCGTCACATATTATTTTCCTCCATCCGGAGGACCGGGAGTGCAGCGGGTGCTGAAATTCGTCAAGTATCTGCCCGAATTCGGCTGGCATCCGGTCGTTCTTACGGTCGAAAACGGGGACTACCCGGCGCGGGACGAATCCCTTCTTGAGGAAGTACCGCAACATGCGACGGTCTACCGGACAAAAATTTTCGAACCGTACGCGCTCTACCGTTCGATCACGGGCAAACCCTCCAACTCTCCGGTCGACGTGGAGAACATTCCGCAATCGAACAAAAAGCAGACGATTGCCGAAACCGTCGCCGGGCTGATCCGGTCAACCGTCTTTATCCCGGATGCGCGAATCGGGTGGTACCCTTACGCCGTTTCTGAAGGAGAACGGATCATCCGGAACGAACGGATTGACGCGATCTACTCTTCCTCACCCCCTTACACGACCGCCGTCATCGCCCGAAAACTGCACCGCAAAACAAGCTTACCCTGGATCGCGGGGTTTCGTGATCCCTGGACAGGTTTTCTGACGACGCCGCCGCGATGGTTCTTTCCCGCCGCCGTTGACCGTTATCTGGAAGACTCGGTCTTTCGCGATGCGACACTGATTGAGGGAGCCTGGAAAGGCATCCTCAAAGATATTATAAAGAAGAATCCGACCCTTGACTGCACCAAGCTCTTCTACCTGCCAAACGGGTTCGACAGTGAGGATTATCCCGACAATGAATTTCCTGCGAACGAGCGATTCACGTTGTGCTACGCGGGATCACTCTATGGCAAGAGGAATCCCCGGACGCTGCTCCAGGCGGTCGCGGAACTCGTCACTGAAGGAGAGGTCGATGCTTCCAGAATTCGTCTCCGGTTCGTCGGACGTTTTGGCTCCGAAGTAAGAGGAATGCTGCATGAATCGGCGCTTCGCGACTCCATCGAGATGCTGGACTATAAGCCGCACAGCGAAAGTATCAAAGAGCTTCTGCAGTCCGATGCGTTGTTGCTGATTGTGGATGAAGCCAAGGAGAGCGAAGAGATTGTGCC
Source organism: Ignavibacteriales bacterium (assembly GCA_016186715.1). GTDB lineage: Bacteria > Bacteroidota > Ignavibacteria > UBA10030 > UBA10030. The sequence continues at coordinate 3,909 of JACPLA010000053.1, read as the reverse complement.
CGGTAAGGTGTTTGAGTACATGGGCGCACGACGCACCATTCTGACACTTGCCCCTGAGGGGGCGGTCGCGGAATTGATTCGCGAATCGAACACGGGACTTGTCGCGCATAACCGGGACGTCCCGGGAATCAAGTCTGCATTCCTTGAATGTTACCGCAATTTTCTCTATCGTAAGCCCGCGTTTACGCCGAAGATGCATATAGTTCAGAGGTTCGAAAGAAGGGAAATTACCCGCCATCTGGCTTCGCTTCTGGACTCGATCACCGGCGATCCGCCATCACCCGCCTGAGTATCCCATGAGCAAATCCAAAGAACGAAGCGCGTCCCGGCAATCCATCGAGCAGCACCTGATCCCCCCCCGATACCAGCATCTGGCCGCGGTCGGTCTCGTTATTCTGAGTCTTATCGTTTTCTTCCGGGAGCCGATTTTCGGGGGAAAGGTTTTCCTCGCGAGCGACAACATCGCCTCACACAGTTTCGACACCCTTCTGGCTGATGCCAGGAGCGAAGGAGTGTTCCCACTTTGGAACCCGTATATCTTTTGCGGGATGCCTGCCTATGGAAGCCTCACGCTTGGTGGAGATCGCCCGTTCGACCTGTCGAGTTCGCTCTTCGGGCTCGCAACAAGGGCTGCCGGCACTCTTCTTCTCAATCCCGCAGTCGGATGGGTTATTTTCTATTACATCATCTTCGCAACGGGAATGTATCTGCTCGCCTGGCAGAAGACGGACAGCAAGATCGCGTCCGCAGCGGTTTCCCTCGCGGCCACCTATTCCGTTTTTATCATCATCTGGATCATGGTTGGCCATAATACGAAAATTGCTGTCATGGCGATGTTCCCGTACATCGTTCTGGTGGTCGAGCAATTGCGGCGGGAATTCCAGTGGCTCCTTTTCCTCATATTGACTCTTTTGCTTCATTTCTCGTTCGTCCCCGGCCACGTTCAGATGATCTTCTACGTTTATCTCGCAATCGGCGGATATTTGCTCTTCTTTTTTCTCAGAGGACTTTTGAAGAAGGAAGACTGGAAAGGGCCTCTCAGGACGGCAGCCGTTCTTCTTGTCGCCAGTGGAATTGCTTTTGCGATGGACGCGGACAAATATCTCTCTGTGCTTGAATATAATCCGCATTCCATCCGCGGATCCAATCCCATCACCGCATCGCTCCAGAGAGGGGCTGACAAGACGGCTGAGGGAGGGCTCGACTACGAATACGCGACAAATTGGTCCCTGGGTGTGGGGGAGACTTTTACGGCATTTGTCCCCTCCTTGTACGGATTTGGAAACGTCGAATACCGCGGCCCGTTAACGAACAACCAGCCAACCAGACTCCCGTTGTACTTTGGCCCGCAGCCGTTCACAGATGCCCCCCAGTATATGGGAATCGTGGTCCTCATTCTTGCCTTCGTCGGTTTCTGGAGGTTCCGAAACGATCCGTTCGTCCAATACCTTGCCCTGATGATCGGGTTTTCCTTTCTTGTGGCCTACGGGAAAGAATTCCCGCCCGTCTATGATTTGATGTACAATTACTTCCCGACATTCAACAAGTTCCGTGTTCCCTCCATGATTCTTGTGCTTGTACAAATCATGGTTCCGATTCTCGCAGGGTACGGACTTCTTTCCTTCTTCCGGCAACGGGATCACTATCTCACGGCTGACCAGGACAAACGATGGAAATATCTCGTCGGTGCGCTCGCCGCACTTTTTGTTCTCAGTTTCATCGGGAAGGATCTTTTCCGATCAATTTATGAATCGTTGTTTCCATTTCAGACGTTTGCCCAGCACCTCGGTCAGCGGCTGGGGGTCAGGAATGTGCAAGTAGCGCAGGAGCTCTATGATGTTGTCGTGAACATGGTACTCACAGATCTCAGAGTGGCTTTCGGCCTTTTGCTCGTGGTCTTCGGATCCCTGTTCCTGTTCCTTCGCCGCTCCATGAAGCTCAGCACGCTCAGCGCGGTCATTCTCCTCGCCATCGTCATCGACCTCTGGCGCGTGAACACAAAACCGATGGAAACTCACGAAAAGCGCGCTCAGGAAAACATGTTCACCGCCTCTCCGGCCATACAGGCAATCCTTGCCCAGGAGGGAGGCAACCGGAATCAGACTTCTTTCCTTCCTCCGTTTCGAGTCCTCGAGTTTGAAAACGGCGTCCCTCCGTTTAACAACACGCTGGCCTATTGGCGGCTCCAAAGTGCCTACGGATATCAAGGCGCAAAAATGCGCAGGTATCAGGACCTGGCGGATGTCGTCGGACTGGGGAACCCGCTGTTGTGGCAGCTCATGAACGTCAAATATATCGTTACCAACCAGGCCGACTCTTCCCGATTTCTCGGCTTGCTGTATGACAGCCCGAATCAGAAAGTCTACGTGAACCGCATCGTGCTTCCAAGGGCATTCTTCGTAAACCGGTATGAGGTTGCGGACGGCCTTGATGTCCTGAAGAAGATGAACGAGCTCTCCTTTGATCCGCGTGACGTTGCCTATCTTGCCGAGGACCCGGACGTTAAGATCGGCCCCCTGCTTCCAGGCATGGAAGCGACATTTGTCCGATACGGAATTCAGGACTTCACAATCAAAACGAAAACACAAAGCACCAGCCTCCTCTTTTTGAGCGAATCGTACTACCCGGAAGGATGGAAAGCCTTCATTGACGGGGAAGAAATCCGTGTCTACAGGGCCAACTACCATTTCCGCGCCGTTATTGTACCGGAAGGCGAACACACGCTCGAAATGAAATTCGAACCTCGAGGATTCAACGTAGGAAAAACTCTGAGTCTCGCGGCCAACATTCTTGTCTTGGGCGGTTTTGGGGTTGTCGGATGGAATTATTGGAGAAGAAGAACCAAAGTATAGGAAATCATTTTTCATTTTTCCTTTTTCATTTTTCCTTTTTTCTGTTCACTCTTTACTGTCTGTCATGTGCGGCATTTGCGGCGTTTACGATTTCGGAAATACAAATCCATCATTTGACGAATCCCTTCTTATTGGAATGAGCACTGCCGTCGCCCATCGCGGGCCGGACGATGCAGGGACGTTCATTTCACAAGACCGGCGCGTCGGGTTCGGGTTTCGGCGCCTTGCCATTGTCGATCTTTCCCCCGCGGGCCATCAGCCCATGTCGACTCCCGACGGGAAGATCACCATCGTCCTGAACGGAGAGATTTACAACCATGGAGTATTGCGGAAAGAGTTTGAGGCAAAAGGGTACCGTTATCGTTCCCGATCCGACACGGAATCGATCCTTTATGCCTACAGAGAATACGGAACAGACTTTGTCCACAAACTCCTGGGAATGTTTGCGATCGCGTTATGGGATGATGAGAAGAAGCAGCTTCTTCTTGTCCGCGACCGGATTGGCGTTAAACCTCTTTATTACAGGCTTGCCAATGGTCGGCTGATTTTTGGGTCTGAAATCAAGGCCATTCTGAAACACCCTGATGTCGCACGCACGTTGAACGAAGAGGGATTCTATCATTATCTGACGTTCCTGGTGACGCCCGCCCCCATGACGATGTTTGCAGGCATTCAGAAACTTGAGCCCGGCCATCGGTTGATTGTCCGCGACGACGGAACCGTCATGAACGAGCAATACTGGGAGCTTATCCCGACAGATGCTCAACGGACGATCGATTTGGACGGAACACCGATTCCGCGGTCTCACTTTGTTGAACGAAGCCCTCGAGCCTCAGAAGAGGAACACAGTGAAGCCGTCCGGATCCTTCTGAAGCAGTCGGTCAAAGATCGGATGATGAGCGATGTCCCTTTCGGGGTGTTCCTAAGCGGCGGAATTGATTCCAGCACGAATGTAGCGCTGATGGCACAAATGATGGATCGCCCCGTTGATACATTTTCGGTGGGATTCCGGGATCTTGAAAAGTACAACGAGATGCAGTATGCCCGTCAGATCGCT
>JACPLA010000058.1 GCA_016186715.1 Ignavibacteriales bacterium | reverse complement strand
GTCGAAATCGGGATAGGGGGTTACAAAATCGAACACCTCTTCTTTCCATTTACCGAACCAATCCTCCCAGCCGACGTTCCATCCTTCCACCAAAACTCCATCGATCCCGTGCTTTGCGGCGAAATCGATGTAGACCTTTGTTCGTTCCGTCGTCGCCCCATGGCGGCTGTTCGGCGTCAGGGCCGACCAGTCCGTTCCCGAAATGCTTACATTATCGACGTCGGCATAGTTCCACGAAGACTTGCCCACATGAAGCTCCCACCAGATGCCGACGAATTTCTGAGGCTTGATCCAGGAGGGATCCTTGATCTTCGAAGGCTCGTTGAGGTTGAGAACGATCCTCGAAGCGAGAATATCAGCGGCTTTGCTGCCGACGATGATCGTCCTCCATGGGGTTGTGCAGGGTGTCTGAAGATAGGCTTTGTTCCCGACCGGATCCGGAACCAGGTGAGACGTCAGACCGAAGGTTTGTTGGTTGATGACAAGGTTCATCGCCGGATAATCGACGAGTGCCGCTTCATGGATGTTGAGATACAATCCGCCAGAGGTCTTCATCATGAGCGGCGTCTGAACGGCATTCTGCCTGATCAGCGTCCGGGTGGCAATTTCCGCGGATCCAAGCCCGCGGGTTGCATCAACGGCGCTGAGCTTTGTGGTACTGTACTCATACTCGTTTGTGTCGTAGTCGCCCGGGATCCAGAACGCCGTGTGGTCTCCCGTCAGGTTGAATTCGGTCTTTTCGTCCGTCACGGTGAAGTAGTTGAGTTCCGTTTGTTTTGGAAATTCATACCGAAAGCCCAAGCCGTCATCGAAGAGGCGAAAACGGAGAACAATGCTCCGGTTCTTCGCATTGGCCTGCTGCAGCGTTACGGCGAGCTCCCGGTAGTGATTCCGGATTTCGCGCTCTTCACCCCACACGGGATTCCATCGTTGATTGACCAAGGTGGTCTCGGATGAAGCCACCCTGAAGCCGCTCAGAAGCGACGGTTGGTCTTTGAGGTCCAGACCCAGCTTGCCCGCACGCAAGACCGGTGTGCGGCCGCGGAGAAGCTCATACTGCGGTTCTCCGTCTTTCGAGAGGGTGAACCTCAACGTGGGTGTGCCGGAAGGAGAGATGATGATTTGAGTTGCAGCCGGGGACGATGCAAGAACGAGCAAGATGAGAAGCGATTTCATTGATCCGTTCTCTCTGGTCATTGTTGTACGAATATCGGCTGCACCCATGCAACGGCGCCGCCGGAGTCGGTTATTTTGGCACGAACGTAAGCTGTGGGGTGGGAAAGTTGATACCGCGCGGAATTGCTTCCGGTCGAGGAGAGAATGGCCCCATTGCCTCCGATGAAATCTGTTCTGTATTTAAAGTTTCCCTTTTGTCGGATGCTGATTTCGATCTGTTGATCCTGAACGATGACATCGTCGAGTTCGACACCGGTAGAGGCATAGAATAGTCCCTTTTCCATGTTTTCGAGGATTTCGTGTCCCTCCAACCGCGCGGCCCTTACGACCACCCAGCCTCTTCCGGGATTCGATCGGTGGGGGGCAAACTCTCCTGTGAAGTGGTGCGCATCGTCCACCGCAATGCCGTAGACACGCTTTCCGCCGCTCAGAAGGCGGTCCCAGATTTCCTCCATCCCCGGCGAATCGCCTCCACCCACGTTGTGAACGAGCGGGTGGCCGTTGAAGATTTCCAGCAGCTTGTCATTCTTCACGTGCGCGAGAACCTCATGATCAAACGCCCAATGAAAGTTCGGATGATTGATGTGAGGGACACCGGCAACTTCTCTCACCGCATCCACGTTTTTCTGAATTGTCCCCAGGAGCGTCGTGTCTGTCCTGGGTTCGATGACATGCGGAATGTTCAGCCCGTTCACATGGACCGGCTTTCGGGCAAAACCGGATGTGATTTCTTCGCCCGGGATCAAGATGAAGGTAGAGTCGATCAGATTCGCGAATCGGGAAGGATCGACCCAAACGTTATGATCCGAGATCACGAGAAAATCGTACCTGTTGGCTCGGTACCATCGGATTACGGTCTCAGGGGGTGAGTCGCCGTCGCTTTCGAGCGTATGGGTATGCGTATTCCCCTTGAACCAGCGCGATCCGGCCACCGGGGGCGGAAGTTCAAACCGCAGGGGGGACTCCTGCGCCTGGATCGACGGCGACAGCCAGACGGCCGCAGGGAAAACCAAAACAAGTCCCGTGGAAAAGATGAATCGGGCGATGAAGAACTGAAGAAACCTCATCGGTCAGATCTCTCGTTGGATGTAGGATGAGTAATCGACGAGTATGGGGGTATATTCGGATGTGAAGAGCCGGGAAGAGATCATGAAATCGGCTGTCGAACGGTTGCACGCCGTAGGGACGTTATAGAGGACGGCGATTCTGAGCAGCGCCTTGACATCGACGTCGTGCGGCTGCGGCTGCATGGGATCCCAGAGGAAGATCAGGAGGTCGATCTTCCCGTCGGCGATCAGGGATCCGAGCTGCTGGTCGCCTCCGAGCGGTCCGGATTTAAGCTTTGTCATGTTGATTGATTTTTTCGAACTCTTGTCGGGGTCTTTCTTCAGGGCCGTTTCCACCATGGCTCCCGTCGTGCCCGTGCAGATCAGCGTGTGTTCGAGAAGAGCCTCCCGATTCCATTCCACCCATTCGATCAGATCTTTCTTCCGGTTATCGTGCGCAACGAGGGCAATTCGTTTCTGGCTTTTCATGGTCATCCCTTATAGCTCAGGTCACAGTTCCTCAACCACCCTGGTAATCCTTTCATCCCATAAATCCCCGTTTAGACTTCATCGCTTCCGTGCCAAGATAGCAAGAAAGGCAGACCAGAACAAGAACCAGAGGAGGAGGGAAATCAGCGGGGGGAGCCCGTACAGGACAAATTCCGGCGCTCCGGCGAGAGCTCGAACGGTCAAGAGCAAGGTGATTCCCGGATAGTGCAGGAGCCAACTGATGTATCCACAGAGAGATGGAACAGAAGAATACGGCCCGGAAGAAAACCAAAGATACGCGGCGATCAATTCCGTAACGCCCGCGAGCACGAGGGTTTGCGTAAAACGCGGAAGTTTCTGCATTCTGAGGATATCAGTGAACGGTCATCATAAAACGGATTCATCGCCGGATCATCCCGAATCTCTTCCTCTTTGCCGTCATCGCAAGAAAATATTTCAGCCGCGTACGGAACACATCGGGACGAACGCGGGCCGATTCGATCCAGCCGATTCGTATCCGTTTGTAGGAGGCGGGAAATGACCGAAAGTTCTTCCAGATGATCTTGTCCCGTTTCAGCGCTTTCATGATGTCCGGAGCGACCATGAGTTTTGAATTCAGCAATGACAGAGGGAAAACGTGGTCAACAGCTTTTAGTCCTGCTGCTGTCATCCTCTTCCGGGCGACCAGTCTTCGTATCCTCTCCCTGTTCATTTCCGAAAGAACGCTTCCTTTCTTGCGCGGGGAGAATCGCTGGGCATAACGATCCTTGTCGAGGGATTTCACGATGCTGTCGATCCAGCCGTAACACAATGCCTCTTCCACTGCATGGTTGTACGGTATTGCAGGCTTGCCGGAATGCTTCTTGTAGTAGATCAGCCAGATCTCTTTCGCCGTGCGGTGATGCTTTGCCAGCCAGGAGCGCCAGGCGACTCTGTTCCTGAAATAAAGCGTCTTTCCGATCTCCATTTCTCACTTCTTTCGAATCATGACGTTTGGATCGGGAAAAGCACCGGGGTCCTGCACAAAACGGAGCACAAGCGAGCGGAGCTCTTCGGTCGTCGCAGTGAGAATGACCTCCCTGTCTCTGCGCACATGCGTGATGGAAAGCTTGTTCTGATCGATCATGTCCCCAAGCCAATCACCCTCGAGACTTGCGATCCGCAGCGTGTCCCCGTTGAGCCAGAGCCTGGAAAAAATATGAACAGGGATGAAATGAAAATCTTCTCCTCCTCGCTTTGGCGAAGAATCGAGAAACCAGAATCCGCCGATTTGGCCGATCAGAGCGTTATAGCTCACGCTTTCCCCGTTTTCCTCCGCAACGATCAT
>JACPLA010000049.1 GCA_016186715.1 Ignavibacteriales bacterium | reverse complement strand
CGTTGCCGCGGCACGAAAGACAGAGACCTTACGCAACTTCGAAATCGTCAACGCATCACTGGAGGATGTCTTCGTCGAGCTGATCGATAAAAAAGCGGACGGGGGGTCGTGAAAGAGATCGTTGCCGTCATGTACCGGGAGTATCTCATCAGAATGACGAGCCAGCTCTGGCTGTTCTTCGACATGGTGGTCCCTCTGATGTACTTGCTCATGTTCGGAGTGGGCCTCGACCGCGCGATCGGTTTGGGGATTCAGCTCGATGGCCGGGCCGTCTCGTACAACGAGTTCTTTCTCGCAGGGGTGCTCGCGATGGCGGGCTTTGGCAGCGCGATCAATCAATCGTACGGATTTTTCATTGACCGGGACAACGGAATATTCTACGAATTCCTGACTTACCCCATGACACGGGGTCAGCTTCTCATCGGAAAGATCCTGTTTCAGTGTCTCATGTCGATTGTCCAATGCACCCTGACCCTTGCTGCCGCGGCCTGGCTTCTCGGGGTCTCTCTCCGTACCGATTTGATTTTCTTTGTCGTTGCCGGCGTCGTGGTTGGAGTTGCCGCGTGGTTCTTTTTTCTTGCGATCTTCGCGTTCCAAATTCGCCGGAACGACACGTTTAATACGGTGATCAACGTCGCCTATTTTGTGCTGATGTTTGTCAGCAGTCTGTTTTATCCTCTGGACAATGCGCCGGAGTGGCTCCGGGCCGCGGCGATGATCAATCCGATGACCTGGCACACCGATGCCCTCCGGTACTTCACGATCGGACTTGGCGATTTCTCCGTCGTCATTTGGGAAATCGCGGGGTTCGGGATTTTTCTTGCAGCGTCATTTTGGATCGCGGTCAAGGCGATCCAGCGCGCCGTGTAATATGGAAATCCTCGTTTTCCTCTTCTCTTTCTGCGGTTTGATCATCTCGCTCTATTTTACATTGGTGTACAATGGTCTGATTAAACCCGACGCTCGCTGGATTCCCAGAGCCTGCCGGATGGAAAAAGGAACCTGTGACACGATTCTTCACACCCGTGAGGCTAAAATTCTGGGTATCCCGAATTTCTATCTCGGGCTCTTGTACTATGCAGTGCTGCTCTGGGTTTCGCTGGATCCGGAAGCTTTCGATATGTTGTCAAGTCAGATCAGATTTGCGTCGGGTGGTACAGTTCTTCTGGGCATCATCCTGACCTATTCGCTTCTTTACAAACTCAAGGTGAACTGTGTGTTGTGTTTTGCCAGTCATATCCTCAATTTCATTCTTTTTCTTCTCCTTCTGACAATGTCATGAACAAGGTCGGATTTTTCTATCATCCCGATTACCTCAAACATAAGACCGGCGAGGGGCATCCGGAACGCCCGGAAAGGCTCAGCGCGATGCTTAAGCATCTGTTGGGAACGAAGATCTGGAACGGGCTGGTCCATCTTCAGCCTCAACTTGCGCAGGTGGATCAGGTCGCCATGGTTCATCCGAAGGAGTATGTCAGGATGATCGCCGAACGGTGCCGGGCGGGAATGACGGTGCTGGATCAGGGCGATACTCGTATTTGTCCCGATTCGTTCGATGTAGCCCTGCTGGCGGTGGGTGCGGTTATCGAGGGTGTGGATCAGGTTGTGCAGGGAAAGCTCAATTCGGCTTTTTGTGCGGTCCGTCCCCCGGGCCATCACGCGGAAACCACTGCCGCCATGGGATTCTGTCTGTTCAATAATGCCTCAATTGCCGCCCGCCATGCGCAGCGGACGCACGGGATCGGACGGATCGTGATTCTCGATTGGGACGTCCATCACGGGAACGGAACGCAGGAAGTTTTCTACGAAGACCCGTTGGTGCTCTACGTCAGTCTTCATCAATATCCTTTTTACCCGGGAACGGGTGCTGCGGATGAAACAGGCACGGGAAAGGGAAGGGGCTTTACGCTGAACTGTCCCATGAAAGCGGGAAGCGGGGAGAAGGAGTATCTTGATTCGTTCCAAGAGGCCATCATTCCAGCAATAGAAAAATTCAGGCCGGAGTTGATAATTCTCTCCGCGGGATTTGATGCCCATCGGGACGACCCGCTGGCAGGGATTAATCTCACGGAGGAATCCTTTGCTGCCATGACGGCGCTGGTGACGAATGCCGCCAGGGAGTATTCGGAAGGACGCATCGTTTCAGTCCTCGAGGGGGGATATGATCTGCGTGCACTTGCTCAGAGCGTCGAAGCCCATCTCATCAAGCTGGCCGAGTAGGCATCGTCAGTGATCTGTCCGGAGGTGTGACTCACCATGCCGCAGCGAAATCCGCGGTTTTTGTTTGAGTCTCACTTGACTTTCCGGTATCTTTTTCCAGACTCGGCTTCCTTATGACGGAGATTATAACATGAAACGCACATTGACGGTTGCAGGAGTTCTTATGATCGCCTTGGTTGTTTCCCTGCCTGCGCAGATTCAACCGAAAAAAATCTTTGCTCTTCCGGTTGAAAAAGTCACGCTGGAGAATGGTCTCGATGTGATCTTCATTGAGATGCCGGAGTTCAAAGACGTGCTGAGCTTCAATATGCTCGTCCTTGCCGGGGCCCGGAACGAGACAGAACGGGGAAAGACGGGATTTGCCCACCTGTTTGAACATATTATGTTCCGGCACAAATACGGCGGCATCGTCAACGGCTATGATGATGCCATCAACAAGCTCGGGGCGTTCAACAATGCCTGGACGTGGTTTGACGTCACTTTCTATCATCCCCTCACCTTTTCCTTCAACCTGGATTCAAAGGTGGCGGCCGGGGAAGGGGCGGCGCCCGGTCTCCTGGAACTTGAAGCGTCCCGGTTTGCATCGTTGGCTTTCGATAAGAAAATCTTTCAAACGGAGTCCGGGGCCGTCCTGGGTGAGTACCGCAAGAGCGCGACCGATCCCGGTCTGGCGATTGAGGAAAAACTCCTGGAACTGGCTTTTCCCAAGCACTCGTACGGGCATACGACCATCGGCTACTATCAGGATGTGATCGACATGCCGAATCATTACGACCATGCCGTCTGGTTCTACGACACATATTACAGACCGAACAATTGCATTCTTGTTCTCGCAGGGGATGTGAGAAAGAGTCTTCTCCTGCCACAAATCCGGAGTGCTTTTCAGTCGTGGCGGGCGAAGCCGATTCCGGATGTTACGGTTCAGGATTCTCCACAGACCGAGGAGAAACGTGGGCATGTCGAATGGGAATCCGGAGTCCCCCCGAGAGTCCATGTTGCGTACAAATTGCCTGCCTACAAGACCGGTAGCAAGGAGTCGGCGGTCGGTCAGCTCCTCCCGGAGCTGCTTGTTTCCGAATCTTCCCCTCTGTACAAAAAGCTTCGGTATGAAAAGAAAACCGCGGCCCGGCTGTACTTCCATGGCGGCGCGGCATATTATCGGGGGTTCGACCCGAGGCTTGTCAACTGCGCGGCTCAGTTATTCTCGGATCAATTCAAGGACAGAGGGGTGGTGTATATGAAAGAGGTCGAGCGGGACATCATTGACGGTTTTGGGGATCTTGCATCGTTCTCCTCTTCCCCCGACGCCGCGCGAATTCTGGAAACTCTCAAAAGCAAATTCAAATACGATTTTCTTTCGGCAATGAACAGTCCAGCCGCCGTCGCCCAGGCCTTCGCCCTCTTTTATCGCTTTGAACGCGATCCGGATGTGCTGAACAAACTTGTCCAGTCCGTTCAGGACCTTTCGCCTCACGACATCGACGCCTTTGCGAAAAACTATTTTGTGGAAACCAATCGGGTCGTCGTGACGATGGCGCCGAAGGGGATGTAGCGGTTTCCGCGGGTGGAGACAGATAAGAAACGATCTGATTGAAACGGAGTGTGACAATGAGACTGCTTCTTCTTTTTTTGGTAGGTGTTTTCCTTGGAACAGCGGCTATGGCACAGAAGATCAAGACCATCATCCTCGACACTCCTTCGGAGCTGATCAGAGTGAAGATCATGGTCAGGGCAGGGTCGGCGTATGATCCGCCTGGACAGGAAGGCCTCGCGTCAATGTCGGCACGGCTGCTCCTGGAGGGAAGCTACGGCGACCCGGCGAAGCCGGTGACAAAGGAAGAACTGGCGGATCTTGTGAGACCATGGGGATCCGGCGCCAAGCCCTCGGTCAGGGTGGAAAAAGAGACTGCAACATTTTCGATGGAAGTCCCGCGTGAAACATTTGGTGAATTTGCGGAACGTGTGCTGAAACCCATGTTCAGCCAACCGCGCTTTGCGACAGAGGAGCTTGACCGGATTCGCAAGGAAACGAAAACTGTGATTGGTTCGACGTTGCGGCTTGAAAACACCGAACTGCTCGGTCTCTATGCTCTCGACGGTGTCCTGCATCGAAACACAGGCTATGCTCACGTGCCGATCGGCACGATCCAGGGCCTTGATGCTATCACGAGGGAGAGCGTCTTGCGGTTCTACAAGACCTACTATGCTCCCCAAAACGCGGTGGTAGCCCTTAGTACAAAGGATGAGGCGATTGTCAAGCTTGTCGAGGTATCCCTGAGGGAGATGGGAAAGGAAGACAACGCACGGCCGCTGGCAAAAGCAAGGATCAATCCGCCAAAACCACATCAGGGGAGAAGTGTGTTGATCGTGAGCCAACCTGCAACGATTGCCACCGGGATTCATGCCGGCTTTCCCATTTCCATTACTCGCAGCCAGAAGGATTATTGGGCGCTCTATGTCGCGAATGTCCATTTTGGAACTCACCGTGACGGGTTTGGTATCCTCTATGATCAGATACGACAGGCAAGAGGGTACAATTATGGAGACTATTCCTACATTGAATGGTTTGAGGGTCGGCCCTTTTATCTTTTCCCGCCGCCGAATGTGCCGCGTCGTTACCAGTGTTTCAGCATTTGGGTCCGCCCTGTCCAGCATGAGTATGCTCATCATCTGATGAAAGCGATCACATGGGAGCTCGAGAAGTTCGTCCGTGACGGAATGACCCCCGAGCAATGTGCTTTGGCGAAGAACAAGGCCAAAGTGTTGTACCTGAACCTCGCCGAGACGAGCGACCGTCTCCTCGCTTCCAAACTTGACGACGACTTCTACGGAATAAGACCTGGCTATCTGGACCAATATCTGGAGAATATTGAAAACCTCACCCCTGCCGACATCAACGCCGCAATTAAGAAATATCTGCAGTGGAAAGACATGAGCTTCGTGGTTGTCACGAATGAGGAGTGGGCTCAGCGGTTGAAAACAGACATCGCCGAAAACCGGAATGCGAAAGGGAAAGACTTTTCATCGTACCAGGTTGATACGGTGCGTGTTGCGGAGGAACCGGTATGGCAGTTTCCTCAGACGAAGATCGAGCTCGTGCAGAAGGACAAGGTCTGGGAGAGCGTCTGGCTTGATATTCCGGCTGAGCGTATCAAGGTGGTGAAATCGACAGAGTTATTCGAGAAGAGCGATTTCTGACACTTTCCCGGTTGCGACGGTTTTGAGTCTGCCATGGTCTTGACAAAGGATGTCTACAGCCTTATATTAGTACTATAGTTCTTTCACAATCCAAGCTGTTGTTTTTTCCGTTAGGGGTGTCCCCGTGCGACGCCCGGCTTAAGCCGGTCGCTCACGGGACTGAGAGCAAACCCTGGAACCTGATCTGGATCATGCCAGCGGAGGAAAACGGAAGGCGCAAAGTATCTCGTAGCCGTTTTTCGCCAATGTTCCGGGCGGAAAACGGCTTTTTTCGTTCGGTGGAGATGACCACCGGGTAGTCCTGAGGAGATGATTACGATGAAAACAATTATTACGATTGGATTTGGATTTCTGATTTCGGCGGCTCCTGCGCAAGAGCGGGGATCGGTTTCGGGAAGGGTTCTTGATGCTGAGAGCTTGAAACCCTTAATGAATGCCAACATTCTGATTCACGGCACAACCATGGGAACGAGTACAGGCAAAGACGGGGAATTTGCGCTCCATCAGGTGCGTCCTGGAGAGCAAACGATTATTGCGACCTATGTTGGGTACGAGCGTTTTGAACGCCGCATCGCTGTATCTGATCAACAGACAATCGAGATGGTCATCCGGCTCGCTCCCACCGTTCTTCCGGGCCAGACCATCGTTGTTACTGCGACGAGAGGAAGAGAGAGGGAAACGCCGGCGACGTTTTCAACTCTGCAAGCAAAAGAGCTTGCGGCTCGGTACAGCACACAGGATATTCCCCAGCTCCTTTCGGAATTGCCCTCGACAACCTTCTATTCTGAAAACGGCAATGGAATCGGCTACAATTATCTGAATATCCGCGGTTTTGACCAGCGAAGAATTTCTGTGATGATCAACGGTGTTCCACAAAACGACCCCGAGGATCACAACGTCTATTGGCTGGATTTTCCGGATCTGGCTGCAAGTCTTCAGGACGCGCAAGTTCAACGCGGAGCCGGGAGCGCCTTCTATGGCCCGGCGGCCATCGGCGGCTCCGTGAACCTGATTACCTCGAACTTCGGCTCTTCTCCGGCCATCACCCTCTTCTCGGGTTATGGGAGTTTCAACACCAGAAAGTTTTCCGTCTCGGCACATTCGGGCCTCATCGGCGATCAGTACGCGGTGCAGGCGAGGCTTTCGAAGATCACGAGCGACGGCTACCGGGAGAGATCCTGGACTGACTTTTCCAGTTATTTTCTGAGTGCCGTCCGGTTTGACGAGACGATGACCACGCAACTGAATTTTTACGGCGGACCGATTGCCGATCATCTGGCGTATTATGGAATTCCCAAGGAGGATGCGTACTCCCCGGATGAATCGCGCCGCAGGGCAAATCCCATCCAAAGACCGGAAGAGATTGAAAATTTCAGTCAGCCCCACTACGAATTCCTTCATGAGTGGAGAATCAACGATCGGCTGACCCTGAACAACACGCTTTTTCTTGTGACGGGGGAAGGATTTTTTGATTATGACGGCTCATGGGCCCCGTATTCGTATTACCGCATCACTCCGCAGAACGGATTCAACGTTCCGGGTGATCCCGACACGCTCTTCATCCCGAACGCGTTGATCCGTGCGTGGGTCGGAAACGTGCAATACGGCTGGCTTCCGAGAGTGACGCTGAAACATGACGGGGGGGAGCTGACGATTGGGATGGAGGCACGGGTTCACCGGTCGTTGCACTGGGGCTCTCTCCGCTGGGGTGAACAGCTCCCGGCGGGGGTGACACCGGAGTACCGATATTATGAGTACAGGGGAGCCAAGGACATTTTTTCGGCCTACGCACACGAGGTGTATCGCCTGCGTCCGGATCTGACGCTCCTTTTTGATATTCAGTATGCATACAACAAGTACCGGTTATTTGACGAAAAGTATGTCGGGACGGATTTTTCTGTTCCCTACCATTTCCTGAATCCGCGGTTCGGGTTGAATTACAATCTTGACGATCGATGGAACATGTACGTTCAGGTGTCGCGGACCTCGAGAGAGCCGCGTCTGAAGAATTTGTACGATGCCGCCGAATCAAGCACCCCGGCTTCGTGGGGAGCGGTGGTTCCCCAGTTTGAAGAACGTATCACCGGTGGATACGATTTTTTGAAACCCATGGTAAAGCCGGAATCACTCACCGATCTCGAGGTTGGGGGAGGATTTTCCATGGACGCGTTTAAAGCAACGGCGAACGTTTTCCTGATGGAGTTTACGAACGAAATCATCAAGAGCGGGAGGCTGGATCGGTTCGGCCAACCGGTAACGGGGAATGCAGAGCGGACGCGACACCTCGGGGTGGAGGTGACTGCAACCGCCCGGATGGGCGCGGTGGAGGTTCATGGAAACATGACGATCAGCCGTAACCGGCTCACACGGTACACAGTCTATGATGCTGGAGTTCCTTTTTCCCTGGATGGAAATGCGATCGCCGGTTTTCCCGATGTCCTGGGAAATGTACGCCTCAGTTATGCTTCGCACGGTTTTAATGCGGCGGTTTCCGTGCAGCACGTCGGCAGTTTCTATACGGATAATTTCCAGGACCCGGACGGCGGAAAGACCGAGCCGGATCGGACCGTCGATGCGTACACCGTGGCGTACGCATGGCTTGGCTATCGGATTCCGTCTGTGCCGTTTGCTCAAGGGATCGAGGCACGTCTTCAGGTGAACAACCTCTTGAATACGATCTATGCATCGCACGGAGAAGGGGGTGATTTCTTTCCCGCTGCCACCCGAAATGTGTTTGCTTCTTTGCGGGTTACCCTTTGATGGTCCCTTCATCATTCTGCGTTCGGTGTTCATTATTGAATATTTTGAAAGAAATATCGAATGTTGAATGCAGAAGTTGTTTTTGCAGGCCCCGGCTTAATCCTGGGGGGATTTGTTGTTGATATGAGAAGCTCCTCAACATCAGTTTAATCTGTCAATGTCCGGACCCGCCTTGATTCTTGCCAACGGAGCCCCTCCGAAAAGGCGATTGCTCCGCAAAGCGCGCAGCATCGCGGACATCTTCGTGTGCGCAGACGGAGGAGCAAACATCGCCGCCGCACTCAATGAACAGCCCGATTTGATCATTGGAGATCTGGATTCGATCAAATCCGCGACAGTGAAGAAATTCAAAAAGGTCAAAACACGGCGGATCGCCGATCAAAACAGCACCGACCTGGAAAAAGCCCTGTTGTGGGCTATCCGGAAAGGATACGATGAAATCATGGTCCTGGGGGCTACCGGAGGGAGAGTCGATCATCTTACAAGCAATCTGAGCGCGTTGGGCAAGTTTTCCCGCAAAGCGCGGATCCGCTTCGTTGACGACCTCGGCGTCATGATGGCGGTGGGAAGTGAACTGACCTTCCATGCAATGGAAGGCACAACGGTCTCCTTGATTCCCCTTTCCCGTTGTGAAGGCATTGTGACGAATGGGCTGAAGTGGGAGCTGAAGAACAGCGTCTTAGAACCGGGAGTTCGGGAAAGTACGAGCAACGCGGTGCGATCCAGTCCCGTGAGTGTAAAAGTGCGTCGAGGGACGCTCCTACTCTACAAGCTCACGAATTCCGGCAAGCGTGAGCGCATTTCATGATTGATCTCCACGCCGTTGATGTCCTTGTCATTCTGCTCTATTTCCTGGCAGTCGTAACGATCGGATACCGGGCGGGAAAACGGGCAAGCGGCGCCTCCGACGATTACCTGCTTGCCGGCCGGACGCTGACGCTTCCGATGTTTGTCGCGACTCTGGTCTCGACCTGGTACGGCGGGATTCTCGGGGTCGGCGAATTCTCGTATCGGTACGGTCTTTCAAACTGGTTTGTTTTCGGAGCTCCGTACTACATCTTCGCCACTCTCTTTGCCCTTTTCCTCGCGCGCCGGATTCGATCGACGAACCTGGCGACCATTCCGGATAAACTGGAGAACGCTTACGACCGGAAAACCGCTCTCCTCGGAAGCGTCCTGACCTTTATTCTGATCACTCCCGCCGCGTATGTGCTGATGCTGGGAATCCTGATTCAGCTTCTGTTTGGATTCGATTTGGCTACCAGCGTCATTCTGACGACCATTGTCACAATCTGGTATTTGTATGCGGGCGGGTTTCGGTCCGATGTATGGGTGAACGCATTCGAGTTTGTGATGATGTTTCTTGGCTTTGCGATGATGCTGTTCTTCGCCGTCAGCCGTTTTGGAGGATTCGATTTCATATCGGAAAACGTCCCCGATCTCCATCTGACGTGGCATGGGGGCAACACTCTGCAGTACATTGCCGTTTGGTTCTTTATTGCACTCTGGACGCTTGTCGATCCCGCGTTTCATCAACGTTGCTATGCGGCGAAAGACGGGCCAACCGCCCGGCGCGGAATCTTTGTTTCGATTCTCTTCTGGTTCTGTTTCGATTTTCTTACGACGGCGACCGGGCTGTATGCGCGCGCCGCGCTCCCTCCCCTGGAACAACCGATGTTTTCCTATCCGCTCTTCGCCGAGGCCACGCTGCCAATGATTGCCAAAGGACTCTTTTATGTCGGGCTTCTCGCAACCATCATGTCGTCACTCAGCAGCCTGATGTTCATTTCGGCCACGACCGTCGGAAACGACATTGCGGGGAGGTTGTCGAGAGCCGCAGACCGCGCTTTTGTGATTCAGAAGTGGTCGAAGAGGGGCCTTACGATCGGAGGGTGTGTAGCGGTCGGTCTCGCATTGCTCGTTCCGTCCGTCGTCAGCCTCTGGTATACAATCGGCACGACGATAATTCCGGGACTTCTGGTTCCAGTCGTAGCGAGTTATTTTGAGCGACTGAGGATTTCGAGCGGGTTTGCGTTTGCTGCGATGCTCGCGGGGCCGTTGGTATCGGCGGGGAGTTTGATCTACGGCGTTCTGAACCGTGTGGACGGTGAGTCGGGATACTGGTGGGGGATCGAGCCTATGATGCCGGGACTCGCTGCCTCAATTGTTGTTTGGGCAATCGGCAGGTACCGCCACGGGCGTCGCCAAACCCTCAGCTGAATTTCTGTCTCTTCGAAAGCTTTCTGATTGACTCGGCCAGTCTGCGACGCCGCGTTTCATTTTTCCTTGCAGACAGGATCCAGTTGATATATTCCTTCCGGTTCGTGTGAGAGGAAGTGTCAAAGAATTCCTTCGCTTTCCTGTGTTGGCTTAAAGCCTTCCTGAAATCGGCCGGAAGGCTGAGGCTTTTCGGTTTGAGTTGAATTCCCTTCTCGTTGATAGCGACGGCTTCCCTCACGTAAGCGGTCAAGACTCTTTCGTCGATCTGACCAACGTCCGTAAACTTGATTCCGCGGTTGTGGCGATTCTGTTCTCCGTGAATAAAGAGTTTCTTCGGATCCTTCATCGCATCGCCCCGGAAAAAAACCAGATGGACATGCTGCTTGAACGCCCCGAAGCCGCACATCATGCCGTCTTTGTAGTAGTTTGGGCCCCACTTCCAGTCTTCGATGATGACGGGATCCGCCTTCAGAATGATCTCCCGGATCTTTGTGCAAATCTCGCGAGCAAACGGTTGCGCCTGTGCGATGTAATCGTCGATCATCCGGTCGGCGTTGGGGACATGCATGACTGAAGCCATGGGAGTTCCTCGGTTGAACGGCAAGATAACAAAAGATAACAATCGGAACGGAAATTAAGAAAGGGGACGGGCGATGCCCGCCCCCTGGTTTTTGAAACCGGCCTTTACTGGGTATTCAGAATAATCGGGAGGCCGTCCTTTCCGCTTCCCACGATGACGATCTTGGCATTCTGCGATGTTGCAAGTTTCTCCGTAGCCTCAATACCCTTCCAGCGCAGGAGCTGTTCGCTGATTCCACGCGCCACGATATTCTGGAAATCGGAGATCCCCTGTGCCTCGATCCTCTTTCGTTCCGCTTCCTGACGCTCCTTGGTCAGAATGAACTCCATTCGTTGACTTTCCTGGTCGGCTCTCTGCTTTTGTTCAATGGCCTCCGTGAGTTGTGATGGCAGACCCACGTTGCGAATTGGAGTCGTTTCGACCGTCACTCCTCGCGGGGCGACCGCCTTTGCCAGTTCCTCCTGGATGCTAATGCCGAGGCGCTCACGCTCCGTCGAATACAGCGCGCTCGCCTGGAAGCTCGCCGTCACAGCGCGGCTGATTGAACGAAACTGGGGAATCAGAACAACGTTCTCGTAGTCTCCGCCGACGATCGTTTTGTACACCTGCGCTGCGGAGTCCGGGTTCAATCGGTAGAGGACGCTCATTTCAAGCCCGATGGTGAGTCCTTCACGAGAAAGGACCTGCATCGTTTCCTTGTGTTCCTTGGTCTGAACCGAGTATTTATGAACCTTGGCCAAGGGATTGACGAGATTGATGCCGGCGGCGAGGGGCCGATCGGACACGACGCCGAAGAAATCAACGACGCCGACGTGGCCCGCGGGTACAACGGTGAAAGCCTGACTCAGTGCGATCAGGGCAAAGCCGGCCATGACTGCAAGGGCTGCATTGGCGGTCCGCTTGAACATCATGTTGTACTGGATTCTTTTTTTGGATGACTGCCACACGATAAATGCGGCGGTCATTGCGATGATGCTGAAGATAAAGGCCATGGGGTCCTCCGTGATGAGTGTTATTGTGGATTAATGATGTCATACACATTCGAATCATTGGGATTGCGCTTTCCTCCTCCGTTCCATTCCCCCGCTCTGAAAGTCACTTCCCGGAAATCGCCGAGCCCGGCTCCCCCGTGGTCATCCTGGGCGCCAACAAAAACGGTGTACTTCCACGAAGCTTGCGGAGTACCGATCAGTTCAACCGGAATCGCAAACGAAATCGTCCGGGTTGAGGTCCGGCCGAGGGGATTCCCCTCGTCGCCGGGAACAGGGATGTGCTCGGCAAGGACTTCCCGCCGCGCGTTCTCAACACGTAATCCTCCCCCAATATAGACGATGATCTCGTATCCATATTGCCCCGGCAGGCTGATGTTGGCGTTTCGGCCTACACGCGTTTGGCCAGACCTGCGAACGCCGTCTTTGTCGATTGCGATTGCGGCGAAGGTCAACTGAAATCCATATTCAGGATGCCAGCCTGGATCGGACAGTTCCCGGAATCTCAACGCAAAGTAGGCGTTCTTCTCGTCCGCCGAAACCGTGACGTGCGTGGCGTCCAGGCTTCCCGGTTTCAGGTGTGGAGTCGTGGGATAGACGTATGATCCGGGGCCGCGATCATCACCTTCCGGATCGGAAACCTCGTACAAGACACGTGCGCCAGGGTTCGATGCCTTGATTTCCGGGTTCCTCAGGAGTCGATGCTCCGGTCCTTTCATAGATTTAAGTCTAGGCCTCACGGAGGGGGTAGCAAATCTCATGGGGAGAGGAGTTATGTCCGGATCAAACTCGCGGCGGACGTTCATCTGAATGGTACGGGGACCGGCCCCGTCTTCGACGGAGACCCCATTATCCTCAATTGTCAAAACGGCCCGGGTTTGCGAAGGCAACCTGTAAGCGAAGTTATGCTCGACTCCGGAGTTCAGCCTCCAGGTCACAATCACTTCCGTGGAGGACGCATGTGCGGGGGACGTGAGAACGATAGTTCCGTGCGAAGAAGATTTTTGGTATTCGGCGCTGAGGGTGTAATCCTTCATCGAAATATTGAAAGCCACCTTTGAAAGAGAGGAGGGAAGATTGGGCGAGAGCTCGAGCTTGTCTTCCACGGCGTCCACTGCAACGCCAAGGAAGTCCTGGTAGAACACCCGGACATATTCGGCCAGACTCCAGGCTTGCGTAAATGTCCCGGAGAGTCTTGGAAGGCTTTCCCCGGGCCGCGGGGCGGCATCAAGAAGTTCCGAGAGCGTTCCAACACCTCCGCGATCGAGAATCTGGCGGGTCATATTGTCGGTGAGGTGGAAGGCAAGGTCGGCGTACCCGAACCTGGTCGCCACACTGATCCACGGCCCTGCCAGCCAGGTCCAGACGACTCCGTTATGATACGCTGCGTCCTGAACATAATACGGCGCGTAGTGATGATAGGGGTGAAAATTCACGTCGTCCTGCGAAAGCGAAGCCACACCATGTTCATACACCAGAGATTCCGTTACGGCTTTGAAAACATTGAAGCGAACGGTAGGGTTGTCAACGAGTTCGAGCGCGAAGATCTGGTTGGGCCGAAGCTGTCGATCCGCGGACCCATCCGTGTTGAGGTGATCGACCACAAGCTGTCGGCTCGTGTCCACGAAAAGTCTGTTGAATGAGATCTGCACTTGTTCGGCATAGGAAAACCACTCCCGGAAATGCCGCTCATCGTTCATCAGTCCCGCCAGCCATGTTGAGATGAGCAGCTGGCGGTACCAGAGGGCCTGAACGTCGCAGGCACGGTTGCTACGCGGGCTCCACGGCCCGTCGGGTCCCACCGCGTCCATCCATGTTTCCGCATCCCCGTGTGTCATCAGGATGTTGCGATCGACCCTGTATTTCAGCGTCCCCTCGATCGCCCTCGTCACGGTCGGATACAACGCACGGGCGAATGCAATGTCTCCCGTATAGTTCACATATTCCCCGAGAGCATTGACAAACCACGGAGTCCCATCGGTGGTATTGTAAGCTTTCGATCCCGGAGTTACCCGGTTGGGGATTCTGCCGTAGGTTGGACTGCCGGGATCGGTGTCCTGCCAATCGGCAAAGGAGCGGAGGATCTCGCGCGCATCGCTGAACGCTCCCGTAACCAATGTTGCTCCCGGGAGCGCAATGAACGAATCCCGGCCCCAGTAATCATTAAACCAGGGAAGTCCGGCAAAAATCCCTTTCCGGCTCTGATTCATCACCAAAGCGTCCATTGAGAGTATTGCCCAGTGGAGTGCCTTGTCATACATTGTGTGGTCCGATCGAATATGGGCGCGATGAAGAATGCTCTCCATGCGGTTCTTTCGCCGCGTCAGCATTCCTTTGTATTCCGATGAAACCCGATGGGCCAGCGAGACAGTCTGCTCCTCCGTATCTCCCGCCACAAGGATTGCAACAGCCGAGCCGTCCGGGATGTTGGCCCGCAGTGATCCCGGAGCAAATTTCTGCTTGTATACTGAGGAAGAGGGAAGAACGTCAAGTCCCTTGGCTCCCGCAATCGTCGCTCCAAGCCAGACCGGATAGTCCTCGTCATCTGTGCGGGTCAGGTGGTGTCTTCGCGCGATGAGAAGAACGTTTTCTCGGGACCGAACGATAAATTCCTTTCCGCGTTCTGAATCTGCAAAGAGGGGTCGGAGGGCGAGGGTTGTTCCTTTGATGTTCGTAAGTTCAATCACAAGCGCATCCGCCGAATCCAACAGGGTGATGGTTTCCTGCACACCGCTCGGATATGACCTCTGCAGCTGATGCGGGAAAACAAGGGCCAACTGTACATCCCGTTTGCTGAGTTCTTTTTGGTCGACCGCGATGGAATAGTCATCGAGGAATTTCTTCGTCATGATATGCCATCCTTGCCAGCCCGTCCGGTGTTCGGCATTTGTTTCCGTGTAGAAGAATCCGGACTCTTTGTTTGTATAGCCGATCTCGCGCGATGGACCGAAGACCTCGATTTTCAGTTCGTCAATCGAAATCGGCGTGTCACCGAAATCGGAGAGCGAACAGCCCATCAGGAAGAGGCAGAGGAGGGTGAGGTTGTTCTGCATAACGGAACCGGAGCTAGGTGACAGAAGCACGCGTGCAACGTACGGATTTTTGACGCGAGCCGCAATGAAAAGAGGAAGGAAGAGACGTTTGATATGTCCTTGACATGAACTGAAACGCTGCTCGATCTTCGCTTCCGAAACCGTAAGAGTTCCAAAAAAAAGGCCCAGTCATCCTGAGTCGCCTTCAGGCGACGAAGGATCTGCCCCATTCGCTTCTTCCTCGCATACCAGATCCCTTCCGCCGCTCCGCCAAAAACCGGCGCCGGCTCACTGAATTTTTCTTAAGGGAAACTATTTTGTATCTTGTGGCCAAGAAAGGAACACACATGCTCGATCTCGCCATTGAGGCGGCAACGGAAGCGGGCCGGATGATCAAAATGCACTCCGGCAGAGCGATGAAGGTCGAAAGCAAATCGGGACAGGAAACCAACCTTGTGACCGATCTCGACCGAAAGGCCGAAGAGTTGATCATCAGGACGATCAAGAAACGATATCACAATCACGATTTTCTTGCAGAGGAATCCGGGAGTCACGAGACAAAGTCAGACTACCGATGGGTCATTGATCCGATTGACGGAACAACGAATTTCACGCACGGACTCCCGATTTACTGCGTTTCGATCGGACTTGAACATCGTGGCGAGTTGATCCTCGGAGTGGTCTACGATCCGAACCGTGATGAATTGTTCACGGCTGAAAAAGGGAAGGGAGCGTTCCTTAATAAACGGCCGATCCGGGTCTCAGGAACCAGGACGTTAATTGAAGCCCTTGTGGTGACGGGTTTTCCGTACGATGTCCGATCGAATCCCGGTCACGTTGTCCAGCATTTCAACAACTTTTTGATGGCCGCGCAGGCGGTCCGTCGCCTGGGTTCGGCAGCACTCGATTTATGTTACGTGGCTGCAGGTAGGTTTGACGGTTACTGGGAGGTGACACTGAATCCGTGGGACATGGCTGCGGGCGTGCTCATTCTTGAAGAAGCGGGGGGGAAATTTACGGATCTTGAGGGATTTCCTTCCACGATTCACAGGAAAAGCCTGCTCACATCAAACGGGATTATTCACGAGCAGATGGTGGAGGTGTTGAAGAGAGTGAAGGGTGAGGGTTAGAGGTCAGAAGTCAGACGTTGGTCCTCTCGGCTCCCGACGCCCCGCGACAAAGGTAGAAGTCCGACTTCTACAGGGGGACACAAGGGTAGAAGTCGGACTTCTATCCAGTTTTCAGAGGGAACCTTGGACCTTACAGCTTCTTCACAAGATCCAGGGCCATGATTCCGAATGTCACGAGCATCAGGAGGATGAACAGGGCGAGTGCGGCGAAATAGCCGAGATGCCGCTTTGTTTCCGGAATATCAAGTTCACGTTCAGGCATCGTGCGGACTGAAATATCTCCGTTCACCTGAACCATACACGCCAGCCGATGCGCGGGGGAGACTTTCCGTTTTAGAAGTCTGCCGCTGATCAATCTTTCCTCGTCGGGGGTTCGTGCGTTGACCCCTTTTCCGTCGAACACCTCGACCACATCAGACGCGCAAGGAATCATCAAAGGGCCAAGGTTCAGATTGAAATGAAATACCCGATGAAGCGGATTGTAGAGGCGTATTCCGCTCTTGAGCGCGGCTTTGCGCAGATTTGTTCCCGGCAATACATCGAGGGACTTATAGTCATTCACAAAGCGGACGGTGGGCATGTGTGGGGAGAATCCTTTCGTTACGGTTTCTGCTCTTCGTATTTCTTCGCCGTTCCGGGCGGCACCATATAGATGTAGCTCTGAAGATATTCGAGATTCCGCTCTTTCTCGTCGAGATCGATCATGAGAAGGTCCCGGAGGGACACCATGCCGATAAGCCTGTCTTCCTGGACAACGGGAAGATGTCGGCAGTGAGCTTGCCGCATTTTTGAAAGACAGGATTCATAGTGTTCATCGGCCTCTGCAACCACGAGTTTTGTCGTCATCACTTCGCCGACGATGACCTTTGCCGGGTCGAGGCCGCGTGCAACCACACGTTTGATGACATCCCGTTCCGAAAAGACGCCCACAAGCCTGTTTTCCTTCATCACCGGCACGGCGCCGACGTTTTTTTCTGCCATGTAACGAACGGTCTCTATCACCGTCTGATCCCGGTTAACGGAATAGATCGGACGCTCTTGCAGGATCTCATTGATTGTTTTCATCCGCA
Organism: Ignavibacteriales bacterium; assembly: GCA_016186715.1. GTDB lineage: Bacteria > Bacteroidota > Ignavibacteria > UBA10030 > UBA10030. The sequence continues at coordinate 4,812 of JACPLA010000049.1, read as the reverse complement.
GCTCCTTCCCCGAAGTCAAATCGAGCGCGCTCGCCAAGTGGAACGCGGAAAGAAAATAGGAACTTTTCCTGACTGACGCAACCAAAGGAACGGATCTCCTGCCTGCGGTTCGAAGACTGTTGCAAACAGAGAAGATTGTCGATACATTAGAAAGAGCATTTTTGAAGATCTGACAACACGAAATAAAAGGAAGTCGATCGTTATGCGTATTGGAATTCTTACGGGCGGCGGGGATGTGCCGGGATTGAATCCTTGCATCAAAGGGGTGGTGTACCGGGCCGTTGACCACAATGTCGAGGTCATCGGGATCCGCAGGGGATGGGCGGGACTTCTGGAATATGATATCTCGAAGGATGACAATAGCGAATGCTTGGTGAATCTTGACAAGAGAAATACTCGGACTATTGACCGGACCGGCGGAACGTTCCTCCACACCTCCCGTACGAATCCCGCAAAAGTGAAGGTTAGCATGATCCCCGATTTTCTCAAAACATCGGAGCATGCGAAGATGGACACGGACGAAAAGGTCGATTTTACTCCCTATGTGCTGAAGGTCATCGAGCGTTTGAAGCTGGATGCCCTCATTTCGATCGGCGGCGACGACACGCAGAGCTATGCTGTGAGGCTACATAAGGAAGGCTTCCCGATGATTTCCATTCCGAAGACAATGGACAATGACGTTTTCGGCACCGATTACTGCATCGGTTTTTCCACAGCCGTGACGAGGAGCGTCGATTTCATCACGTCGTTACGGACCGTTGCCGGCTCTCATGAACGTATTGCCGTCGTTGAGTTGTTTGGCCGGAATTCAGGGGAGACCTCCTTGATTTCCTCCTACCTTTCGGGCGTCGACAGGGCCATCATTTCTGAGGTCCCTTTTGACCCTGATAAGCTGGCTGACCTGCTTGCTCATGACAAGTCTGCAAATCCCAGCAACTATGCGATCATGACGATATCAGAAGGGGCACAGATGAAGGGTGGCCGTGTGATCGAGACGGGCCCCGAGGACGCTTTCGGTCACCGGAAGCTCGGAGGCATCGGCGTGCTGACCGAGGAACACATCAAACGGAGGGTGAATGTCGATACGGTCTACCAACAGGTGGCCTATTTGATGCGGAGCGGAGAGCCGGACGCCCTCGACCGGATGGTCGCTTTCAGTTATGCCAACATCGCAACGGATCTTATTCTGAAAAAACAATTCGGCAGGATGGTGGCTCTCCAGGATGGCAAATACACAACCGTGCCGATTGAAACGATTACGCAGGGCGTGAAGCGGGTGGACGTCGACGTCCTCTACGATGTGGAGCAGTACAGGCCGAAAGTCGCCCATCTGCTGGGTAAACCGATGTTCTTGTACTAAGAGGCGGAGTAGCGAACGGGGTTCCTATTTCGGCGGCCAGGATCGTTGTCCCTTTTGGTCAATCATGGAAACGATCAAAGGAGGGGGAGCCGCGGGCTGTTGAGAAATTCGGAAGGCATTCCTGATCCGTTCACGGGCTTCTTGCAAAATCTCCTCACGATCTGTAAAGAGCATCGCCAACACGTCCCCCGGCAGGACTGAATCGCCCATCTTTTTTTTGAGCAGAATCCCCGCTTTTGGATCGATCGCTTCATCGACCTTTTTCCTTCCGGCTCCAAGGCTGATGGCTGTCAATCCCAATTCGAGGGGATCAATGGACTGCAAAGTTCCCCGGGCGGCCGATTTCACTTCTAAAGAAAACCTTGAGACAGGATAGCGCTCGAGATTCGTAATCGCGTCCCGGTCTCCTCCCTGAACCTCCACGAGTTCAAGGAATTTGGCGTAGGCCGTTCCATCGTGCACCGCCTCACGGGCTTTGGTGATTCCTTGATGAATCGTCCCTGCCTTCTTCCCTATCATGATCATAGCTCCCGCAAGGGTGTACGTGACTTCCATGAGGTCCGAAGACGCATCGTTGGTCCCGCGTGTGTTACGCAGACATTCCACCGATTCAACTACTTCCAGCCAGTTCCCGATCGCCACTCCGAGGGGATTATTCATGTCCGTAACGAAAGCGAGCACTTCCTTGTTGAACTCGGCTCCAATATCGATCATGATCCTGGCCAGATCGGCCGCATGTTCCAGGGATTGCATGAATGCTCCCCTGCCCGTTTTCACGTCAAGCACCAATGCATCAATGCCCTCGGCCAATTTCTTGCTCATGATGCTTGCGGCGATGAGAGGAATGCTCTCAACAGTCCCGGTCACGTCACGGAGGGCGTACATCTTCTTGTCGGCAGGAACGATTTCCCGGGTCTGTCCAATCATGACAAGACCCGTCTTTCTGATGACATTCTTGTATTCCTCGATCGAGAGGCCGCTTCGGAATCCCGGAATCGATTCGAGCTTATCCAGCGTTCCGCCCGTATGGCCCAGTCCGCGTCCGGAAATCATCGGAACAGGCACTCCGCACGCCGCAACGATCGGGGCGAGAATCAGAGAGACCTTGTCACCCACACCTCCGGTCGAATGCTTGTCAACCTTGATTCCGGGGATATCCGAGAGGTCTATCACGGTTCCGGAGTGCAGCATGAGCCGCGTAAGGGTCGCGGTCTCATCTTTTGCCAAGCCGCGAAAATAGCAGGCCATCAAGAACGCGGATATCTGATAGTCGGGAATACTCCCGTCCACGTAACCTTGGACAAGGAAGCGGAGTTCCGATTCCGTGAGGCTTTTGCCTTCGCGTTTCTTGAGAATCAGTTCGGTGGCGTTCAACAAGGTCTCAAGGGAGTGTGAGAGTCAGCATTCCACTTTCACCGTGAATTCTCTTCCGCACGTATTACACTTGTATTCCACGGTGACCCAGTTGTTGCGTTCATAGTAGCTGAGTTCCGCCAGCTCTCCGCCGCACGACCGAACCGGACACCGTTTCATGTCGAGGCGATACAACCGATTGGCAGGATACTGATCGAATTGGTCGTCGGGAACCGGGTTCTTCATGATTTTCGCAGCACGCGTTCAGCCAGGAGAATTCCACAAATCGTTTTGCTGTCGACGATGGCGCCTGATTCAATCATGGTGATTGCCCGGGCGAAGGGAACTCGTTCGAGCGTGAGATTCTGTTCACCTTCCTCCAGCTGCTGCCCGTGATCTGTTTCCGTCAGGCCGGTGGCGAGATACAAATGGAGTTGTTCGTTGCAGAACCCGGGTGTGGTATAGATTGCAGTCAGTTTTCGGAATGATGTTGCTGTGAACCCTGTTTCTTCCTCAAGTTCTCGCTTCGCACATTGGAGTGGATCTTCTCCCTCATTCAGTTTTCCGGCCGGAACCTCATACAGCATTTCCCTGGTCGGATACCGAAACTGACGGATGAGAAGCAGCGTGGAGTCGTCGAGCATCGGCACGACAACGGCGCCGCCGGGATGGCGCGCGACTTCCCGGATTCCGCGGTTTCCCGAGGGGTATTCAATTTCGTCAACAATCAGATCGAAGACCTTTCCGGTATACCGTGTTTCGCTTTTAAGAATTTTAAGCGGGAGTTTTTGCATTGGTGGGATTCTTCATACATCGATGATCACAACAGAGTTGATTCACTTTACGCAGTCCCCCGACTGCCGGGTCTGACGGGAGAAATACCCTCTTTGCAAAGCGGGCAGTCCTCTGGTTTGTACGTCACGACGTCCATTTGCAGAATCGAGAACTGTTTTGTTTCGAATTTCGCGGCTCCATTGCTCCGGTCGACGATAAAGCCCACACCCGCCGCTGTTGCCCCGGCTTTCTGGACGAGGTTGATGACTTCGAAAACAGATCCCCCCGTGGTGACGACATCCTCCACCACGAGGACCCGTTCGCCGGACCGGAGTTCGAATCCGCGCCGGAGGTCCATGACTCCGTTTTTTCGCTCCGAGAACATGGTTCTCACCCCCATAAGCCGCCCCACTTCGGTCCCCACGACGATACCCCCGAGAGCCGGGGAGAGAACAACATCAATTTCACCGTATTCGAAATGCTTTGCAATCTCTCCGGCGAAGAGGTGGAGGTACTTTGGGTGCTGGAGAACCCGGGCGCATTGAAAGTACTGCGGACTGTGCAGTCCGGAGGTCAGCTGAAAGTGTCCGTCAAGCAAGGCCTCGGTTTCGCGAAATATTTCGAGGATCTTGTCTTTGGGAATTCTGCCGGGCATTTTGTGATCTCAGCGCGGGGGGCAAGATAGGGAAAACTTGGCGTAGTACCAAATAAGATCAGACAGATAATTAGCAAGAATCAAAAAACAAATCGCAAACAATAGCCAAGAAGGAACTCACAAATCACAAAACTGGAGGAATACCGGCAGGTGGGGATTACGGCTCGAGCTCGTTCAGAGCTTCCTCCATTTCATTCCGGGCATGCATATCGTTCAGTTTTGTTGCGACCTCAATGCCGCGACGGAGTACTTCGACTGCGTCGTTCCTCCGTTCAAGCTTCTGAAACGCATATCCGAGTTGCTGATACGCCGGGACATAGGTAGGATCTCGCCGTATCACCTCCTGAAAGAACGAGATGGCGAGCCGGGTCTCGTCTTTTCCGGCAAACTCCAGACCGAGCGCATACCGTGTGAACGAGTCGCCAGGATCCTGGTCGAGCAGGCGCTTGAGTTTTGCAATACGTTCCTCGTTCATAGCTCGTCGATCATTTTGGCCAGAGCAAAGTCGTTTTCAGTGAGTCCCCCGGCACTGTGCGTTGAAAGAACAAGCGTGACCTTGCTCCATCGGATGTCAATGTCGGGATGATGATTCAGCTTCTCGGCAAGGAGGGCGACCGAACCGACGAATCCCATGGCGTGGACAAAGTCTTTGAGTTCAACGACTTTCCTG
>JACPLA010000032.1 GCA_016186715.1 Ignavibacteriales bacterium | reverse complement strand
GGATTTGTCGAAGCTGGTCGTCCGGGAAAAATCGATCGCCGAAATCAAAGGCGAGGTTCAGGGAAAAGAGATCCTCGATCGTCAGGTTCATATGACCCGGGGGAATATCAAGTTCGAAGTGACCAAACAGTCGAAAGAACAGTTTCGTTTCACCTCTCCGATCTCCGTTGCATCGATCCGCGGCACGAGCGGTACCTGGGGACAAACCGATTCCGTCTCAAAATATATCATGCTGACCGGTTTGCTGAATCTGCTGAATCTCGTTTCCAACAGATCCGAAGACCTTGGTGCCGGACAAACGGGAATTGCCGACCTTGCCGGCAACCTGATCGTCCGTCCTTCGACAAATGACGAGCAGAGCGACGCAGAAAAGGACGAGGAGGAGGAACAGAAGACGCGTCGGCAGCTCCGGATCACAGGAGAAGATCAAAACGGTAACCCCAAAACTGTCATTCTGGAGTGGGAGGAATAACACATCCGGAGTATTGTTCTCCACCGGTTGCATTCAACTCTGAGATTCCCTACATTTTGCGGCAGGTTTCAAACACGAAACCTGCCGTTTCTTTTTCCTGTCACCACGTCGATCCTTACCAACAGAAGGGACTCTATCATGAACCCCTCACGGTGGCTTTTCGTTGTCGCGTTCCTCACGACCATCTTCTCCGATATCGCTTTCGGCCAGATTGTTCCTATTGTTTCCAAGGTCTCCCTTGGCCAGGCCAATGAAAACAGGCCTCTGAGCGTAACGGTCGATCTGACTCAGAATGTCGGGGTCACTCAGGCGCTGTTTGTTTATCGACCGTTTGGGCAAAGCGAGTTCAGGGAGCTCGAGATGATGATTCAAGGAAGAGCAGCCTCTGTATCCGTTCCTGCAGAGGAAGTTGTTTCACCGTACATCGAGTACTATGTGCGTGTTATCATGGTGGGGGGAAAAATCGAGACGTACCCCGTACAGAACCCGGAAATTAACCCGTTGAAGATTCCGATCAAAGAACCCGATCCCAAGGATCTTGAAGTTCGGCTGATGAGTCCCGTGCCGGGAAGCGCGGTTGCCCTTGAAGACCTTGGAATCGTCATTTCCTTTTTCTATGCGACGCCGGCGGTTGATCCAAAGGCAACAAAGGTTTTCCTCGACGGTATTGACGTCAGCAAAGAAGCTGTTTTGTCAGATGATCTCCTGATCTACTCTCCCCAGAATTTCACTTTTCCCCTGGCCGTGGGTCAGCACTCGATCAGGATCGAACTTGTCGACACAGCCGGAAATCAATATCATACGATTCAACAGAGCTTCATGCTTTCGACGGCCGCTGCACTTGCTGCCGAAGAGACACGATTCCGCGGACGCGTGGACGGCCAGGCCGAGTTCAGAAACGAGGCGCTTGCCTCGGGTAGTGCAACGTATCTCCGTGGGGACCTGCGCGCGAACGCCGAATACAGCGTATTCACGTTTGGCGGACTCATGCACCTCGACAATCAGGACAAGCCCACCGTCCAACCTCAGAACCGTTTCAATATCTTTGCCCAGACAGATTGGCTGAGGCTCGAGTACGGAGATGCCTATCCGCGGTTTCCCAGCTTGATGATCAGCGGAAAGCGTGTGCGCGGTTTCACGGGCAGCCTGGCAACTGGCGTGATCAACATCGACGTCTCTCTCGGAGAAACGGCTCGGGGCATTGAAGGACTCATCGACAGCGTTGCGGCCATCGACACGTCAACCACCGTGCCTCCGCGGAATAGCAGGCTCCTTCAGGACACAACATATGAGTTTTATACCGGCGGGAGCTTTAAGCGCAATTTCCTTGCCGTGCGCACAAGCTTCGGCTCATACGACGGAACTCAGTTTGGCATCGGCTTTGTCAAAGCAAAGGATGATATAGGTTCCGTGTTGAGAGCCACTCTCCCTCAAGAGAATCTTGTCGTAGGAACCGACTTCCGTGTAGCCCTCGACGACGAGAGATTCAAATGGGAATCCCAGGCAAGCCTCTCGCTGACCAACACCGATATCTCAGGGGGAAGTTTCAGCCAGGCAGATTATGATCAGCTGAAACAGCAGGACCAGGAGACCGGGGATAATCTTGAGAAAATCGGTAAGATTGCGGAACGGATCATTACTATCAACGAGTTTCTCTTCCCGACGAATCCTGTGGGCCAGGGTTTACCAAGCGTCGCCTTTGAGAGTGCCCTCACGCTGAACTATTTCAACAACTATATCTTTGCCGCATTCTTCCGGAGGGGAGCTTCCTACCAATCTTTCGGAAACGACTTTCTGCAAACCGATATTCAAGGATTCATGGTTTCCGACCGTATCAGGATGTTTGACAACCGGGTGTACCTGAGTGTTTCCTACGAAAGGAAAAACGATAACACGGCCGACACAAAACAGGGCACGACGAACTTCAACAATTTCAACTCTTCGCTCACCGTCAGCCCGCGCAATTTCCCCGCTTTCACCCTCGGCTACGGGTTCAATGACCGGATCGCCGAGTACGATATTTTTGATCCGGATAGTTCCGAACAATCAAAGTTTGCCGATGAAACGACCAATCGCTTCTTTTTCGGCGGAAACTACGACTTCGTTGCAATGGGAAATAGGCAGAACGTTTCATTGAGTGTGAGCGTCGCCGACAAAAAGGACAGAACCTTCTTTAAGGCGGATCAAAAGAATTTGTTCTTTCAGTTGAACTGGTCCACCGAGTACCGCATTCCGCTTCAAACCGTCGTTGGCTTCTCCATCAGCAACAACCAGAATAATTTTCAGACTTACACGGTGGCCGGCCAGGACAGTGTTGTCTCCGTCAACAGCTTCGACTACACTTCCATCTCTGTCGGCGCACGATACCGTTTCCTTGGAGATAAACTCCGGCTTGCAGCGGATGTCATTCCCATCTTTGGCTCCATCAATCGGGTCAACTTTCAGACGGGCGCGCTTTACATCTTCAATGAGCGGCACAATCTGGAGTTCTTTCTGAATTTCATTCAAAATTCATCCCAGGCGGACGACACGATCGCAAGCCTGATGTACCGCTTCAACTTCTGAAGGATTTCTCATGACCGGATATGATTTCAAGAAGAAAGTCCTCCCCGTTTTCGTCAAGGCTGGGACGGGACTGGGGATCGGACTGCTTGTCGTCATTGTCGGTTTTCTTCTCGACATCGATTTTCTCAAGAAGGTTGAGCTCCTTACCCTTGATTACAGGTATCAAAGCCGGTACGACCGCCTTGCCTCAACCGGTGAAGTGAAGGATTTTACGACAGGCGGAGACGTCATCATTGTGGGCATTTCAGAGGAAGACAGCCGCGCGATGCCGGAGCCGTTTCCCTTCCCGCGCAGTTACTATGCCCATTTGATCAGGAACCTGAACCGCGCCGGCGCCCGGGCGATAGCCTTTGATATCACGTTTGAGACGGCCCGTGACGGGGATGAGGAGCTGCGCACCGTTCTGCAGCAGTACGATAACGTCATCCTCGCGGTCAAGTCCATCGAGGGTCAAACAACAGAAAGGGCTTATGTCCGCTCAATCGAGCGATCGTACAGCAACGTTTTCTATGATGCCAACAAGCGGGTCGGCGTCGTCAATATCATCAAGGATCGTGATGACGTCGCCCGCCGGTACTTTCCCATGATCACCATCGGGGACTTTCTGACCCCTACGTTTGGGTTCGCGACCCTGAACCGTCACTTTCGACTGGATCCTAATTTCACCTCCGAGATCACGGACACTTACATTCTCATCGGAACGGTGGAAGGGGCGTATCGGATTATTCCGAAGTATGACGAACGCTCCATGCTTTTGAATTACTACGGCCCCAACCGCACGATTCCCTATATCTCTTTCTCGCAAGCCATCGACGACAACGAGTTCCAAACAAAGGACGAGTTGGAAATGGGGATCGACCTGGATTTGTTTGACGAATCCACGGCCACGCTCTTTAAAGACAAGGTCGTGCTTATTGGATCGGTCATGCCGGAAGAGCGCGACTATCATAGTATTCCCATCAAGAACCCCGACGGCACTACTCTGATGAACGGGGTGGAGATTCATGCCACTGCCATTCAGAACATTCTTGATCAAGACTACGTCATTGTCCCCGAAACGGCCACAGAAGTCTCGCTGATCCTCCTGCTTTCTGTGCTTGTTTTTCTCGGATTGCTCCGGCTCAAACAGATCAAGATAAAGTATACCTTTCTCGCCGAAGTTGGTGTGGTTTTACTGGTTCTTCTCCTCGTTTTTGGAATCTTCGAGCTTTCGGTCTTCATGTTCACCGGCTCCAACATGTTGATCAATATTGTGAATCCGAGCGTTGCCGTTGTTTTTTGCTACTTCGGCACAGCCGTTTATCAGTATCTGTCTGAGCGGCAACAGAAGGCGCTGATCAAGAACGTGTTCAGCCACTACATCAGTGCGGCGGTTGTGAACGACCTGGTAAGCAATCCGGAAAAAGCAAAGCTGGGCGGCGACCGGAGGGAATTAACCGTCTTCTTCTCTGATATTGCAAGTTTTACGACGATTTCTGAGCAGTTTTCGAACCATCCGGAAGGATTGGTTGAACTGCTCAATGAGTACCTGGACGAAAT
>JACPLA010000029.1 GCA_016186715.1 Ignavibacteriales bacterium | reverse complement strand
GACCTCCTACAGAGAAAAGATATGAAACTCCAACGCATTCTTCTTCTTATCTGTCCTCTCTTTATTCCGTTTTCCCTCTCGCACACCTCCGGAGGGAAGAAACCGAATGTCAAAGTCGGCATCGAGGTGTTACGCGATGGAGGTTTCAAGGAACTGCAGGGAAAGCGCGTCGGCCTGATCACCAATCCCACCGGAATTACATCGTCGTTTCAACAGACGATTGATGTGCTCTATGTCGCCCCGGGAGTCCGGCTGGCAGCGTTGTTTGGTCCGGAACACGGGGTTCGGGGTGATGTCGAAGCGGGGAAATACGTCGAGAACTACACAGACGAGAAAACCAAACTCCCGGTCTATTCCCTCTACGGAAAGAATCGCAAACCGACCGCGCAGATGCTTCAGGGGCTCGACGTGCTTGTCTATGACATCCAGGATATCGGCGTTCGATCCTACACGTATATTTCCACCATGGGGTATGCCATGGAGGCGGCTGCGGAAAATGGCATTGCGTTTATGGTGCTCGATCGGCCGAATCCTCTCACCGGCGTGCGCGTGGAGGGTACGATGCTCGATCTGCGGCACAAATCCTTCGTGGGGATGTATCCGATCCCGTACGTGTACGGAATGACTGCCGGAGAACTGGCTCAGATGATCAACGCGGAGGGATGGCTGAACAACGGAAAGCGCTGCGAGCTCACCGTGATCCCGATAGAGGGATGGAACCGGAAGATGTGGTGGGATGAAACGGGGCTCCCCTGGGTTCCGCCTTCGCCTCATATTCCGCACGCGTCAACGCCTTTATTTTATGTTATGACAGGCTTGCTGGGCGAGCTGGGCACGGCCAATCAGGGAGTCGGCTACACGCTTCCCTTTGAGTTGGTCGGAGCTCCGTGGATTGACGGCCCCGAGCTGGCGCGGTACCTTAAAGCTCAGGGCATCCAGGGCGTTGAGTTTCGACCTCTTACCTACAAACCGTTCTATTTCGACACGACAGGTCAGACCTACCGCGGCATACAAATCCACGTTACGGATCGTGATCGGCTTGATCTTGCTGTCGTGCAGTTCTCGATTCTTGAGGCTCTCTATCGGTTATATCCTGACCGGAATATCTTTGAACGCGCCCGCCCGGAACGCATTCAAATGTTCGATAAAGTGAATGGAACGGAGGAAGTGCGCAGGATGCTCACTGAAAACCGCAATGTTGACGATCTCCTCCGGATCATAGATGTGGAACGGGCGAAGTTCGCGATCAAGAGGGACAAATATCTGATTTATGAATAGGCCTGTCTTTTCATTCTTGACAAACGGATGCGTTTTGTTTATACTCTTCCATGGACTCGACTGCGGCCGGCGGAAAACCCTCTCTATCGGGAAAGGAGGTGTCTTGACTTCTGTGAAATGTTGTTCGGGGTACTGACGTTGGCTTTTTTCGGGCAGTTGTGTTCCGCGGAAGCTGTGAGATCTTATTCATTTTTTCTGTCAACAGGGAGACTTGTATGAAAAGAACGCTTGCATTGATTGCTGTTTTGACGTTCATCTGTAGCGTCAGCTTCGGTCAGAACGCATATATGAAGGGGAGTAATCTCATTCACGGCGGAATTGGTTTCGGACTCGCCGGCGTTTTCGGCGACGCGACGATTCCCCCCATTACCGCAGGTTATGAATTCGGGTTCGAAGACAAGATTTCACTCGGCGGGTTGGTGGGCTATTCCGGGTCGACCTTCTCGGGCTTTGGTTGGGAATGGAAGTATTCATATATCTTGTTCGGCGCAAGAGGCGCCTACCATTTCCTCGAGAACAACAGCACGTGGGATGCCTATGGAGGCGTGCTCCTGGGGTACAACATCGTTTCTGTGAGTGAAACGGGCACAGCAGGGTTCGGCTTCTCTGCCGGAACAAGTTATATGCTGTTCGGATTCTACGGCGGCGGCAGGTACTACTTGAATCCTCGTCTTGCACTCTACGGAGAACTCGGATATGGAGCGGGATTTGTGACGGTCGGTGTGGCCTACAAACTATAATAAATCCACTGCCCCGGCCAAAAGAATGAGAGCCCATCCGGGCTCTCTTTTTTTTGTCCTGCTTGTCCGTTGCTTTTAACCCCCACGTTTGGTATTTTAGAAAAACCACTGATGATTTCACCCCTGTTCATACCCTCTCTTGATGGAGCGTGCCGGATTCGTTCATTGTATAGTTGACCGAAGCACCCAGGAAGCTCCGGCGCCCGCCCCCTCGCTTCAAGAGGATAATCTCCCCAAAAAAGAACCCCTCTCCGCCAAACCCGACTCCGCAAAACAGTACAGCCGTCTCAAGCTTCTCATCGATCTTTTCCGATCGGCCCTGATATTCTTATTTACTCTTCTTCTCCTTGCCCTGGGGGTGACCTCACGGATGGAAGAAACGGTCCGGAGCCTTGTGTCTCACGACTATCTCGTGCTCCTTGGTTTTGCCCTTCTTTTTGGCACGCTCGAAACTCTCTTGACGTTTCCGCTCAGCTATGCTTCCGGATACTCTCTCGAACACAAGTTTGGGCTCTCGAACCAGACATTGAGGAAATGGCTTTGGGAGGGATTAAAGGGAATGTTGGTGGGAATTTGTTTGACGGTGCCTCTTCTTTTCGCCCTCTTCTATTTTCTTCGGAATTTCGGATCTCTTTGGTGGATCCCCGTGGGCATTCTGATTTTCGCTTTTTCCGTCTTGCTTGCGAGAATTGCCCCTCTCATTATTTTTCCGCTTTTTTACAAATTCCGTTCTCTCCAAGAAGGGAATCTGAAAGAGTGCATCATCGCTCTGTGTGATAAGGTCGGTATGAAAATTTCGGGGGTATTCGTTTTTGATATGAGCAAGAACACGAAGAAAGCGAATGCGGCGTTCACGGGGATTGGGAAATCGAAGCGCATCGTTCTGGGAGATACTCTGATCGCAAACTTCACCGACGATGAGATCGAAACTGTGTTCGCTCACGAGCTCGGACATTTCAAGCTGCACCACCTCCGGAGCATGATGCTGATCGGGGCCCTGAGCACGTTCGCGGGCTTGTTCCTCACCGCGGTGCTCTACGAAGAAAGTCTGTCCTGGTTCGGCCTGGGTTCGGTTGATACGATCGCCGCGTTGCCGCTGCTGGGATTGTGGCTCGGCCTGTATTCGCTTGTCACGACTCCTCCGGGCAACGTGGTCTCGCGGGCCTTCGAGCGCGAGGCGGACCGTTACGCGATTCGAACAACAGGGAAAAAAGAGTCTTTTATCAACGCTTTGCAGAAGCTTGCTCGCGTCAATCTTGCCGATCCATCGCCGCATCCCCTGATTGAGTTTCTTTTTCACAGCCATCCTTCGATTGAGAAACGGATTCAGGCTGTGGAGAGATTGTGAGCTCTTATGCTGACGATTCTCAAAGGGATCATTGTTGTGCTGGGGGCGATTCCGCTTTCGCTTGCCGCGCTCATTTCGGTTCCTCTCGATCGGAGCGGAAGAACGTACCATGGGTGTGCGCGGTTATGGTCCCGCTTTATTCTTTGGATTTTCAGGATCAGGGTCCAGATGCGCGGGCTAGAACATCTCCACGAAGACAGGCATTACATCTATGCGGCAAATCATGCAAGCTGGTTCGACATCCCGGCGACTATTGTGGGGATTCCCGACGACATTCGTATCATGCTGAAACGGGAACTGACCTATGTCCCAATCTGGGGATGGGCGCTGAAATATGGACCGTACATCGCGGTTGACCGGTCGAACCCGAAAGACGCCATGCGGGGTTTGGACAAAGCTGTGGAACAAATGAAGACCGGCGCTTCGTTGCTGTTGTTTGTGGAAGGGACACGGACGCGGGATGGGAAACTGCAGCCCTTTCGGCGGGGTGCGTTCACGCTGGCCGCGCGGTCCGGAGTGCCGATTATCCCCGTGACGATCAACTATAGCTTCAAAATCCTCCCCAAGGGATCGCTCGCTGTTCGTCCTGCCGATATTGAGATTGTCCTCGAAAAACCGATTGAAACGATCGGAACCGAGGGACGTGAACGGGAAAAGTTGCTGATGGAGGAGGTGCGGACTGTGATTGCCAGGAATTTTGTGGAACCATGAAAGGGATCCGATGGCCGTAACAGTGAACGACGTTGAACACATTGCCGCGCTGGCAAAGCTGGAATTCTCAAACGAGGAGAAAGAAAAATTTACACATCAGCTGAATCAGATTCTCAATTATGTGGAGAAGCTCAAGGAGCTTGATACCGAAAACGTGGAGCCGCTTTCGCATGTCATCGAACTGAGCAACCGGTTCCGGGAGGATAAGGCCGAATCGGGACTCACACCGGAGGAGGCGCTGCAAAACGCGCCCTCGAGAACGGAGAAGTTCTTTAAGGTGCCGAAAGTGATCGGGGAGAAAGGGAGCTGAAACACTCTGCGATTTCTCCCCGCCTGCCTGTTGGTTCAACCGAGGCCGGGCAGGTGCGACCTCCACGCCTCTGCGTTTAGCTTTGGAACGCGTGAGCGGAATTCAAGAAACCCCAGAAGAAGAAGATGGACTGAGTAAGAGGACGAGGAAGGAAACAAGACTTGCCAAGTAAACCCCACATCATTGCCGTCATTCCTGCGCGCTATGGATCACAGCGGTTGCCGGCAAAACCGCTGATTGATCTCTTGGGAAAATCCCTTGTGCAGCGCGTATACGAGCAAGCACAACAGGCCAGGCTCCTTGACCGGATCGTTGTGGCCACCGACGATGGCCGGATTGAGAAGGCAGTGAAGGCCTTCGGGGGCGAGGTGGTTCTGACTTCGCCCGAGATCCGTAGCGGGAGCGACAGGGTCGCAGCTGTGGCCAAAGAAATGAAGGGCGATATTTTCGTCAACATCCAGGGAGACGAACCGCTGATCGCCCCGGAAATGATCGATCAGGCGGTTCAGACCTTGCTGAATGATTCCTCGGCTGTCGTAGGTACGCTGGCGAAGAAGATCGATGATCTGCATGAGCTCCTCAATCCGGGCATCGTCAAGGTCGTGCTCGACAAGCACCGACATGCCCTCTATTTCTCCAGATCCGCCATTCCCCACGTCAGGGATGACGAAGATCAGCTCAAGTGGCTTGGGCGGGCGACGTTCCTGAAGCATATTGGCATCTATGTCTTTCGTCGCACGTTTCTTGCCGTGTTTGCCGGATTGCAGGAATCTGCCCTCGAACGTGCGGAAAAATTGGAACAGTTGAGAATCCTGGAAGCCGGGGAAACAATTGCCGTGGGCCTTACCACCCTCGACAGCATTCCTGTGGATACCGCGAATGACGTCAACAGGGTGCTTAAAATTCTCAAGTCTTCTTCTCAACCGCTTCCCGTGAAGGAATCGCCATGAGACGAAACCGCGTGAAATATGTCTTTATCACCGGCGGAGTCGTCTCGTCGCTCGGAAAGGGGATCGCGGCCGCTTCACTCGGCCTCTTGCTCAAGTCCCGGGGGTTACGAGTGACGATTCAAAAATTCGATCCGTACATCAACGTTGATCCCGGCACGATGAATCCGTTTCAACACGGCGAAGTCTATGTGACCGATGACGGGGCGGAAACAGATCTTGATCTCGGCCATTACGAGCGGTTCCTTGATGTCAGCATGACGAAGCAGAATAACGCCACCACCGGACAGATTTACTACGAAGTGATTTCACGGGAACGGCGCGGAGACTACCTCGGAGCGACGGTGCAGGTGATCCCTCACATCACCGATGAAATCAAGCGGAGGATTTCAAGCGTGGCGTCGTCCGGACGATATGATGTCATCATCGTCGAAGTGGGGGGGACGGTCGGTGACATCGAAAGTCTCCCGTTTCTTGAAGCGATTCGCCAGTTCACGCTGAATGTGGGTCATCGGAATGCGGTCAATATTCATGTGACCCTTGTCCCGTACATCCGGTCTGCCGGGGAGCTGAAGACGAAGCCCACGCAGCACAGCGTCAAGACGCTCCTCGAAATCGGACTTCAGCCCGATGTGCTGATTTGCCGCTCCGAGCGTCCGCTCTCTCTTGATCTCAGGGAAAAGATCGCTCTCTTTTGCAACGTGGAACCGCGATCAGTGGTCGAAGGAAGGGACGTGAGCTCCATCTACGAGGTGCCGTTGGTCTTTGAGCGGGAAAAGCTCGATGAGATTGTCATTGAAAAACTCGATTTGAAATGCGGCAAGCCCGACCTCCGGCGCTGGATGCAGTTTGTCCGAAGGGTTCAGAATCCCGCCGGACGGGTCACCATCGGTGTCTGCGGCAAGTACACCGATCTCCTCGACGCCTATAAAAGCATCAATGAATCCTTTGTTCATGCGGGGGCGGAGAACGATGTCCGCGTCGATTTGAAATGGGTGAGAGCCGAGGAGATTGAAAGAGAGGGCGGAGAGAAACATCTTCAGGGAATTGACGGATTGCTGGTTCCCGGAGGCTTTGGCGAGAGGGGAGTGGAGGGAAAGATCGAGGCGATCCGCTTCGTTCGGGAAAACAAGATTCCGTTTTTTGGAATCTGTCTGGGACTGCAATGCGCCGTGATAGAATTCGCCCGCAACGTCTGCGGGCTCACTGTTGCGAACAGTACGGAGTTCAAAAAAACGAAAGAGAACGTCATTGACCTGATGATCGACCAGAAGAAGGTGAAAACCATGGGCGGAACGATGCGCCTGGGAGCGTATCCGTGTGTTTTAACCAAAGGGACGAAAGCCTACGCAGCATACAGGAAAGAACTGATCCATGAACGCCATCGTCACCGCTACGAGGTCAATAACAAATTCCGTAAGACTTTGAATGAGCATGGGATGGTGCTCAGCGGCGTGGCGCCGGATAATTCGCTGGTGGAAATTGTCGAATTGCCGGATCATCCCTGGTTTGTGGCCGGGCAGTTCCACCCTGAACTGAAATCCAGAGCAATCAATCCCCATCCGCTATTTCGCGACTTTGTCAAGGCTGCAAAGGCGCACCGGGAGGATCGAGTCGACTGATGGCGACTGGCGCATTTGTCGGCTCGATGGTTGCGGGCTTCCTTGGTACCTTTATTGCAGGAGGCTCTCCACAGGGAATTTCCCCCCTGAATATTGAGCGGCTCGTGGATCAGTCGGGAATGATTTTTGCGGGAAAGGTCATCGGTGTCGAGACGGGCCGGAAAGATCAAATGAATCTCTATGTCACATATTATACCTTTGAAGTGACAGACGCCCTGTTCGGCGTGGAAACCGATACGGTTCGAATCAAGCAGTACGGCGGGGAGGCGGACGGACGCTCGTTCTATCCCGAAGGCGTTCCGCGGTTTAAAATTGGGGAAGAATTGCTGGTGATGTTGTACCCCCCAAGCAAGGTCGGAATGACGAGCACGGTGGGAAAAGGGCAGGGGAAATTCCTCATTCAGGACGATGATTCCTCCCGGATCAAACAGGTTGCGAACGCGTTTAACAACAAGGGCCTTTTCCGTCGGCTGAGATATCCGGGGACCGTGGCGGACGAATCATGGGCGGCGGAGCAACCGACTGGCCCCTTGGGATACGAGGCCTTTGTCGAGACGATTCGGGATTTGATCATAACGCTGAAAAAGAAGAGATAAACTCACCGATTTCCGCGAACGAGTGATGTCCTCCCGCATCGATTCTGTTCGTTGAAAACATTACGGACATTTCACGGGCAGGCTTCATGACGTTCACCCGGCTGTTCACCGTTGCTGTCTTGGTGGTCATTCTCCTGGCGGGATGCAGCACAGCCTCCAAACTTCGTTCCACCTTCGGTACTAAGTATCGGTACCACGACGCGCTGGTATCGCCGAATTCCGGCTCACGCCTTTCCTACCAGGATGAGAGTATCAGAATACTGTTTCGTATTGATCAGGGCGCCATTCGTTTCAAGCTCCAGAATCGGTCCGATCAGCCGATGAACATTCTTTGGGACAGCGTGTCCGTCGGAGTGAAGGGGCAGTATCATACCGCTCGCAGCATACGCACGCTCTATCTCGACAACCCGCGTGATCTTGCGGTCCCTACGATCCTTCCGAATGGGTACGTCATTGACCTGGCGATTCCTTCGGGGAATGTTTACTTTGATGGTACTGCTTGGCAGGAACGTGACCTCCTGCCGACAACCGATCGTCATTCCGACTCGATACGACGTCGCATCCTGAAAAACCAGGGGGCGAGAATCGCGCTGTTTATGCCGATCAAATCCGGCTCGGAGGTACGGGACTATTTTTTTGAGTTCGAGGTGACGTCGGTCAATCCGATAGAATGGGACCGGTATCGCCGCCCTCGAAGGCCGATGCCGCCGCCAACCGCGCCTGTCCGCATGAAGCAGGAAAACGGCGATCATCTTGTGACAGCGATTGTGATCGCGGGGCTTGTCGGTGTGTCGGCTTTGTTGTTGACTCAGAAGAAATCGGCACCATCGGAATAGAACCCGGCACTTGGACAAGCGCAAGAGAGCCGGGGCATCTCTTTGAAAGCGAATCCCGGCTCATCGGGCAAGAATCATTTTCCCCACAACCTCGTTTGCTCCCACCTGAAATCTCACAAAGTACACCCCTGAGGGGACTTGCCTTTCAAAGGCATCGCCTCCGCTCCACGTAATCGAGTACGATCCGGCGGGCTGGTAATGGTCAATGACCCGATTAATTTCTCTTCCCGTGACATCAAAGATCGAAAGACGCACGTGATCCGGCCGGTCCAGCCGGTAGGGAATCGTTGTGGACGGATTGAATGGATTGGGGTAATTTTGGCCGAGCTGGAATGACGCCGCAAGTTGGGGAAGATCCCAGATGAGGTCCTCGCCGCGTGATGCGATCGACTCAGCAGTTGGGCTGGCCACGACAATGCGGGAAAAGGAGAGACGTGCGGGAGAACTGACCGACTTCACGGAGAGAGAAGCAATGGATCCGCTGCCGGAAGCGAGAGAGGCAGCACCGGTCCTCATCAGGATAACATTCATCGTGGAATCGTCGAGCGTGTGAAACAGCAGCGTCCACGCGTTCTCTGCCGCACGTCCATGGATCTGGATTCCGTCCAGGAGAGCCGCCGACGCTTGGAGAGTGAACTGAAGAGCCGCGACAGGTTCATCGTTCCGGAGCCGAATTTCCACATTGTTTTCGGACACTCTCTGACAAGGACAGGATTGCCTCGCCTCTGAGGAATTCAGAGGAAAAAAGCATGAGAAGGAATGAGAAGAGCGCCCACTTGATGATCTTTAGCTGGATTCCGTAGCCAATTCGACGTTCCATGCCCCTTGAAGCTCCAACGGCATACCAAAGCTAGAGGGGGTACCAGAAAATTTTTCCCGGAGTTTCAATCAGTTAAGTCCTTGCCTTGTAAAGAATTAACCACAGTCGATCTCTATTGCCTATCTGGGAAAGAGGAGCAGATTGTAACTTCTACAATCGGAGGAAATCGACTCCAATCCGTTTGCTAAAAATCACCAAAATTCACTAATATACCATGGCGTGAATCTTGCACATCTCTAAGTATTGCGTAAGGTTCCGGAAGTCGGCGCTAACACACTTGTTTCGTGTGTCCTTCGTCATATCCTGCGACCCCTGCAACTTCTACCTTTCGCTGAGATGCCCGAAGGGCACGCATCAACCACGGAGGATTCCTCCCATGAAACACATCCTTCTCGTGGAAGATGAGGAAATGCTGGTCAACGTCCTTGCTACAGTTCTGGAAGAGGAAGGATTCTCGGTCCGCAAATCCACATCTGCCGAAGAAGCATTGACGGTCATGCCCGGATTCAATCCGGATCTGATCATCTCGGATATCAGGCTGGAGAAGCTTGATGGATTTTCCATGTTGGAGCAAGTCAGGAAGAGGCCGACACGGTCAGACATACCGTTCATCTGCCTGACGGCGCTTGACGATACGTCGAGTCAGCAGAGGGCACGAAACCTCGGTGCAACGGCTTATGTTACCAAGCCGTTCGATGTCGACGATTTGCTCAAGATTGTCAAGAAAGTGTTAACCTGAGGCCGAACGGCCTTTCCTCCCAGTGCGCCGGTAGTCCGTTTCCTGGACTGCCGGCGTTTTTCTTTAACGTTGGCATTTTCCCCCCAGCGGGGAAACTTGCGACTGCTTCCTAAATTCAGAGATCTCCGACGATCTTCTCTTGCTCTTTTCTCTTTCAGATTGCAGATTAGAGCTACCAGATTTCCGATTCCCTACCATCTATCTTACTTATGAGGCCCCGCCATGAAAACTCCAAAATTATCGGTAACATGGTTCGGTCATTCGGCTTTTCTTCTCGAATTGCCACTCGGCGTTTGCGTTCTCATCGATCCGTGGCTTGACAATCCGAAGGCGCCGCCAGGCGCAAAAGAAGTGGGAAAAATCGAACTGATATTGATCACGCATGGACACGGAGATCATATTGGAAACACTGTTGAGCTGGCATCGAAAACCGGCGCAAAGGTTGTCGCCATTCATGAGGTCAGTCTCTATCTGACCGGCAAAGGGCTTACCAATGTTCAAGGGATGAACAAAGGAGGATCACTGAAGTCCGACGGCGTAACCGTAACGATGGTCGATGCGAGACACAGCTCTGATATTGACAACGAGAGCCCTCCCCTCCCCGGCGGCGAAGCAGCCGGGTACGTGGTAGAATTTGCAAACGGCTACCGGGTGTATCACGCCGGCGACACTGCGCTCTTCGGAGATATGAAGCTCATCGGGGAAGTTCACAAACCTGATCTTGCCCTTCTCCCGGTTGGAGATTTGTTTACGATGGGCCCGCGTGAGGCGGCCAGGGCCTGTGAGATGATCAAGCCCAAGAAGGTTATCGGCATGCATTACGGAACATTTCCGCTGCTGACGGGAACCCCTGAGCAGATGCGGAAACATTTGCCCCAAGCAATGAGATCCAGAGTGGTGTTTTTGGAGCCGGGCGTTTCAACCGCGTTAACCTAAGAGGCGTGTCGTGAGGGCTGGTACTTGAGGGCTTTGGAATTTCCTCTTTATGATGCATATTTGGTGCATTCAGGAATTTCCAATGAACAGGCAGCTGCGGACGTCGAATCGTTTATCCTCGGTCCAATTCCTCCGCGGAATTGGCCCCAAGCGTGCGGTAGCCCTGGAGGGCATCGGGATCCGCACTGTCAACGACCTTCTTTTCTACTTTCCGCGCGGCTATCTTGATCGAAGTACCATCGTTCCCATTTCACAGCTCAGCCGGTCTGTATCTGCCGGCGAACCTGTAACGGTGATTGGAGAAGTGTATCGTCGGGAAGCGCGGCGTTCGAAGCGATCAAACAGGGTTATCTTTTTCCTGACCCTCCGGGATGAAACAGGGTTTGCACAGTGCGTCTGGTTCGAGGGGATCAAGTACTACAAAGACGCATTTGAACAAGGAGAAACGATAGCCGTATCGGCCGTTCCAACCCTCGACAGGCTGGGTCGTCCCCAATTTGTCCATCCTGAGTTTGACCGGTTGCGCGGATCGCCGGAAGAGGAAGAG
The DNA here is from genome assembly GCA_016186715.1 of Ignavibacteriales bacterium. Taxonomy (GTDB): domain Bacteria; phylum Bacteroidota; class Ignavibacteria; order UBA10030; family UBA10030. The sequence continues at coordinate 17,971 of JACPLA010000029.1, read as the reverse complement.
CCCGACTGGGGGAAGATGATCAACACCGGCGCGATCATTCCAAAGTACTCCTCGACTTCGGAGCTGGGAGCGGTCGGTCTTGACAGCCGCGGGTTCCGTCGGATTATCAGAACGGCCCTTCGTCATCACCTCGACGAGGTGACCGAAATTCTTCCGCCCTCGGTTCTGAAACGACAACAGTTGTCCGGTTTATCCGACGCCTTGCGTGCCGTTCACTTTCCCGCTGATCGGGAAGAGCTTCAGTCGGCGCGACGGCGGTTGAAATTCGACGAGTTGTTCTTCCTTCAGCTGATGCTGGGATATCGGCGGCGAAAGGAGAAAGAACCAACCGGGGGAATTTCGTTCTCGGTTGAGAGCCCGCTGGCCAGGAAGCTGGTGGATTCTCTGCCGTTTTCCCTAACTCAGGCACAAAAACGAGTCATCAAAGAGATAGCATCGGATATGCGGGCTTCCACTCCCATGAATCGGCTTCTCCAGGGCGACGTGGGGAGCGGAAAAACCATCGTGGCGCTGACCGCCATGCTGGTGGCTGTGGACAACGGCTATCAGGGAGCTTTCATGGCGCCGACGGAAGTGCTGGCGGAACAGCATTTTCGAACCATTACCTCGTTCATCCAGAACCTTCCGGTTACCGTCAGGCTCCTGATCGGAGGACAAAAAAAGAAGTTACGCGAAGAGATCCTGGAAGATGTTCGCGCCGGTCGGGCCAACATTGTGGTTGGAACACATGCCCTGCTGGAAGGCACCGTTGAATTTGCCACACTCGGTCTCGCGGTGATCGACGAACAGCACCGGTTCGGGGTTCTGCAGCGGGCAACGTTAAGATCGAAGGGATTGAATCCGGACGTCCTCGTCATGACGGCGACTCCAATTCCTCGAACTCTGGCCATGTCGGTGTATGGGGACCTGGATGTTTCGGTCATAGACGAGATGCCGGCCCACCGGAAGCCGGTACGAACGGCGGTCCGCCTTGAGCACCAGAAAGAAAAGGTCTTTGATTTTCTTCGCCAGGAAGTCCACCACGGTCGGCAGGCTTATGTTGTGTTTCCCCTGATCGAGGAGTCGGAAAAAATCGACCTGAAGGCTGCGACGAAAGAGTTTGAGCATTTGAAAAACGACATCTTTCCCCGGTTTCGGCTAGGGCTTCTTCATGGAAGGCTGAAGTCCGAGCAGAAAGACGAAGTCATGCAGAAGTTCAAAGCGGCGGAGATACAGATCCTGGCGGCCACTACCGTGATCGAAGTAGGAATCGATGTCCCAAATGCGACCGTTATGGTCATTGAGAATGCCGAACGATTCGGATTGTCCCAGCTCCATCAGCTTCGGGGAAGGGTCGGAAGGGGAGCAGATCAATCGTATTGCATTCTCATCGCTGACTACGCCTGGTTTGACCATCGGAAAAAAGGAAGGGACGCGGATTTCGAGAGAGAAAAGCGACAGGCGAAGGTCCGTCTCGAAACGATGGTCGAAACGACAGACGGGTTCCGGATTGCGGAGATCGATCTGCAGTTGAGAGGTCCCGGGGAGATGTTTGGCACAAGGCAGAGCGGTCTTCCGGAATTCAAGATTGCAGATCTCCTGGAAGATGAAGAACTTATGAAAAAGGCTCGAAAGGAGGCTTTTGAGATCGTGGGGACCGACCCGGAACTGAGGCTGCCGGAACATGCGGCCGTCAAAGCCCATTTTCAGGCGCGATACCGCAACCAATGGGAGCTTAGCGTTGTTGGATAGGAGGGAGGAAGCCGATTGAGCATGAAAAGTGAAGACCTCTACAGAGAAGTCAAATGTCGCAAGTGCGGAAACATGAAGCTCAAGACAGCGAGCTTCTGCCCGCACTGTGGTCACATAGAAAAAGAGCACTGGTGGGACCGCATCCGTGACCGGTTTCAGGGGGACGGATCCACGAGCGGGGCTCGCCCGACCCAGGCGGCCCTTGTGTCGACGCTGATGGGTCTTGCGATCGCGTCATATTTTCTCTACACCGCAATTCAGAAGGAATCCATCCAGAGTCTCATCCTTGCCGTTCTCACATTTATTTTTGTCTTGCGTTCCTGGTTTGCCGCCCGAAAACGAAAAGAAGATTCTGAATCAGACGAATCCACCACGACCCACGTGTTCGATGCGGAGGAAATTCTCGAAAACAAATTTTACTGCGAGAATTGCGGAGCGCGAGTCGATCAGGATGCGGACCAGTGTCCGAAGTGCGGGATGAAGTTCGGTTGAGTCCGTGATTGGTCAGTGGTTAGATGGTCTATTGGTTCAATAGTCGTTGATTCGTTATTTCGTTGTCTCGTTGTCACGTGATTCGTTCCTACACACTTTTCAGGCTTCACATTCCGTATTTGAGACTTCTTAAAAAAACAATCTGTCATTGTGAGGAGTAAGTGGAGCGAACGACGAAGCCTGCCCGCCTCGGAGAAATCCAGGAGGCAGGCGGGCAATCTCTTACGCGCATGAGAGATTGCTTTGCAACCAACGCTCGCAATGACAACTGGGCGAAAGATTGCTTCGCCAAAAACGCGCAATGACATTCCACACTCCACCATCTCCATCCTCCGACTTCCATCATCCTCTCCTCCTCCTCGTTGTCAAGTCCCTCGCCCTCTCCGTCGCGCCGCGCGTGACGATTTTTCTTGACAAGAAGCTATAAAACATTATATTTGTAGCAAGTTGCAACTGTTCATTGATACATTGCAGCAGCTACTCTCCACAATCGAAAGGTTCAGTTAACTGCTTGCTACGGCAAATGCATGTCGCTCTCGTGTATAACCTGAAGCGGGAGGATGCAGAGGAGAGTCAAGGTGACGATGTGCGGCGGATGAACGACGACGGCGGTACGATCGTAGCGTCGTCAGTGCAAGAGGAAGCGACAAGAACCGATACATATGCAGAGTGGGACACGCAAGCGACCGTCAATGCCGTCCAGTCGGCGTTGGAAGAACGGCACCGTGTCACTCTGATTGAAGCGAACGAGGAAGCCTTTCAACGATTCCGAGAGGTTCGGCCCGAGATAGTCTTCAACATCGCGGAAGGATTCCGGGGAGCGTCCAGGGAGTCCCAGATTCCGGCAATGTTGGAAATGCTGGGAATTCCGTACACGGGCTCCAACCCCGTGACCCTCGGCATTTGCCTCGATAAATCACGGGCAAAGGAGATACTCTCCTACTACCGCATTCCCACCCCTCCCTTTAGCGTCATTTCTTCACTCCAGGATCTGGCAATCGCGCCGGTTTCGTTTCCCGGCATCGTCAAACCTTTGCACGAGGGCTCGAGCAAAGGAATCTTCAACGCGTCGATTGTCCGCACCGCGGCAGAACTCCAGATCGAGGTTGAAAGAATCGTGATGGAATATGATCAGCCTGCCCTGGTTGAGAAATTCCTTCCCGGTCGGGAATTCACGGTTGCTCTTCTGGGGAACGGAAATGATGTCAAAGTGCTCCCCATTGCCGAAATCCGGTTTGATGCTCTCCCCCCGGCGGTGAGTCCCATCTACTCATACGAGGCAAAATGGATTTGGGATCAGCTCGATCACCCCATCGATGTTCACGAATGCCCTGCCCGGATTGGCGACGCGTTACGTCACAAGATCGAGTCGATCTGTAAGCAGGCTTTTCGGCTGCTCGGGTGCCGGGACTGGTGCAGGATCGACGTGCGGCTGGACGAGAACGGCGAACCGAACATCATCGAGCTCAATCCGTTGCCGGGGATTCTGCCCAATCCCGAGGAGCATTCCTGTTTTCCTCAGGCCGCCCGGGCTGCAGGTATCAGTTACAACCAAATGCTCAACGAAGTTTTGAACGCTGCGATTGTCCGATATGAACTAACCTGATCTTCTCCCGACCAAGACACCATCAACCTCCGAAGACCATAACGAAGGGGAACTCTTATGCCGAAGAAGATTCACGTTGCCATTGTGTTCAACGAGCCGACATTGATGACACCGGCAGGACGGAAGTACATTTCGGAATCCGGCCAAATCAAGCAGCTGGCAACGAAGCAGGAAGTCGTGGCAGCAGCGGAGGCCGGCATGATTGATATGTCGGAGGTGGGGGTCCTCGAGGAGCGGGAGCACGTCCGGGGCGCTCTTCAGCAGGTGGGGTACAAAGCCAGCCTGTTCAATATGAACGGGGACGTTCAGCGGCTCCTCGATTTCATCAACCAGAAAGAACCCGATCTGATCTTTAATCTTTGCGAGTCGGTCGGGAACCAGTCCGTTCACGAAATGCACGTCGCAGGGGTCTATGAACTCGCGGAAATACCCTATACGGGAGCACCGGCCTTTGCTTTAGGGAGTTGCTTGAACAAAGAGCGTACAAAGGAGGTCCTCACCTCTCACGGAATTAGAACGGCGCGATTTCAGACTTTCAAGAATATAACAGAGTTGAATGAGGAGACGTTGGAACTCAAGTATCCGCTCATCGTCAAGCCCTCGAGGGAGGATGCAAGTACCGGCATCGACAACACCTCCGTCGTCGAGGATTTCTCCTCTCTGCGCAAGCGGGCGCGACATATCTTCAATGAGTATGATCAACCGGTCCTTGTAGAAGAATACATTCACGGACGGGAATTGAATGTGGCGATCATCGGAAACAAAAGGCCGATTGTTCTTCCGATTTCCGAGATCGATTTCTCAAAGCTCCCTGCGGAGTATCCGAAGATTGTCACCTACAATGCAAAATGGATACAGGGGACGCGGGAATTCGAGGGAACTGTCGGCGTGTGTCCCGCGCCGATTCCCACGGAGCTGGAGAAGAGACTCAAAGAGATCGCGTTGAAGTGCTACCGGGTCATGGGACTGCGGGACTATGGGAGGATTGACATCAGGCTGGATAAGAACAACACGCCGTATGTCCTCGAGGTAAATCCGAATCCGGACCTTTCGGATGATGCGGGATTCGCCCGTTCGGCCCGTGCCTATGGTCTTTCCTTTGAAGACACGATTACGAAGATTGTTGAATACGCTTTGGAAAGGATGCCGTAAGTGACTCTATGCCGATGCGGCCGTTTGTTCGGGAGGATAAACTCCCGTTGAAAGAAATTCTCGAGGCAACCGGAGTGTTTCGAAAAGAGGAGATCGGTGTCGCGCTGGAACTGATGGAAATGGTGACTGAGGAAGAAGGCCAGGAGGAGTACGTGATGTTTGTCAGTACGGATGAACACCGGCTTGTCAGGGGTTACTACTGCGTCGGACCGACGCCGATGACCGAGACGTCGTTTGACTTATACTGGATCGCCGTCGATCCGAAGCAGTACGGTTCGGGGGTAAGCCGCGAACTTCTGGATCACTGCGAGTCGTACGTCCGCTCCAGGGGCGGAAAGAAAATCATCGCGGAGACTTCTTCACAGTCCGGATATGACCGGACACGGTCGTTTTACGGCAAGCACGGATTTGCTGAGGAAGCCAGGATTAGGAATTACTATGCGCCCGGTGACGATCTCGTCATCTATACCAAACAACTTTAAGGAGGCAAATTCGTTTTATGGAACTGTGGCAGGAAATGCTGCGACAAAGCGTGGACAGTGGAAAGGATCTTGTCGAACGGTTCGGCTTCGATCCTGAGCTCGCGGAAAAGCTCAACAAGCTGTTTCACATCCGCGTCAACCCGTACTACCTGAGCCTCATCCGGTATCCGGGAGATCCGATCTGGTTACAGTGTATTCCCGACGGCGTCGAACTGGAAGACACCAACGCGCCCGAAGATCCGCTGAACGAGGATGCTGACAGCCCGGTTCCGAGCATTACCCATCGGTATCCGGACCGTGTGTTGTTTCTGGTGACGAGTCAGTGCTCCATGTACTGCCGGTTCTGCACGCGGAAGCGGAAAGTCAGCGATTCCAGCAAGATCAATTCGAAGTGGATTCAGGACGGGATCGATTATATTGCCGCGCATCCCGAGGTTCGGGATATCGTTCTGTCGGGCGGGGACCCCCTCATGGTGACCGATTATGTCCTGGAGCGCATCCTGGCAGGCCTCCGGGCCATCCGCCACGTGGAAATTATCCGTCTTGGGACAAAAATGCCGTGCGTCCTCCCGCAACGGATCACACCGAAGCTCTGTAAAATGATCAAGAAGTACCATCCCATCTATGTGAATACGCATTTCAATCACCCGTGGGAATGCACTCCGGAGGCGGAAAAAGCGTGCGCGATGCTGGCCGACGCCGGATGTCCCGTCGGCAACCAGGCTGTGTTGATGAAGGGGATCAATGATGATCCCGAGGTGATGCTGGAACTCCACCGGAAACTTTTAAAGATGCGCGTGAGGCCGTACTATATTTATCAGGCCGATCTTACAAAAGGGACGAATCATTTCCGGACGCCCGTCCACAAAGGACTCGAGATCATGGATAAACTCCGCGGCCACACCTCGGGCCTTGCGGTCCCATACTATGTCATCGATGCTCCGGGCGGCGGAGGAAAGATCCCCCTCCTTCCGCAGTACGTGTTGGGCCGAAACGGCAAAGACATTATTCTCCGTAACTTCAAGTACGAGATCTTTACGTATCCCGACGTGGAAGAGGAGCCGAAGACGACTCCCATCAGCGAAACGAAGTACCGGAGAAGAAAGCCCGCCCCCAAGGGGCAGTACAGGTCAAGGGTAGTCGAAGAGTTGATGGTTGGGAAATAAGAGGTTTGTTGTTCATGCTCAAGGCCCGGCAGCAGTGCCGGGCTTTTTTATTTCCGACTAATTCGTTAAACTTTTTCATTGAACAGGAAAGGGAAAAGAAATGCCGCTGAATGAAAAGATGATCGCGGAGATTCAGGGTGCGCTCACAGAAGAGAGAATAGACGGATGGTTGTTGTATAACTTCCGGGGGTCGAATTCTTTTGCCACGAGAGTTCTCGATCTGCCTCCTCATATCATGCAAACACGCCGCTATTTCTATTTTGTGCCGGCGACGGGAGCGCCGAGAAAGCTTGTTCATGGAATCGAACAATGGAACCTTGACGTTGTTCCGGGTGAGAAACAGGTCTATGTGAGCTGGAGGTCGCTTGAAGATGGTTTAAGGTCTCTTCTGAAAGGATCAAAAAGCGTGGCAATGGAGTATTCCCCTGAAAACGCAATTCCGTACGTGTCCACCGTGGACGCCGGGACGATCGAACTGGTGAGAAAGGCGGGAGTGAATGTTGTGTCGTCGGCTGACCTGGTGGCCCGGTTCGACGCGTGCTGGTCGGAAGAACAGGCGAGGGACAATTTCGAGACTGCAGGCGACCTGCGCCAGATTGTGGACAAGACGTTTGCGTTCATCGGAGACCGGATTCGGAGCGGGCAGCCGCTGACAGAATACGATGTCCAGCAATTCATGCTGACGGAATTCAGAAGCCGGGGCTTGGTCACGGAAAGCGATCCAAACTGTTCTGTGAACGCGAACAGCGCTAATCCTCATTACGAACCGACAGGAGAGATTCACAGTCCGCTGAAGAAGGGAGATTTTGTGTTGATTGATCTGTGGGCGAAGAAAAACAAATCGCGGTCGGTGTATGCGGACATTACATGGACGGGATACGTCGGAGAGGCGGTGCCGGAGGAGTATCAGAAGATTTTCGAGGTGGTGAAAGGAGGGAGGGATGCAGCTTTGAAATTTGTCAAGGACGCATTTGCAAAGAAGGAGGAGATCTGTGGTTATCAGGTGGACGATGCGGCCAGGAAGTTCATCGAGGGAAAAGGGTACGGGGAATATTTTATCCATCGGACGGGCCATTCGATTGGAGAAGTCATACATGGCAACGGGGCCAACATGGATAATCTTGAGACGCATGATGAGCGGAAGGTGCTCCCGCGCTCTTCATTCTCCATTGAGCCGGGAGTATATTTGCCGGGCAAATTCGGAGTGAGAAGTGAGATCGATGTTTACGTCTCTGCTGAAGGCCAGGTGATCGTCACAGGTTTGCCGATGCAGGAGAAGGTGGTGGGTATTGGTTAAATAGATGTTACCACTAATCATCTTCGGGGGGTCATATGTCACTATTTCGGGGCAAAAGAATCGAATCGGCACGGCTGAAAGGATTCGATTATTCGTCACCGGGATCATGTTTTGTAACGATTGATACAAAGCGAAGAATTGGGAGCTAGACGATCGGAACCGCTCGATACAACAGCTTTGGCCGATCCCCATGAAAAAAATACTTGACACGCACCGGCTATTTTGATAAATTGGAAACCAATGAAACTTTAACAGTTTCCATTCGTAATTCTCACATAGAATAGGCCCGAACTGCGGGTTTTTTGTTCCTCTTCTGGAAACTGATAACACTTGGAAAGTTTCCGGCGGGCAGAAAAAGGAGAACGTTTCATGGCAGAGCTTCAGGAACGACAACGTATTCTCGAGTCCGTTCAGGAAAAAATCTTTCGGGAAGGATTTGTGAAGGTGACCGTCGATGAGATGGCGGATGACCTCGGGATGAGCAAGAAAACAATCTACAAGATCTTCCCCAGTAAGGAAGAGATCATGCGGGGAATCGTCCACATGACGATGAGACGCATCGAAAAGCAGGTCACCGCCATCGTCGATTCCGACAAACCGTTCGAGCAAAAGTTCACCGAGTTTCTTGCCATCCTGGCACGACTCACGAGCAAGTTCAGCAAACAGCTTCAACGCGACATCCAGAAATACCTTCCCCAACTCGAAAAAGAAATGGAAGTCTTCCGACGCGAGAAGATCTTCGGAAAACTGCGCCCGATGTTTCATCAGGCAAAAGAAGAGGGGTTCCTTCGGGAAGATCTGAACGATGAAGTGTTCATGCTTGTCTTTATCAACTCAGTCCAAAACATCATGACGCCTTCGGTGCTGGCCGATCAATCATTCTCTGCCCAAGAGGCATTCCGCCAGATTTTCCAGATCTTGTTCGAAGGCGCCCTTACCGAAGAAGCGCGTAAGAAATTCCATTTCTTTGATTTTTCAACGCTCGATGACCAGGCACGAGGAACTTTATGAAACCTTTCTTTCCGGCGCTCATGCTGGCCGCCTTTCTCTCCGGGTGCAGCAATGAACATGGCGAGATCATTACCGAAACAGGAACTCTCGAAGCCACGGAGGTCACCATCAGCGCCCAGGTGAACGGCACACTCCGTTCGGTCCGGGCAATGGAGGGATCCATCGTTCGTGAGGGCGATACGCTTGCCGTAATCGACGACACGGAATGGAAATACCAGCTCCAGCAGGCGGAGGCAAATCTCAAGGCAGTCGAAGCACAATATCGGCTGACCCTGGAGGGAGCCAGAGAAGAGGACCTCATCCAGGCCGACGCGAATTACAAAAGTGCAAAGTCCGATCTGCAGCGGATGGAAGAATTGCATAAAACACGAAGTGTTTCGGAAAAACAGCTTGAGGACGCGCGGACCCGTTTTACGCTCGCCGAGCAGACGTTTCGGAAACTCAAAGAAGGCTCCCGCCGGGAGGAAATCGCTCTTGCCGGTGCCCGGCGCGAACAGGCCGCCGCGCAAGCAGCTCAGCTTCGAAAGAAAGTGCGGGATTGCACGCTCACCGCGCCGACCGCGGGAACAATCATTACGAGGTTTGTGGAACCGGGAGAACTTGTCGGCCCGGGATCTGCGGTCGTACGAATTGCCGATCTCACGAGTCTCACCATGAAAATCTATGTTTCGCAGACGATTCTTCCCCGGGTGCAGCTCGGTCAACAGGCTTCGATCGCTGTCGATGGCTTCGAAGACCGGTCGTTTGAAGGGGTGGTGATTCACATCTCGTCGACCGCGGAGTTCACGCCGAAGAATATTCAGACCAAAGAAGAGCGGGTGAAACTCGTGTTTGCTGTAAAACTGAATGTGGCGAATCCAGACGGAACGTTGAAAGCGGGACTTCCGGCCGACGCAACTCTCCGTTTATCCGGATCACAGCCATGAACGAATTCTCGGTAGTTCTGGAAAACGTCTCAAAGATCTTCACAGAAGAAGGAAAGCACGAGATCGTCGCGGTTGACGGGGTATCGCTGACGATTCGAAAAGGGGAAATCTTTACCCTCGTGGGCCCGGATGGCGCCGGAAAAACGACGATGATCCGGATGATGTGCGGAGTGATCCCGCCTTCGCAGGGATCAATTGAAGTGACGGGACTGAGGATGGATTTTCATTTGTCGGAGATCAAAACCCGCATCGGCTACCTGGCCCAGCGGTTCAGTCTCTACGGCGACCTGACCGTGGACGAGAACATCGATTTCTTTGCTGAGATTCACAAAGTCCGTGACTATGAGCGCCGCAAGCTTGAACTTCTCGATTTCATGCGTCTTTCTCCGTTTCGTGGTCGTCTGGCCGAACGACTTTCGGGCGGGATGAAGCAGAAACTTGCACTTGCCTGCACACTGATCCACACCCCGCAAATCATTTTCCTGGATGAGCCCACGACCGGGGTGGACCCCGTCTCGCGAAGAGACTTTTGGAAAATCCTGTCCAGCGTTTTGAGATCCGGCATCTCGATTGTGATGGCCACGCCGTATCTTGATGAGGCGGAACGCAGTTCGCGGGTTGCCCTTATCAACGAAGGCAAGATCCTGATGTGTGACACGCCGGAGCACGTGAAAGCATCGTTCCCGCTCAACGTGATGGAAATCGTCTGCGAAGATCCCCGCAAAGCGATGGGATTGCTCAAAGGGGGAAAAGGATTCCAAAGCATCGAGCTCTTCGGAGACCGGCTTCATATTGTGTTCGATTCGGCCAAAGCCGCGATGGAGGAGACCCTTGAAAATCTTCGGACTCTGGGAGTCCCGGCAACCGGACGAACGATCTCCCCCTCCCTGGAAGATGTGTTCATTTCAAAAATTTCCCGATGATGAGGCAGCCATGACAACGCGTTGTTGTTTCCGACTCTTCTTTCTCACGCTCATCTGGGTGGCGGCTCTTGCAGCGAGGCAACAGGAGGCCATTCCCCTCCCCCTCCCGGAGGCCATCGACCTTGCCCGTGCTTCCCATCCCGCCTTGCAAGCTGCGCAGGGCCGAGTGGACGCTGCCCGGAGCAGAGTTGTCGAGGCGCGTAGCGCCATGCTTCCGCAACTACGCCTGAGCGGGAGAGCAGCGTATCTGAGCGATGTTCCTGAATTCACTATTCCGTTCCTGGGGTCAGATCCGCTCTTTCCCTCCATCAACCGAAATTACTCGGCACGCGTTTCTCTCCAACAAAATCTCTTCTCCGGTTTTCGCCTGCAGAATTCTCTTGATATGGCGGAAAGGAACGCCTCGGCCGCCCTCTCTGAGGCTCAACGGGATGAATCTGATCTGATCCTGAACGTCACCGTTGCCTACTGGAGCCTCTATCGTGCCTATCGTGCGGAACGGGTTTTGTGGCAAAGCGTTGAGCAGGTGTCGGCGCATCTGGCCGACATAAGGAATTTCCGCGCGCAGGGGTTGGCGACCGACTATGACGTTCTGAAGGTTGAGACTCAATTGTCGGACATCCGGGTCCGCTTTGTTGAAGCGCGGAGCAACGTGAGGCTTGCCCGGATGACGTTGAACAACCTGACGGGTCGTCCTCTTGGTGAACCCGTCTTTCCGTCGACCGCCCCGCAAGCTGAAGACACCTCAAACGTCTTGAAGTTCGCCATGGAATCGATGATGCAACGGGCAAGAGAGCAAAGGCCGGAAGTTTCAGCCGCAAGGGAGCGAAGGACCATGCAGGAGGCCGCTCTGGCTGTTGCGCGGGGCGGGTGGTATCCGCAGGTCCTCCTTTCGGCCAACTACGACTACGCACGTCCCAATCAGCGTGTGATCCCTCCCAAGGATGCTTGGGAGCAGACCTGGGATGTGGGCGTCATAATCCAGTGGAACTTGTGGGATTGGTTTGCGACCCAAGCTCAGACTTCGCAAGCGCGGGCGAACCTGTCCGTTGCAGACGCGGCGCTGAATCAGGTGCATGATGCCGTTGCCCTTGAATCGGCGCAGGCTTATTTCAGGGCCTCGGAAGCAAAGGAGCGAATCGATGTCGCGACGCTGGGAACGAAGCAGGCAGAGGAGGGTTTTCGGATTACGCAGGAAAAGTTCAAGCAAGGGATGGCCTCCAATTCCGATCTTCTCGATGCTGAGCTGGCGTTGCTTCAGGCAAGGCTGAACGAGACGCAGGCCGTCGTTGACTACGTCATTCAAGTTCAACGCCTGAAAAAGGCGACCGGAGACCTCCAGTGATCCAGGAAAGAAACGACAGTTACGCCGTTGTCGTTGAAGGACTTACGAAGACGTTTGGGCCGTTTACGGCCGTGGATGATATGCATTTCAAGGTGCGGAAGGGAGAAATCTTCGGATTCCTGGGACCAAACGGGGCCGGAAAGTCGACGACCATTCGAATGCTGTGCGGATTACTGGCCCCGACGACCGGGGGCGCCATGGTTGGGGGATACGACGTGGGGAAGGATCCCGACTCCGTGAAAGCAATCATCGGCTATATGTCCCAGCGATTCTCATTGTATGACGATCTCACTGTGGAACAGAATATTCGTTTTTACGGAGGGATCTACGGACTGCCGGGAAGTCGGCTCGAGGAACGCAAATCGTGGGCGATTGAAATGGCCGGGCTAAAGGGGAAAGCGGGGAGTCTGACACGAACGCTTTCGGGAGGATGGAAACAGCGGCTTGCCCTTGGCTGTGCAATCCTCCACGAGCCTCCGATTGTGTTTCTCGACGAGCCCACCGGAGGGGTCGATCCTGTCTCCCGCCGAAACTTCTGGGATCTTATCTATGCACTTTCCAGCGCCGGAACGACCGTGTTTGTCACCACGCATTATCTGGATGAGGCAGAGCATTGCAACACCATTGGGCTGATTTATTCAGGAAGACTGATCGCCTTTGGATCGCCGACCGAGTTGAAACACAAGCTCGACCAGTACAAGATTCTTGAGGTCGTTTGTGGAAATCCTGTCGATGCAATGGATGCGCTTCAGACGCAACCATGGGTCGTCGAGACCTCGATCTTCGGCTCTGCGTTTCACGTCAGTACGACAGGACTGCAAGATCCAGAGGAATCAATTCGTTCTGAGCTCACGAGACAAGGGATCCCGGTAGATCGGATTGAGGGGATTCCGCCATCCCTGGAGGATGTCTTTATTCATCTGATCGCGGAAGAGGATAAGCAGTGAACAATGTGCAATGAGCAATTTGCGATGTGCGATGATGGGTCGAGATTTCTTCAATGCATTTGAGGGACGAGGCACCAAGGCATGATTCACCTTAACATTGGACCGATCATCAGAAAAGAATTCCGGCAAATCCGCAGGGATAGGCGGGCTCTCGGAATCCTGATCTTCTTGCCCGCATTCATGCTGGTGATGGTGGGGTACGCCCTGAACTTTGACGTGAAACACCTCGCCGTGGCGGTGTATGATGAAGACAAAAGCTCCACAAGCCGTGACTTCGTTGCTGGCATGGTCCAGTCCGAATACTTCGACCTGCGGTACGCCGTGAAGAGCAAACAGGAGATCGATCCTCTCCTGGAAAACGGGGACGCGACCGTGGCGTTCGTCATTCCGAATGATTTTTCCCGCCTCCTCCTGAGCGGAAAGGAAGCCCGCGTGCAGGTGCTGATCGACGGTTCAAATTCGAATACTGCCTCCATCGCCCAGGGATACGTTGCGCTGGCGGTGCAGGATTATTCGAACAAAATTCTCGTCCAGTGGTTGGAGAAACGAGGGAAACATCTTGAGCTTCCAATTACGATCGAGCCAAAACTCTGGTACAATCCGGATCTCAAATCGGCCAAATACCTTATTCCCGGTCTCTTCGGACTCATTCTGATGATTGTGACCGTGATTTCCACATCCCTTTCGATTGTCCGGGAAAAAGAGCAGGGCACCATGGAGCAGTTGAAAACATCGCCGCTGTGGTCCAACGAAATTATCCTTGGGAAGACCATTCCCTATCTTCTGATCTCGATCATTGCGGCGACGATCATCATGATTTTTGGATGGCTCCTCTTTGATGTCTCGATCAAAGGCAGCATTCCTCTCCTCTATGGGGCCATTATCTTGTTTCTCATCGGAGGACTGGGGCAAGGGATGCTGATTTCCAACATCGCGCAGACCCAGCAGGTTGCCTTCATCATGTCGGTATTCAGCTCGCTCCTGCCGAGCTTCCTCTTGTCCGGATTTGTGTTTCCGATCAGCAGCATGCCGTGGGTGTTGCAGGCAATCTCAAATGTCATTCCGGCAAAATTCTTCCTCGTTGTTGTCCGGTCGATCATCCTCAAGGGAGTCGGTCTGCCCGCCTTTTGGGAGCAGTTTATCTATCTGTTTCTGTTCGCCCTGATTACCATTGGAATCAGCACAATCCGGCTGCAGAGGGAGTTGAGCCGATGAACGCGATCCGCGAATTGATGGTCAAGGAATTCCTGCAAATCCGCCAGGATCGAAGAATGCTGCCCCTGATTCTTCTGGCGCCCATCATTCAAGTGATACTGCTCGGGTATGCGGCGACCGTCGATGTGAACAATATCCCCATGGTGGTGTACGACGCAGATCGAAGTGTAGAGAGCAGAGCGTATCTTGAGAGGTTCACCAACTCAGGATACTTTACCATCGTCGGGTTCGTCGATCGTCCATCGGAAATGGACAAGTATCTTGACGAGACCCGGGCGATCCTTGCGATGAACATTCCGGCGCGGTTCGGGCGGAACGTCGGAAGCGGAAGGAGCGTTGCGGTCCAGCTTCTGGCGGACGGCGCAGACGCCAACACGGCCAGCATCAGTCTGAATTACGCAGCACAGATCACCGCTGGATATGCACAATCGCTCATCGCAGATCAGCTTGTTAGAATCCAGGGCGTGAGCATTCCACGGGTCACATCCGTTTCTCGTGTGTGGTTCAATCCGGATCTTCGAAGCGCCAACTACATGATTCCCGGTGTGGTGGCGCTGATCCTCATGATCATCACTACAACGTTTTCGTCCGCGGCCATCGTGCGGGAAAAGGAAGCGGGGACCATCGAACAGATTCTCGTGACACCGATCAAGCCCCACCAGTTTATTCTTGGGAAACTTCTTCCTTTTATTCTCATTGGCTTTCTGGATGTCGTGCTGGTTCTGGGCGTTGCGATCATCTGGTTTGACATTCCGCTCAAAGGGAGTGTGCCGCTCCTGTTCGGATTATGCGGCCTCTTCATTCTGACGACTCTCGGGTTGGGACTCTTTGTTTCGACGATTTCCCGGACGCAGCAGCAGGCCATGATGACGGCTCAGTTTTTTATCTTCTTCCCATTCCTGTTTCTTTCAGGATTTACCTTCCCGATCGAGAATATGCCGCCCATCATCCAGGCGTTGACGTATGGTATTCCTCTCCGTTACTTTATTACCATCGTCCGGGGATTGTTCCTCAAGGGGGTAGGACTTGAAACCCTCTGGCCGCAGGCCCTTGCTCTTTTGGGGTTTGGTGTTATCATCCTCTCTCTGGCCGTCGCGCGATTTCAGAAACGACTCGGTTAGAGTATGCCCCACTTTGACTGTGGTTTTCGCACATGTCCACCCCGGCCATCAGCAGTGGTTCGGATGTCTCCAACCGGTCCGGCCGTACAAACGAATGCCATCCCTGAGTTTTCAGAGATGGCATCGTGATTTTTCCCGGTGAGGTTATCCGCTGACTTCGGTTTCCGGTCGGGGCATCCGGACGAGAACCACATCACCTGTTCGGTCGAGCGGGAGGAGGTTGAGCATACTGTGTCTCCTCATGTCCACCCAGCGGTGGCCTTCCATGAACAGAGAATAGTGCCGTTCATGAAGGAGCTGGTCAACAGCATTTCCTGCGGTCAGAGTGACGTTGCCCAACCCTGCCGCCGCCCGAACGGTATTGATGTCATCCTGCGCAGGTCCAAGATTGTTCAGGCCGATATTTGCCTCTGCGCGGATCAACAAGAGTTCCTCGTTTCTGATGATGGGGAGTCGTGTTGTGGAGCTCGGAGGCAGCAGTGGCGTGTAGATGGTTGTGACGGAAACGGCGAGACGGGATATCAGGTTGTCGAATGTTGTCGTGTCCGGACCGGTACCCGGAGGCGGCTTCAGGCGCAGGGTAGCCTTGGACGAAAACCGCGAATCTCCCGTTTCGGCACTTGCCTCAAATGAGGGATGGACCATCAACTTCACGAACGGCGCGGTGGGACTTTCAAAGATTTCATTATCTTGATCCCCAAGGCCGGTGCCGTACACGTGATAGGCCCCAAGCGTCATCGAAGCAGCAGTGTTGACGAATGATCCTGTGAGAGCCGTGAGAGCGTCGTCGAATTTCCCCTGGTAGATGGCTACGCGTGCCTTGAGGGCCCGATTGAATGTCGCGAACTCGGACGGCGTGCGAAATCCTTCGAATCCACCCGACAGCGTGAAGGGAAACGAGGTCCCCGGGCTTCCCAGACTGGTATTGGCTTCATCCAGCAAATTCTCGATGAATGCATAGGCCTGAGGCTTCGTCGAAAAAGGAACTCCGAGCTCACCGGAAAAATCGAGCTTGATCCCATTGTCGTCGAGGTAATTCAGATTCAGCAGCAATTGATAGGCCATGATGGTCTTCGCAAACCCTTCGACGCCGGCCCGTTCGGTTGCTGAAAGCGATTGAGCCTTGTCGAGCAGGAATCTGCAATTCGCGATTGTCCGGTACCGTGCAGCCCAGGGTCTGTTCAGAAGAAAGCCTCCGGGGTCCGGTGTGGCACGCAACAATTCGCCCGTATAACGAGGGTCGGCGGGTTCGAAGTAGTAAGCTTCGCGGCCGACACTGGCCACCGCACGCAAGTAGATTGCATAGTCAACACGCATGCCAGCCTCGGCACCCGTCACCAGGCTTTGAATGGTCACGTTCTCAACGATCGGAGCGTTCGGATTCGGAAAATCAAGTTCGCATCCGATGCTCCCGAGCAGCGTCACAACGAGGATCGAAAGAATTCCCTTCGGCATGGATCCCTGAAAGGATTGTTCATAGGCGTTCATTGTGTTCCTTCCTTTCTCTAAAGACCCAAGGATATGTTGAAATAGAAGCTTCGTGAAGATGGGAACGGGAGCGTGTCGACAGACCGCCCGATGGCGATACTGCCAAACTGGCTGACCTCAGGGTCGTACCCGGTATAATCGGTAATCACCAAGAGATTGCGCCCCGTAAGGCCTAGCCGGAGATAAGCAAGTGCCCCGCCAAAAACGGAACGGAGAAATTCCCGGTCAACGTTGTACGTAAGGGTTGCTTCCCGCAGTTTGATGTAGGTTCCGTCCTCAATATAAGGTTTTGTCGTGAGTCCCAGGACCTGCAGTCTTCCCTGCCCGTTCTTCAGAGTCGCCACTGAATCGCGACCATCTGCCGTTCGAAGTGTGAACTGGCCGAGCTCGTCGTAGTCTTCCGTTGTACCGCCGAGATCGGTGATCAGTTTCCCCAGATTGATGACATGCCCCCCCTGTTTCCATTCGACCAGGAAGTTCAGTTCGAAGTTGTTCCATGTGATGCGGTTATTGAACGACATCCGAAAATCGGGGTTCTCGTCTCCGAGCGGGATGTTTTTCCCGGAAGCGTCCACATCGGCTCCTATGATTGTCGTCGGGGGAAGGTCCTTTTGGATCCGGTAAGTTCCGAGGAACGTTGCAAATCCGCCGGTGTTGAATGGATCCACGCTCAGTTCCTTGATTCGGGAAGTATTCTTATAAAAATTGACTCTCGAAGTCCAGCTCAGCGAGGGCTCGCGGATGGGGGTGAGAACGATGCCAAGTTCGACGCCCTGTGTTCGCATCTCGCCTCCGTTGATAAACTCTTCGATAAAACCCGAAGAGGGGGGAAGGCTGGCGATGAGAATGAGGTCGCTGACATCCTGACGATACCACGTAATCTCCAGAAGACCTCGTTCATCCCAGAAGGTGGCGTCCGCACCGAATTCGATCTCACGGGTTCGTTCCGGCTTGATGTCGGCCCGTCCCCTCCGGCTCAAGGGAAGCAATCCTGCAAGGCCGCCGATATTCTGAGGCCCCATTGCCGTAAACTTTCCTTCAGGAGGCGGGAGGTTCCCTGTTTCACCGT
>JACPLA010000028.1 GCA_016186715.1 Ignavibacteriales bacterium | reverse complement strand
GGACGCAAAGGGATCAAAGCCCGATGGCGACCCTGCGGATTTCATCTTTCAGCCGCGCAACATTGAAATTGATAAGTATTCCCAATTTACGATCGCTAAGCTTCAGGATCTTAAGATCTGGCCAAGTGGACATCATTCAGAGCTTCGACAGCCTTGATTACGGAGTAATTCTGTAGATCATTCTCGGAAACGGGCTTGTCTCTCTGATATGGTCGAGTCCGCAAATCCACGCGACCGTTCGCTCGAGTCCGAGGCCGAATCCGGAATGCGGCACGCTCCCGTATTTCCGCAAATCGAGGTACCACTCGAACGCTTCCCTGGGGAGGTTATATTCTTCGAGGCGCTTCACCAGCGTTTCATGGTCGTCTTCGCGTTGGCTTCCGCCGATGAGCTCCCCGTATCCTTCCGGCGCCAAAACATCCACCGCCAGCGCAAGGTCAGGATTCTTTGAATCCCTCTTCATGTAAAAAGCCTTGATCTTTGCCGGATAATGATGAACCATCACGGGGCGATCGAATTGCTGCGAAATGACCGTTTCATCCGTTCCCCCAAAATCATTTCCCCATTCAAAATTCACACCGTTTTTTTTCAGGATTTCCACCGCTTCGTCGTAGGTAATGCGGGGCAGCGGCTTTTTGACATTCTGAAGGAATTTCATATTCCGTTCGAGTGTCTTTAACTCTTCCGCCCTGTCTTTCAGAACGGTCTGGACGACATATTCCAGAAATTCTTCGGCCAGATCCATGTCCTGTTCCAGATCGCAGAAGGCCACCTCGGGCTCGACCATCCAGAATTCTGTAAGATGACGTCTGGTTTTCGATTTTTCAGCCCGGAATGTCGGTCCAAAACAGTACACTTTTCCGAAGGCCATGGCGCCTGCCTCGGCGTACAGCTGGCCCGACTGGGTCAAATACGCCTTGCCGAGGTCGAAGTAATCGGTTTCGAACAGCGTGGTTGTACCTTCGCAGGCAGCCGGAGTGAGGATAGGGGAATCGATAAGCGTAAATCCGCGGCCATCGAAGAAATCCCGAATGGCCCTGATAATGCGGTGCCGCACGCGCATGATGGAGTGCTGACGGGCCGAACGAAGCCAGAGGTGACGGCGGTCCACCAGAAATTCCACACCGTGCTCTTTCGGAGTAATAGGATATTCCGCGGCAGTTTGATAAAGCTCAAGTTCCGTTACATCGAGTTCAAACCCGCCGGGTGCCCGGTCGTCTTTCCGGACCTTTCCGCTTACGGAGAACGACGATTCCTGACTCAGCCGATCAAACGCTGCAAAGGCCTCCTCCGGAACCTGGCCCTTCGCCATGACACACTGCACGATCCCCGTGCCATCGCGGAGGAGCAGAAACCTGATCCTGCCGCTCGAGCGCTTGTTGTACAGCCATCCCTGGAGCCGGACTTCGTGGCCGACATGTGAGTCAAGCTCTTCGACGTACGTTCGCACCATCTATGTGTGTTCGGATTCGAAAGTAGACACAAAATGAAAAAACTCGCACCAATATATCAAACTAATCGTTGAGGTTCAAACAAAATCAGAGTGAAAAAGGCCGATCGGGTGGGCGAATCAAATTAAGAAGCTTTCCTGTCGGACGAAGTGTCTTCTCGAGATTCCGGAAGGTCGGTATACTTGGCTTCGTGCACGTCCCTGTACTGTTCCTTTGAAGATGGGGATTCCTCGTCGGGTTTTTGGACCTTTGCTTCGTCAAAAGTCCGTAACACACGGGAAAGGATCTTCCATACAAATCGTGCAAGAAAGAAAAACAATACTGTCCACAACAAGATGCGCAGCAACACGATTCGTTACCCCTTATTCATCGGATTGTAATACTCGACCGGCGCCCTGTTCGGACGGAGGATCTGATCAAGAAGATCGGAAAAATCTTTCTCCTTGTTGACGAAATCGATGTCCGTGGCCTTGACGATAAGAAGCGGGGAGTTCTTGTAGCGGAAAAAGAAATAATTGTAAGCCTCGTTGAGTTCCCGGATATAATTCTCCGACATGTTTTCCTCGTATTCTCTCCCCCTGCTCCGGATGTTGACCATCAGCCGATCCACGCTTGATTGCAGATAGACCACCAGGTCGGGGACCGGGATATTCTTTTCGATGGCGCTCAGAACGGCCTCATAGAGTTTCAGTTCGTCGTCCTGCAGGGTTAAGTACGCGAAAATCTTGTCCTTATCAAAGATGTAATCTGATATCACATAATTATGGAACAGGTCGGCCTGGAAGAGTTCTTGCTGCTGCTTATACCGGCTCAAGAGAAAAAAGATCTGCGTTTGGAATGCGTAATGCTCGGGGTCTTCATAAAATTTCGGGAGGAAGGGGTTTTCGTCGAACCGCTCAAGAACGATCCGGCCCCCGAGCCGTTCGGCCAGCATCGTCGCAAGAGTCGTTTTTCCCGCCCCAATGACTCCTTCGATTGCGATGTGACGGATTTCCTTGTTGGCGGTGTGCACCTATCACTCCTGAGATGGTCACAGAATTGAGAAAGTCGTTCTCCGTACGGAACCCTTGTCCGGGCATTGCTTCAACAACTCAGAGACCAGGAGGCCCGACCGGGGGTCGCGAAAGTCTTGCACAATTTCAGCGAGCGGTTCCAGAACGAACCGGCGAAGGGAAGCGCCCGGGTGTGGAACCGTCAGCTTCAAATTCGAAAGCACTATGGATCCGTAGAAGAGGAGATCAATATCGATTTCCCGGGGGCCCCAGCGGACAGCCTCGCTCCGCCCAAGTCTGGACTCGATTTCCTTTGTCTTCCGAAAAACTTCTTCAGGAGAGAGTTCCGTCCTGATTTCTATGACTGCGTTCAAAAAATCCGCCTGATCCTGAACCCCGTACGGCTCCGTCTCATAGACGGCGGACGTTTGTTCAATCGATGTGCCCGGAAGCGAAGCGATTTCCCTTGCCGCCGATTGCAGAAATGCGATCCTGTCCCCCTTATTGGAGCCGAGTCCGAGAAACACGCGGGTCATTTATTTGCGTGATCGCGTCATCTCCACTTCGACGGTGTCGATCACTCCTCGTACGGCCGCGCCCGGTTTTCGCAACCGAACGGTCACGGTCCGCACCTTGGGGAATCTTGAAAAAATTCCGGTGACAATGGCCTGGCCCAAAGCCTCAAGAAGAAAGTACTTTTTTCCAAGCACCGAGCTTCGAATACAGTCGTAGACCTGTTCGTAGTCGACCGTATCTCGCAAGTGATCGGTTTTGGCTCCTTTCCGCAGGTCGCAGTGAAGCTCCACATCGACCTCGAATTTTCCACCAAGATTCTGTTCATCGGAGAGAACTCCGTGATAAGCATAAAATACGGCATTATAAAGACGAATAACGTCCAGCGATTTGTTTTTCACCGGTATGTGTCCTTCTTTCTGCGCCAGGAATTGAAAAATATATCCAACCAATGCCCAAAAGGCAACGAAAGCCTCATGACTTTTCGATCTTTGCCCAGGTATCCCGAAGCGTCACCGTCCGATTGAACACGATGTGTTCTCCCGATGAATCGTTGTCAACACAAAAGTATCCGAGTCGCTCGAATTGAAATCGCTCCTGGGGTTTGCTCGAAGCCAGGCCCGGTTCGACTTTGCATCCTTTCAGGATCTGAAGGGACGACGGATTGATCGAATCTTTCCAATTCTCTCCTCCCGGCTCGCTGACGTTGAACAGACGGTCGTAGAGCCGCACTTCTGCATCCGTTGCGTGTGCTGCCGAAACCCAGTGGATCGTTCCTTTCACCTTTCGAATATTTTCAGCCGATCCGCTCTTCGTCTGCGGATCATAGGTGCATCGCAACTCAACCACGCCGCCGCTCTGCTGATCCTTGACGACGCCGACACATTTTATGATGTAGGCGTACCGTAATCGAACTTCGGCGCCGGGCGAAAGACGGAAATATTTCTTAGGGGGGTCTTCGCGAAAATCGTCGTGTTCGATATAGAGGACTCTGGAAAACGGAACCGTTCGCTTCCCCATGGTTTCGTCTTCGGGGTTATTGACCGCGCTCAGTTCCTCGACCTTTCCGTCGGGATAATTTTCAATGACCACTTTCAGCGGCCGCAAAACCGCCATCACACGCGGCGCACGTTTGTTCAGATCGTCGCGCAGGCAATCTTCGAGGACGGCGACATCAACAGTGCTCTCGCTCCGTGAAACCCCGATCCGATCTGCAAACGTCCGTATGGATTCCGGCGTGTATCCGCGGCGCCGTAATCCGGAAATCGTGGGCATGCGCGGATCATCCCACCCCCCAACATGCCCCCCTTCCACCAGCTCGAGCAGCCTTCGCTTACTCATCACCGTGTAGGTCATGTTCAAGCGTGCAAACTCGATCTGCTGCGGACGGTAGATTCCGAGCTCCTTGAGGAACCAGTCGTAGAGGGGGCGGTGATCCGCAAATTCGAGCGTGCAAATCGAGTGCGTGATTTGTTCGAGGGAGTCGGACTGACCGTGTGCCCAGTCGTAGGTCGGATAGATGCACCAGGTGTCTCCGGTTCGATGATGAGTCGCGTGCAGGATACGGTACATCACCGGGTCCCTCATATTGAGGTTTGGCGACGCCATGTCGATCTTCGCCCGCAGCGTCCGGGATCCATCGGGAAATTCTCCCTTGCGCATGCGGTTAAACAGGTCGAAATTTTCTTCCACGGTTCTGTCGCGGTACGGGCTGTCCCGTCCCGGTTCGGTGAGCGTTCCGCGGTATTCGCGGATCTGATCCGCATTCAGGTCGCAGACAAATGCCTTTCCTTTCTCGATCAGCGCGAGCGCGAAGGCATGCAGCTTCTCAAAATAGTCCGAAGCATAGTACAGCCGGTCTCCCCAATCGAATCCGAGCCACCGAACATCTTCCTGGATCGACTCGACGTATTCCGATTCTTCTTTCGTCGGATTCGTATCGTCAAACCGGACGTTGCACAACCCGTGATAATCTCGCGCAAGTCCGAAGTTCAGGCAGATCGATTTTGCATGACCGATGTGGAGATATCCGTTCGGTTCAGGTGGAAACCGGGTGTGAACTCTTCCGCCATACTTGTTTGTCCTGAGATCGTCATTGATGATCTCGCGGATGAAATTTCTTCGTTCCGGCAACTCAACAGGCGGCTGTGCCTGCGTTTTCTTCGGTTCAGCCGTTTTCATGATAATTTCTCAAGAGCGACATTGATTCGTCGGATAGTTTCTTCCCTGCCAAGCAGAGCGAGAATGTCGTAGAGTCCCGGGCCGCTTCCCACCCCCGAAACTGCAAGGCGCAACGGATGAATAAGCTCCCCCGGCGCTTTCTTGACAGTCTCCACCGTACGCCGAAGCGTCAATTCATAATCCTCTTTTTTGAACGGATTTTCCACGGAAGAGAGCGCTTTCATGTAGTCCCGAAGGAGCTGCGGCGTCTCATGCTTCCAGCGTTTTTTTACGACGGCAGGATCAAAATCGGCCGGCGGCTTAAAAAAATACGGGCTCTTCTCCACAAAGTCCTTGACAAAGACGACTCTTTCCCGCATCGCAGAAACGACCCCGAGGAGATAATCGTCCGCAAATTCCTTGTTTCCGTTCAACGGATGCTGTTCCAGGTACTCTTTGAGCAAGACGAGAACTTCCCTATCGTCTTTCATCCTGAGATGCTGGGCATTCATCCAATTCAGTTTTTCGATATTGAAAACCGCACCTGATTTCCCGACCCTCTCCAGAGAGAATTCACCGATGAGCTGATCCAGAGAAAACAGCTCCCGTTCATCGCCCGGATTCCATCCCAAAAACGCAACGAAGTTGACAAGGGCTTCTTTAAGATACCCTTTGGAGCGATATTCATCGACGGCAACGTCCCCCTGTCGCTTGCTCAGTTTTGTCTTGTCCGGATTCAACAGGAGCGGAAGATGTGCATAGACGGGCGGTTGCCATCCGAAGTACTTATAAAGCACGAGGTGCTTCGGTGTGCTTGGGAGCCATTCTTCCCCGCGAATAACGTGGCTAATTTGCATCAAGTGGTCGTCGACTACCACGGCGAGATGGTACGTCGGAAAACCATCCGATTTCAGGATGACCTGATCGTCGAGCACCTTATACGCAATGGTGACTTTTGATCGGATCACGTCGTCAAATGTCATTTCTCCGTCATTCGGCATTTTCATTCTGATCACAGAGGGTTCTCCTGCTTCGCGGCGTTTCGCGGCCTCTTCAGCGGAAAGGTTCCGGCAATGGCGATCGTAAGAAGGCGAAAGTTTCATTGCGAGCTGACGCCGGCGGACTTCGTCAAGCCTCTGAGGCGTACAAAAGCAGAAGTATGCGTTTCCTTCCTCCACAAGCTGACGGGCGCGTTCCTGATAGACAGCCAACCGTTCCGACTGCACATACGGTCCAAAGGCCCCGTCTGTTCCCGGACCTTCATCAAAATGAATGCCCGCCCAATGGAGAGTTTCGACCAGATTTTCAACGGCGCCCTCAACCTTGCGGGATTGATCGGTATCTTCGATGCGAAGGACGAACTTCCCTCCTTGGTGTCTGGCAAACAAGTAGTTAAAGAGAGCGGTTCGAAGTCCTCCGACGTGGAGGTATCCGGTGGGGCTGGGGGCAAAACGGACACGAACAGGATTTCCCATGGAGTGTGCTTTCGGGGCGGTCACAAAAAAGGCGACTGTGCGTCGCCCTTTAAAGATACGAAAATATCGTGGAATTGCAAAAAGAACTACCGATCGAACCTCTCCACCGGGAGACCTTCACGGTTCCATCGGACGACACCCCCAACCATGAAGAGAGTGTCATGCCCCGCTTCTTTGAGGAGCGCTGTTGCGAGGCGGCTTCGGTTATCAGTACGGCAATAGACCACTACTGTACGGCCCTTGAATGGTTCAAGCTCGCCGAGCCGACCCGAGAGTTCCTGAACGGGAATCAGGGTAGCGTTCTTCAGATAGCCGGTTTCGCTTTGATATTCTGCCTCCGTGCGCACGTCCAGGATAACAACGGAGGAATCTGACTTCAGGAGATCAACAACTTGTTCCGGAGTGACAGAACCCGAAGACCCCCATTCCTGGAACATCATCCACCCTAGAACTGCACCAGCCGTCAGGAAAGCGATCGTCACGATCAAGTATTGCATTCTCAAATCTGGAGGAGAACGAAGTAGTGCGATGAGTTGAGGTTACCGCTCGCAGCAATCGGGAAATCCGAGAGTCTTTCGATAAGTTCCTCGCGACCGATGCGCTCCTCTTCGGGGGGGCCGTGTTCTTCCACCTGCTTTTTCCATTCCACGATAGCAACTCTTCCGCCCTTCCTGGTAATGCGTTTCACTTCCTCGAGGAAGTGGGAGGTTCGTTCGGTTTCATGAACCACAAAAGCCAGAAACGAAAAATCAACGGAATGGTCTTCAAGGGGAATCGTGTATTCCTTCGACAACACGGGCGTAACGTTGGGAGGCAAGCCTCGCTGCTTCAGCTGATCGAGCATTTCGGCAGACATATCCACGGCATAAACACGACCCTGGGATCCCACGATTTCGGAAGCAGCTCGGGCGAAGAAACCGGTTCCGGCGCCGATATCGGCCATCGTCATTCCCCTTTTGAGGCCAAGCGTGACCAGGGTTTTTGCGGGGGGAAGGAATTGATACCGGTCCGGATTTTCAAGTTTTTCGGATCGTCCAGGAGAGAATTTGTGCATCGTTGCGGTGTCCCCGGTCAGTTCAGTCCGCATACGCCGCCACAGCAGCCACCCCCCGATGCGGACGGGGTCGGCTCCGACTTGGTACCGATGGCAACCATC
>JACPLA010000027.1 GCA_016186715.1 Ignavibacteriales bacterium | reverse complement strand
GTCCCACTGGCTTCCGCTCACCGGGATCGATGGCATCCAACCTCCGCCCCGGATCGAACTCCGCCCTTACGTCGCCTTTACTCGCAAGTTCCTGCAATCCCCGCAGGTTGCATCGTTCAACCAGGGGAGAAACGACCCATTCGCCTTTGGGCGCGACTACCTCGGCGGTGCCGGAGCGGACGCGAAGATCGGGCTCAGCGGTGACTTTACGCTTGATGTATCTGTGAATCCGGACTTTGCCCAGGTTGAAGTGGATCCGGCCGTGGTAAATCTCACCGCCTACGAGACCTTCTTCGCTGAGAAGCGTCCCTTCTTTATCGAGGGGTCGAACATCCTCGCGTTTGGCCGCGGAGGGGCAGCTTCGTATATCGACCTCAACTGGAGCGACCCGAGCTTTTTCTACAGCCGTCGAATCGGCCGCGCCCCGCAAGGGAATACCACCCACGACGGATTCAAGGACATCCCCGATCGGACCACGATCCTGGGAGCCGCCAAAGTAAGCGGGAAGACTCAGGACGGATGGTCATTGGCCGGCTTGACAGCGCTGACCGATCGGGAATACGGGCGAATCGACTCGGCCGGCACTCGGTTCACGGAAGAAATCGAACCGTTGACTTTCTATGGAGTCGTACGGGCCCAAAAGCAATTCATGGATTCACGGCACGCGGTCGGAGCCGTCGCTACGTTTGTCGAAAGGGGCATTCGAACCGCACAGCTGGAGGATCTGCTTTCCCGACGGGCGGTTTCGTTCGGTCTCGATGGCTGGTCTTTCCTTGATGAGGAAAAGGAATGGGTCGTCACTGGATGGACCGGACTGACGCATGTTGTCGGATCGGAATCACAGCTTCGGGACCT
The DNA here is from genome assembly GCA_016186715.1 of Ignavibacteriales bacterium. GTDB lineage: Bacteria > Bacteroidota > Ignavibacteria > UBA10030 > UBA10030. The sequence goes on along the minus strand of JACPLA010000027.1, from coordinate 33,717 downwards.
TCAGGAATCCCCACGTCATTACTTCCAGAAACCGGACGCGCATCACGTGGATGTTGATTCAGGAACAACAACCTTAACCGGATGGGCAGGCAGAATCTGGATGGCGAAGGATAAGGGAAATTGGCGATTCAACGCGGCTGCCGGATTTATTTCCCCCGGTTTCGAATCGAACGATCTTGGATTTCACCCGTTCGCCGATATCGTGAACATGCACATCTACACCGGGTATTGGTGGTACGAACCCGATCCCTTGTTTCGAACGAAATCTGTGTGGACAGCCTATCTGAGGGAGCACAATTTCGGCGGGATCAAGACTGGCGAGACCTACCACCTGGGAACGGAGGCCCAACTGCTGAATTATTGGGGCGGATGGTTCCTTGCGGGATATAACACGGAATTTTTTGATGATCGCAGAACAAGGGGCGGACCCCTTATGAAATCGCTTCCGAGCTATTTCGGCTACCTGGGTATCTACAGCGATTCCAGAGAAGACGTCAACGGGTCTTTCTCTCTTCTGGGTGATCGGGGGAAGTCCGGCGGATGGGACTACACTCTGACCGTGACGATGAATTGGAGAGTGACAACAACGCTCAATCTCAGCCTGGGACCGTCGTACGAGCGCCACTATGTTACCGCGCAATTTGTGGATGTCGTCGAAGACGCGGCGGCCATTGAAACCTTTGGGAAGCGGTACCTGTTCGCGACCCTCCATCAGCGCACGGCCTCGGCCAATGTCCGGGCGAACTGGACGTTCACACCCGCCTTGAGCTTTCAGGTCTATCTGCAGCCATATCTCACAGCCGGAGAGTACACTGGATTCAAGCAGCTTGCTCGTCCGTCGACCTTCAGCTTTATCCCGGCGTCACCCGCTTCCGATCCCACTTTCAATTTCAAGTCGCTTCGCATCAATACGGTGCTCCGGTGGGAGTACCTGCCGGGGTCGACCTTGTATGTCGTTTGGACGAACGAGAAAGTGAATCTGGAGAGTCAGTACGGAATGTTTCGCCTGGGAAGGGATTTTTCGCAAATTCTTCGCGCCACGCCGAACAATGTCTTTTCCTTGAAGCTTACCTACTGGTGGAGTCCTTGATCAGTTCTCCCCCCGCGGTGGGATGCGAAGTGAAATTGCTTCAGTAAACGCGGGCTCCTTCACGATAAAAGCAAAATCCGGGCTCATCACTTCGGCAAGAATAAATTCCTGCTGAACCGCGCTCCGGAGCCACTCCAGCGCCTCTTTCTGTTTCCCCGATTGGATTGCAAAGAACTGCGCCTTCCGATACATCATGAGCGGTCCGTTGTTCAGTTCGAGCGCCTTGTCGATTTCCGCCAGCCCCTTGGCCGATTCACCAAGGCGTGCATAGTAGAGACCAAGATAACAGCGGACCTCCGGGTCATCCGGACGCTCTTCGATAAGGCTCTTGAGAACCTCAGCGCCTGATTCAAGGTACCCCTTTGCCTGAGACCAGAGACCGGAGAGCATGTACGCTCTCCCGATCCAGTATTTCAGGACGTAGTTGTTTGCATCTTGTCTGAGGAGACGGTTGCAATACTCCGCGACCGGTTCGGGGCTGAGTCCTGCGCCCCAGACTGCCATCTTGTAACGGGTGGTAATCAGATACGGACTTCCGCCGTACACAATGGCATGATCATAGGCGCTCTGAGCGCGATTGAGTTGCTGTTTGAAGTAATACATGTGCCCCAATGTCTCGTGGGTATCCGGAGATTTCGGTTCCAAAAGACCTGCCTTGGAAGCGTGTTCCAGACCGCGATCGTATTTCCCCTCGACGAGGGCCAGGAGTGCCAGCTGGCGGTATGTTTCGGCGTTTCCCGGCTGCAGTTCAAGCGAGCGCTCTAAGTTGCTGAGAGCTGCTCCGTATTGTCCTGCCGAACGGTAGGCAGCCCCGAGGACCTCATAAACCCCCGGAAGGTTTGCATTCAAGCCCCGCCCCCTGAGGGCGGCATCGGCAGCGTCTCTCAGGATTCCTTTGTTCCACTCTCCTTCCAATTTGTACTGCCGGAGAAGGGCACGGCCGAGCGTGACATAGGCCGTGGAGAACGTCGAATCGTGCCGAACAATCCCCCGAAGAAGATCGATCCCGTGAAGAAGCTCGTTGTAGTTGTTGCCGGATGTAAGAGCCACACACAGAAGATACTGTTCGTTGATGAACGGATCGCCGGAGAGGCGAAACGGTTCGTACGGTTCGATCTCAAGCTCCATCGCTGCCAGGACCGCCGCCAGCGCCTCCCGGCGGACATTCGACAGGCTGAACGGCTCACTTTCAATCGTCCGCTCCCAGGCAGTTGCGTTCATGTCCGTCAATTCGAGCCGAAGGGTGATAGCGAATTTGGGAAATACCGACACGATGTTTCCGGAGAGAACGTAGCGCGTTTGAAGCTCCCTGGCCGCTTCACGGGGCGCAACACGGGGGCTGCCGCCAGACAGAGGCCGCACCACCACGATTTCCCGATAGCGGGCGAGGTCTTCGGAGAGAATCCCTGCGATCGCCCCGCCGATGTTTGAGGTGTCCGGCACACCCGCCGGGAATTCAAAGGGCGCCACAACGATCGTCGTGTCTTGCGGAAAGAGGATTTTCTGAAGATTAGGGAAGAAGACGACACCCAGAATCACAAGGACGGCGAGGCCCAACAGAGTTCTTGCTCCTTGCGGGATCTTCCTTCTTCGACGAGGGCGTAATCCCACCGGCGGCCTTGCAGGCGGAGCCGCGGGTTTCAGCGGAGCCGCAGTGGGAGGAGCTTCTCCTTCCCCGACCTGAGGAATCTCCAGAGTTTCCCCCCGATCAACGGCCGTCTCACCGCCTTGTTCCTCGACCGACTCCTGACGTTCCAGTTCCTCGCTCGCCTTTTGCGCTTCCAGAATTTGTTTCTCAAGCTCCCGGGCCTCGCCGTAGTTGGCGTCGATGGAAAAAACTTCTCTGACCTTGAGGAGGGCTTCGGGATAGTTGTCTCCCTCCACCATGGTCATGGCGTCCTTCATCAGCTCGGTAATTTTCTGCTCCACCTTCTTTTTGGCTGCCTGGCCCTTCCGTTCCTCCTCTGCTTTCCGCTCGCGTTCTTCTTCGATCCTGCCCTGAAGAACCTGAGCGCCCGCATGAAAGGCGACGAGCTTGAAGATCTCATTGATCTCCGTCTCCGCCTCCTCAGGCTTTCCTTCATTCACAAGCTTTTCAGCTTTTGAGTACAACTTTTCGATTTTGGCCTGGGACTCTTTTTCCGCCTTCAGCCGGTCTTCTTCCGCTTTCTTCTTGGCAACTTCAATTTTTTCGGCTTCTTTCGCTTCCCGCTTCGTCGTTTTTTCCGCAGTGCGCCTGGAGGGCATCTGTTGAGCCGTTTTGGAGGGTGTCGAGAATTCCGGAATATTGCTCAGAAGGATTTCGTACACCTCGACAGGTTCCGGAATATTTTTCAGATCAATCGATCCCATGTGGAACGTCTCGACCTGCATCTTGTTTTTGATCTGGCTGAAGACATCGTGGGAGATACAAATGCGGTTGGCTTCGGTGACCGCCTCGATGCGGGCCGCAATATTGACCCCGTCTCCAAAGATGTCGCTCCCATCCGTAATGACATCTCCCAGGTGAACGCCAATCCGTACCTCGATTTTTTCGAGTTCTTTCTTCCCCTCGTTGTACCTGTAGAACTCCTCCTGTGCTTCGATGGCGCATTTCACGGCGTTGACCGCGCTGGAAAAATCGACCATGAACGCGTCTCCGATGGCCTTGATGATTTTCCCTTCGTGCTTTTCGATCACGGCCTTGAGAGTATCGTCGTGGACCCGGAGAAGCTGCATGGCGAGCTCTTCGTTTTCGGACATCTTCTTGGAAAACGACTTGATGTCCGTAAACATGATCGCCGCAAGCTTCCGTGTTCCGCGTTCAGCTGCCATCGCTCAGTGGGGAAATCGTTGGTGTGATGTGACTTTCACTTAAGATATTCACGAGGAGCCAGATTGTCAATGACGCTCTTTGTCCCGATCATCTGCTGGGACGTTCGGTAGTACTCTGTTGCATACTCAGCCACCATCCGGTCCGAATTATAGACCGGAATCAGGGTTCTCATGGAGTGACGAATCCGTCGGATCCAGGCACGCGGAATACCCGTTTTGTCACGGTCATAATACTCGCCAATTACGCGGCTCTCAAGAATTGTAACAAGGTTTTCAAAATCCTTTTCATCCTGAGCTTCCAGATCCGGCTGCGACTCATCGCTTCCAATCGACCATCCGTTTGTCCCGTCAAACCCTTCCCTCCACCAACCGTCCATAATGCTCAGGTTCAATCCGCCATGAATGAGCACTTTCATTCCGCTGGTGCCGCTTGCCTCAAGAGGACGACGAGGATTGTTGAGCCACACATCCGCTCCCGCAACAAGATGTCGGGCCACATTCATGTCGTAGTTTTCCACAAACACAACCCGCCCCTGCAACTGCGGGTGTCGTGTCATTTCGATGATCTTTTGAATGAATTTCTTCCCTTCGTTGTCGCGCGGATGCGCCTTTCCCGCAAAAACCAGCTGAGCCGGCCGTTCCGGGTTTATGAGCATCGGGATGATCCGGTCGAGCTTCCTGAAAATGAGCGGCGCCCTCTTATACGTCGCGAACCGACGAGCGAAACAGATCGTGAGACGATCCGGAGACAGAACCCTATCGAACGATGTCCCGCTCTCGCCTGTGCGCACATACTGCTCGCGCAGCCTTTGCCGGATAAATTCGATCAGATCCCGACGGAGAGAGTAGCGCAGCGCCCACAGCTCTTCGTCGCTCGCAAGCCCGTTTTGTTCTATTTTCTTCCAGTACTTCGGCTCAAGAAGCTTGTTGGTCCAGTCATACCCGAGACGTTTGTTCCAAAACTCGTGTGCTTTCGCTGAAGCCCATCCCGGCGTGTGAACCCCGTTGGTAACAGAACCGATGGGAACCTTCTCTATGGGAATTCCCGGATACAAGTGCTGCCACATTTCCCGGCTGACGTGGCCGTGAAGTTTGCTGACCGCGTTGGCAGCCCGCGACATCCGGAGGGCAAGAACGGTCATGGTAAACGGTTCTGCCGCTTCAGTGCCGTTGATGCGGCCGTACGCCATCATGTTATCGTGCGACAGCCCCATGGCATTCCTGAACCGACTGAACGTGTGGTCCATCATCTCGGAGGAAAACCTGTCATGGCCGGCAGGGACCGGCGTATGGGTGGTAAACACACACTGCGACCGGACAATCACCTCCGCCTCCTCTATGGTTTTCCCTTCGGCGATCTTCTCTTTCAGCATCTCAAAAACGAGGAACGCCGAATGTCCTTCGTTCATGTGGTAGACCGCGGGGTAGATCTTCATTGAGCGGAGCAATCGAACGCCGCCGATTCCCAGGATAATTTCCTGACCGATACGGGTATCAATGTTACCCCCGTAGACGTTGGCCGTCAGGCCCTGGAAATGCTGATCGTTTTCCGGAAGGTTGGTGTCGAGCAAATAGACGTTTGTACGACCCACCTTCAGTCGCCATGTCTGGAAAAAAACCGTACTGTGACCTATTTCGACGCTGTTCAACAATCTTCCCCCTTCCGGCAGCGTCACGAGCTCCAGCGGCAGACGTTCAGGTTCCTGTACAGGATAGAGTTCCTGCTGCCATCCGTTCGGATCGATATGCTGCTGAAAGTATCCCTGTCGGTAGAACAACCCGATCCCGAGAAACGGGATACCGAGGTCGCTGGCGGATTTTGCGTGATCGCCGGAGAGCACACCCAGACCTCCGGAGTAGATCGGGAGCGACTCATGGAGTCCAAATTCCGCGCTGAAGTAGACGACCGGTCCTTTCAGGCGCAGGGAATGTCTTGAAGCCCACGTTGCCCTGTTCCCCAGATAGTCTTCGAACTCATTCAACGCCCGTTTCACCTTCCTGAGGAAATCGGGATCCCGGAGGCGGGCGCGCAGTTCTGCTTCTGAGGCTTCGCGAAGCACTTCAACGGCATTGTGATGAGATCGTTCCCAGACTTGCGGTGAGAGGTCCCGGAATATTTCCTGAGCTTCAGGATTCCACGCCCACCAGAGGTTGGAGGCTAGTGCGGCAAGACGTTGGAGAAGGGGGTCGGTGTCGTTGGTCGTTCGCGGAAATGTTCCCATTCATGACATGATATTGTTCCTGGTTGCGACTACCTGGGACCCACTATATGCAAAAGAATCACCTGAAATTCCAGATAAGAATTCATGAGGGTTGCTTGCTCAGGAGAAAAGGGGCTGTTCTCCTGCAATGACACCCAAGCTAATTGTCGGGGGATTGGAAGTGATGGAAGAAAAAAAGCCCGACCGCGACGCGATCGGGCTTGTGACGGACGACACTGCGCAGTTATTTCTTTACCTCGACACTCATCGAGTAGACTGTCACAAAACCGGTAAAGATATTGATCAGAAAATCCAGGGGTGTGATTTCCGTTTTGACAGTGTAGCTTGTGGCCCCTCCCGCCATCGACTTGGAACTCACGTCATTGAGGGGAACGAGACCCCACAGGACATACCATTGCCGAGCAGTCTCTGTCAAGTTGGATTGCGCACCCTGACCAACGACATGCGTCATGGTATAGCACCCGTTCAGTAAGAACAGAGAGACGGCCAGTAATAAGATGACAGCAAGAGTTTTTTTCATACTGCCTCCTGAGAGATATGGGTTCTTGCCAACTTCTTCAGTCCGACCATTGTAGAGAATCAAATCACGAGAAGCAAGAGCTCATGTTTCCAACGAAGCATCCCGGAACATATGGTAGTTGTCGAAAAGAAAAGGAATGTCATCCTGAGACCACGTTCCTGCCGACGCTATTCACTCGTTGAGTGGTCGCTTGTCCGCCGCGGTCTGGCGGAAGCTTGCCCGCCGAAGTGCATTGTGTGCACGCAGGCGGGGATCTGCCCCCTCAGGTCCTCTCGTGTCATTCAGAAAAGTGTCGGCTCCCTTGGCCCGCCAAAATAGCACAGTGGACGGGGCAGGCAGCATGACAATTCTCTTGTTTGTCTCTTGGTAAAGACCTTCACGCTTCGCGAAAGAAGGGCTCTAAGCACGATGGCAGTCTTTTTCTTCCCTTAGGACGCCTGACTCTTCACGACCACACTTTTTCGGATGCAACCGGTTTCCGAAGCCGGAAGGCCCGCAGACGAAGGGAGTTCGAGACCACACTGACCGAGCTGAATGCCATTGCCGCTGCTGCATACATGGGATTCAACAAACCCACTGCCGCAATCGGAATACCGATAATATTATACACAAACGCCCAGAAGAGGTTTTGCTTTACTGTCTCCATCGTTTTTCTCGAAAGCCGGATGGCATAGACAACACTCATGAGGTCGTTGCTCATGAGAGTGATATCGGCAGTCTCAATGGCGACGTCGGTTCCACTCCCCATCGCAACACTTACATCCGCCTGAGCAAGCGCGGGAGCATCATTGATGCCGTCTCCCACCATCGCAACGAGGGTGCCGTCACTCTGGAGATCCTTTACCCGCGCCGCCTTCTCCTGAGGAAGCACTCCGGCGAGAACACGATCGATCCCGACCGCGGAGGCAACCGCGCGTGCCGTTCGTTCATTGTCACCGGTAATCATGACAACCGTCATGCCGAGTTCCTGAAGAAGTCGGACGGCTTCCTGTGATGTCGATTTCCGGGGATCAGCGACTCCGAACACTCCGGACAACACACCGTTCAGAGCAACCAGCACCGGCGTCTTTCCGTCAGCTGCCAAACGGTCCAGGTCGTAACCTGCAGCAACAGTGTCAACACCGTGTTCGTTCAGGAAAGACTGATTTCCCAAAACAACGAGATCACCTTCCACCCTTGCACTCACCCCTCGACCCGATCGTGCCTCGAACGTTTCGGCGGGTGCCGCGGAGATTCCCCGCCGGCGCGCATATTCGACAATTGCGTGTCCCAGAGGATGCTCCGACTTCTTCTCCAGAGAAGCCGACAAGCGAAGAAGAGCTGTTTCCTCGGCCCCGTTGAACCGGATGACGTCGGTAACGGAGGGCTTGCCTTCCGTGACGGTTCCGGTCTTGTCCAGCACAATCGTCCGGACTTTTTGTGCCAGCTCAAGGCTTTCTGCGTTCTTGATGAGGATTCCGTTCGTGGCTCCGAGCCCGGTCCCGACCATGATCGCCGTCGGCGTTGCCAATCCCAACGCACAGGGGCAGGCAATAATCAAGACCGCGATGAAGTTCATCAGCGCGGCGGTAAACGAAAGTCCGCCGACCGCCAACCAGAAGAGGAAGGTGAGAAGGGAAATCCCGATAACCACCGGCACGAACACGGAGGCGACCTTATCGGCAAGGGCCTGGATTGGTGCCTTGGATCCCTGAGCCTCTTCGACCAGTCGAACAATCTGGGCAATCACGGTTTCTTTTCCCACGGCTGTCGCCCTGAACTCGAAGCTCCCGTGTTTGTTGATTGTTCCCCCGACGACCCTGTCTCCGTTCTTCTTCTCAACAGGCATGCTTTCACCTGTGACCATCGACTCGTCAACCGAAGTTGAGCCGGCAATGATGACCCCGTCGACGGGAATGCGCTCTCCCGGCCTGACCTGAACGAGATCTTCGTGGCGCACTTCACCAACGGGGACCTCCATTTCCGCCCCGCCTCGGCTGACCCGCGCCGTTTTGGGCTGCAATCCCAGCAGCGTTCTCATGGCATCCGTCGTCCGACTTTTGGCTCTCGCTTCAAGCAGTCTCCCCATCAGAATCAACGCGATAATCACGGCAGCTGTGTCGAAATAGATGCTCCCAGACACGTCCGTGATGCCAAGGATTCCTGGGAACAAGACGGCAACGGAACTGTACAGATAGGCCGCTCCCGTCCCCACCGCCACAAGCGTGTTCATATCGCTCGATCCGTGCCGCGCAAGTTTCCAGGCAATCGCGAAAAATCGTTTTCCCGGAACCACCATGATGACTGACGTGGCCAGGAATAAAAGCTTGTTGATGACATCCATGGAAACGGGCACCGCTGTCATGAACCAATCCGTCATACTCAGCATGCTGACGATCATCACCGGAAGGGCGAGTGAGGCGCTCAGCATGAACTCCCTCTTCAGCCGGCGGTAGGCAGCCCTCGATGAATTCTGCGCTTCTTCCTGATCGGCAGATTTGGTCGGAAGGACCAGCTTATAGCCTGCTTCCCCGACGGCGTGGGCGAGCCTTGCCAGGTCGATTTTTTCCGAATCGAGAGAGACATTGACACGTTCCGTTGCAAGGTTGACGACTGCAGACTCGACACCGTCGATCTTCTTCAGGACTTTTTCAACGCGTGTGACGCAACTCGCGCATGTCATTCCTTCAATCGGGAGCGTGAGAGTTTGAATTGGCCGGTTATTTTTCATGGTTAGACTTTCAGAAGGCGCGCGTTCAAGGCTACGATGATTGTGGAAAGCGACATCAGCGCCGCACCAAGAGCCGGGCTGAGGAGAATTCCAGCCGAAAACAAAACGCCGGCAGCCAGCGGCATGGCAAACGCGTTGTACCCCGTCGCCCAGACGAGATTCTGCACCATTTTTCGGTACGTTGCTCGTGCAAGACCAATGATGGCCACAACATCAAGCGGGTTGCTATTGACCAGGACGATGTCTGCGGACTCCACGGCTACATCGGTTCCAGCACCGATCGCAATGCCCACATCTGCCTGAGCCAGCGCGGGGGCGTCGTTCACTCCATCGCCGGTCATGGCCACGATCATTCCGCGCGACTGAATCTCTCTGATGGTTGCAGCTTTGTGCTCCGGGAGAACCTCCGCAATGAACTCATCCATGTTCAATTCCTCGGCCACCGACCGCGCAACGGATTTGTTGTCCCCCGTTAGCATGATCGTACGAACACCTTGAGCTTTCAGCGCTGCAATGGCCTTCTTCGACTCCGGTCGAATAACGTCTCCCAGGGCAATCAATCCTTCCACGGAATCGTCAACCTGGACAAACACCACGGTCTGCCCCTGCCCGGTCGCTTCTTCGAGCCCCCTGTGATCGGGAAGTCGACTCTGATCCCGAAGAAACCCCGGGGAGACGACCCGAACGAGTTTTCCATCCACGCGGCCTTCGGCGCCTTTTCCGGGAATTGCTTTGAAACCCTCCACAGGGGGAAAGTTTTTCACCGCTGCGACAATGGCTTTGGCGATAGGATGTTCTGAATGGTTCTCAACGGACGCGGCAAGAGAAAGAAGTTCCTCATGACTGCGTGTGCCGTTCAGTGCGACAACCTTTGTTACGGCAAATCGTCCTTCAGTCAGAGTTCCTGTTTTGTCAAACACAACGGCCTGGATATTCCGCGCGCGTTCAAACGCCGCGCGGTTTCTGATCAAGAGACCCTTTCGGGCCGAGATCGCCGTGGACACTGCGACGACCAGCGGTACCGCAAGCCCTAACGCATGGGGGCATGCAATAACCATCACCGTAACCGTCCGTTCCAGCGCAAAAGCGAGGTCGGACCGGGCAATCAAAAGCCAGACGAAAAGCGTGACCGCCCCTCCCGCCAGGGCGATGATGGTGAGCCACAGGGCCGCGCGATTGGCAAGATCCTGTGTTTTTGATTTGCTCTCCTGAGCCTCTTTGACCAATCCGATCACCTGGGAGAGAAACGAATCCTTCCCGGTTTTCATGACCTTAACCGTCAGGGAACCTTCCCCGTTGATGGATCCGCCGATGACCGTCCCACCCGTCTTCTTTGTGGCGGGTTTCGATTCTCCCGTCAGCATCGCTTCATTGACCGAGGATTCCCCGTCGATGACGGCTCCATCTGCCGGAATCTTTTCACCCGGCTTTACAAGAACACGATCACCGGCTTGAAGCTGTTCAAGCGGCACATCTTCAACATGCCCATGGTCGGTGATCTTGTGCGCATCCGACGGCATGAGGGCAGCCAGTTCTTCAAGAGCCCGCGAAGCTCCCATCACCGACCGCATCTCAATCCAATGCCCCAGCAGCATAATATCAATCAAGGTGGCGGTTTCCCAAAAGAAGGTTTCGCCGCTCAACCCAAAGACCACGAGCGTGCTGTAGACGTAGGCGGTGGTGATAGCGAGCGAAACGAGCGTCATCATCCCGGGCCGTTTCGACCGCAGCTCGCCGCCAAGGCCTTTGAGAAACGGTTGGCCGCCGTACGCGTAAACGAAGGTCGAAAGAGCGAACAACACCAGGAGATCTCCCTCGAAACGAATGCTGTCTGCCAACCCCAACCAATGCTGGAGCATGGGAGAGAGAAGCATGATCGGCACTGTAATGATCGCCGAGACCCAGAATCTCCTGCGAAATTCATCCACCATATGGGCATGCTGACCATGCTTTTTCGTCGGCTCCCCGTGCCGATGATCGGCGTGACGTTCTTCCTGAGGAGAGTGAGGTGCGGAGCCGTGATGTCCGTGGTGATGAGAATGGTCCATGGAGTCGTTCCTGAAAAGAGTCTTTACGGAATTAACGAATAGCCGGCTTCCTCGATCGCCTTTGCAAGGTCGGTCTCCGATACTTTTGCCTCATCAAAAACCACGCGCGCTGAACCGATCTGCACGTCTTCCACGCGAAGCTCCGGAAGTTTGGCGAGTCCCTGTTTCACACTCATCACACAGTGACTGCACGTCATACCTTCGATTTTCAAATCAGCGGTTTTCATGATCTTCCCTTGTTTCTGTTCCGAGGGTGAGTTTCGATACTCCAAAATACGGCCGCCGGATGGTTTGTTCTTCATATCGAAACGGGAAAGAATTACAGAATTCCGGTTCTCTCACTCTTATCCTCTTTTTCCGTATCTTCCCGAAATGAATTCTCTCAAGAACTCTCTCAAAACCATCTTTTCCGAGGATGGGGGTCTTTTTTCTCTTCCAGGTTACGAGTTCCGTCCTCAGCAGCTCAAAATGGCGGAAGCGATTGCGGACGCGCTGCTGGGCAAACGCCACCTTCTCATCGAGGCCCCAACAGGAGTCGGCAAAAGTCTCGCTTACCTTGTTCCTGCCATTCTGTTTGCCAAAAAAGAAAACAGGAAGGCGATCGTTTCCACCCATACAAAGAATCTTCAGGAACAGCTTCTGAAGAAAGACCTTGCAGTCGTTCGCTCGCTCTTGAACGAGCCGTTCGATGCCGTTGTCTTCAAAGGAAGGGGAAATTACCTTTGCACCACCCGGTTAAGAAACGCTCTCCGCCAGCAGCAGCTGTTCGATAACGCAGAACTGGACGAGCTCCAACGAATCAAGAAATGGTCGCTTCAAAGCACGGACGGAGATCTTGATGAGTTACCATTTTCTCCTTCGCAAAATGTGAGGCAGCAGGTATGTTCGGAAAAGGGGGCGTGCAGCCCAAAGACATGCGCACCGGATTGTTTCTTTCAAAAGGCAAGGAGCCGTGCCCGCACCGCCGACCTTGTCATCATGAACCATGCACTGTTCTTTACGCTTTTTGCCATGCAGGAATCCGAGGAGTTTTTCATTTTCAAGAACGATTTCGTGATCTTCGACGAAGCTCACACGTTGGAACAGGTTGCCGGGACGGCCGTGGGGAAAAGCATTTCGCATTCTCAGGTGCTCTTTGCCATCCACAGATTATACAATCCCAGAACAAAAAAGGGATTATTCGCGCGACTGAAGACAACACGGTTTCGCAAGCTGTGTGAAAAAGCCGAGGACGCCGCGAATTCCTTCTTCGATAAAATCGGAGCGGCGGCGGAAGGTCTTGCGGGGAGATCGAATACCGTTCGCGTCCGGGCACCCTTTATTGTGGATGATACGGTGACGAAGAGTTTGCGTGAGTTGCGATCGGCTGTAAAGGAACTTCAGGACGACAAAAGAACAAAACTCGCCAAAATGGACCTGGCTGCGGCAGATCGGCTGATTTGGGAGGCAGAGATCCTCATTCAGGAATTCCTCGGACAGCCGGACCGGTCGCTGACTTATTGGGTGGAACTCTCCGGTCGGCGATTTCCCAAAGTTTATCTCCGGACTGCTCCGACGAGTGTAGCAGAGAGGATCGGATCGAAGTTGTTCAAAGACGGGACCTCGGTCATCATGACCGGTGCAACGCTTTCGGTCGGCGGCTCGATGGCCTATTTCCAAAATCGCATGGGCGCATCTGACGTAGAAAGTCTTCTTCTTGATTCTCCCTTCGATTATCTGCGCCAAATGCGACTCACGATCACCTCCGATATTCCGTCTCCCGATCGTGACGGGTATGAATCGGCTCTTCCGGAGTTCCTGTATCGCTCTCTCATTCGATCCCAGGGTAAAGCTCTTGTTCTTTTCACGAACACACGTTTGATGAGGGCCAGCGCGGAAATATTACGTTCGCGAATTGAAGCGGAGGGGTACACGCTCCTCGTGCAGAGCGAAGGACGGGGACGCCACCAGCTCCTCGAGCAATTCAAGGCGGACGTTCATTCGATTTTGTTTGGGTTGGACAGTTTTTGGATGGGGGTCGATGTTCCTGGCGAGGCTCTTGAGCATGTGATTATCACAAAGCTTCCTTTTTCGGTGCCGGCACATCCGCTGGTAGAGTCGCGCATGGAGATGATCGTGCAGCGCGGCGGGGATGCATTTCTTGATTACACGCTTCCCGAGGCGGTGTTGAAGTTCAAGCAGGGAGTTGGCAGGCTCATCCGATCGAGGACCGACAGGGGACTGATCACCATCCTCGATTCCCGCATTGTCACAAAGTCGTACGGGCGCTCGTTTCTGCAATCGTTGCCCTCATGCCCCATTGAAGTCATGAGATGGGACGGCACGATTGAGGAACTCTATGACGATGGTGTTACTCAAACCTACACTGCGTGAGTTAAAGGGTCGAGGTCGGACTTTTAGTCTAGTCCATGCAGTCGAGTAACCCGCCGCCGCGGAGCATGCCACAAGACGGGGCAGGCACTCCGAGTTACACCTCATATCTTTCCCCACTCGCTCATGAAATGCTCCAACAACTGGATTTTTTCCTGAGCCGTCGGAACGTCTCTGAGCATGGCCAGCGCGACGGCGAACAGGTTATGGTACTCCAGCGTTTTCTTCTCCACGGCTTTCCGATACGTCGGATGCGCAGTATTGATGAGAACGGTGTCCCCCTCCATCCAGCTGATGTCCGGGCGATCGGAAGCTGCAACATAATGGATCAACGGACCAAACTTCATGTTCCGCAAACGCTTCCCCGCGGCGAGTGTATCTCCTTCCCCCAGCGCCGGGCCTTCACGAGCAGCCCGCTCCAACGCCTCCTGAATCAATCGTTCCTCATCGGTCTGAACTCGATCAGCTTCAGGAACGGGAGATGGTTCAAGAGGCGAACCCGTAAACTCGCCCCCGGGATCCTTCACGAGTGCTGCATGAACCGACCGGAATCCATAGAATTGCTGTAAGTCGGGAATTTCACCGACGATACGTGTGACAAGCCGCTGCAACCTCTGAATGTCGCGATCTGCGCTCGACTCCTGGCGTGCGATGAGCTGAATCCCCTCAAGCCATACCCGAAACTCGTGCTGCGCTACCTTTGTGAAGCGATAATACTTCCTCCCCGCCGTGCCTTCTTTCCGGAAATCACATTTACTCGTGGTCAGGCACTCGACCAACTCCGGCACTTCGATGATCCCCGTAACACGTTCCATTCCGCTGAAATACTGTTTGAAATAATCTCTCTTGATGATTTTTCCAAATGTGGAAATACCCACGCCCTGCACGGATTCGGGCAATGGATTGGTATGCAGCTCAAATCGCGCAAGCGCAAAGGGCATTCGACTCCTCCCCCGGTGAAGAACGGTCTGCTTCGCCTTGATGGCCCCGGTTTTATCCCGCAACGGCGCTTCGATCACTTCACCGTTGACCAGAACTATGATGCGGCGATACAGATGCAGCGACTCGTAGAAGTCGTGCAAAGCAAGAACCGGAAGATAGTGATCAAGAATCATTCGCCGGACTTCATTTGGGTTGAGTAACAATGATGTCCCCCTCTTCAGGTGAATCTTAACCCGTGTTCCCGAATGGGAAAGTGTACGTTCCTCAATGTCGTACCAGACAGGATACGCAGTTTTGCGCTTTCGCTCGAATTTCCATTCCGATGTATTCCAGAACGGCTTGTGCCTTCCCGGTTCCTTGTGCCGTGTTTCCGTAACGATCCTTTCGGCAACCTTCAACGCAAGTTTGGCACCGAGACCGGCAAATCCAATCCCCTGCCCTTTTCTTTTGAACGACATCGAAAAATTGTGGTAATTCTCAAACGCGCGTTGATCCATCCCCAAGCCGTTGTCCACCAGCTCGAAGGTCCGCTCATCAGGGTCGATCCGAATCTCCAGCAGGCTTGTCTTTGCATCAAGTGCATTGGCAATGAGTTCCACCACGATCGCTTCATCGATGCCGAAAGGATACATGTCCCGCACGTCGTCCAGGAAATGCTCATAATCAACACTGCTGTAGTGTTTCATGAGAGTCTGGGAGTTTCTACAGGACCTACACCTTGTGAACCCTGTCAATCGAATGGCGGTGGGCGTTCCCCATTGATTTGAACCTGCTTGGCGTCATGCCCGTCACTTTCTTGAACTGATTGGAAAGATGCTGGACGCTGCTGTACCCCATCCTGTACGAGATCTCGCTCAGCGTCAACTCCCCATACTTCAGAAGTTCTTTCGCGTGCTCGATTCTCTGAAGAATAATGAAATGCTCGATGGTGATCCCCTCGACCGACGAGAACAGTCCGCTCAGTGAAGAATATTCCTGACCAACCTCCCTGGAGATGAATTCCGACACCTTCAGCCGCACTGGATTCTTTTCATGATCATTCTGCACAAGCTTCAACACGGCATGCTTGACCTGTTCGATGATCCGCACCCGCCTATCCCCGATGAGTTCAAAACCGTTCTCCTCGAGCACACGGCCGATTTTCTCAAGTCTTAACGTTTCGCGCTCTTGCGAGACCACCACCTCACCCAGGATCACACTCCGGACGTCGAGGCCGAGATTCGTCAGCTCCTCCCGGACAACCCGGATGCACCGAGGACAAACCATGTTCCGCACATAAAGCGTCGTTGTGGCGGGAGAGGGTTTCCGAGCTTGTTTCCTCATTTCATCCGGTTCCTTACCATCGCCGGGGTGCATTCTTGACGCAGCGAAGAGTATCCCTGGCGATCAGAAGTTCCTCATTCGTGGGGATGACAAAGACGCGGATCCGGCTTCCTTTTGAACTGATTTCCCCTTCGGTTCCGCCGGTCATGGCGTTGTTCTGTTTCTCATCGATCTCGATGCCGAGAAACTCGAGGCCTTCGGTGACTCGTTTCCGGATGAGAGACGAGTTCTCACCAATTCCTCCTGTAAAGACGATTGCATCAGCTCCCCCCAATTCCGCCAGATAGGCACCGAGGTATTTCTTCACCCGAAGACAGAAGACTTCGATCGCGAGTCGTGCACGGCGATCCTGATGCTCCCGCTCTTCGTCCAACAAGTCGCGCATGTCGTTCGTGAGGCCGGAAAGACCGAGGAGTCCCGACTGTTTGTTCAGCACCGCATCGACTTCCGTGATCGACATTCCTTCCTTATGCATCAGATACTCGAGGATCGAGGGGTCCAAATCTCCCGACCGGGTCCCCATCACAAGCCCCTCGAGCGGGGTCAATCCCATGGAAGTATCCACCGAGTTTCCGTTCCGGACGGCGCAAACGGAGCAGCCGTTCCCGAGATGGACTGTAAGAATGTTGGTCTCTTCGCGTTGTTTCCCCGTCAGCTGACGGTAGCGGTATGCAACATACCGGTGGGAAGTTCCGTGAAAGCCGTATCGCCGGATCTTGTGTCTCCGGTACAGCTGATACGGGATGGCATAGAGATACGACGTCTCAGGCATCGTCGAGTGGAACGACGTATCGAAGACGGCCGCTTGAGGAATTCCCGGCCCGAACAGCTCTCTGGCCGCGTAGATCCCCTTCAGATTGGCCGGATTGTGGAGAGGTGCGAGATCGATGCAGTCTTCAATGCCGTCAATGACTTCGTCGTCGATCACAACAGACCGCGTAAATTTTTCGGCGCCGTGAACCACGCGATGCCCCACGGCATGAATATCGCCGAGCGACCGAATCGCGTCAATTCCAGATTCCGACGAAACAATCCACCGCAGAATGTAATCAAGGGCCGCCCGGTGATCCCGTAGGGGAGCCGCGTGTTTGAAGGGATGCTTTCCGGTTGCCTGGAGAGCAATTAACGATTCGCTCCCTATTCGCTCGATCACGCCTTTTGCATACTGCTTGTCGGCATTCTGATCGATCAGATTAAGATCGGTTTCAATGATCTGGAATTTGAGAGAAGACGAACCACAGTTGAGTACCAGAATATTCATGGGTTGTGAGGGGTGACGAGTCTTGAGTAAACAGTGAACAGTAAATGAGTGAACGGTCCGCCTTCGCAAAGGCTCCGGCGGATAAATAAACGGTACACAGTGAATAGTAAACTACATCTTTAGATGAGCATTCTCAAGTGTTCATTTTCTCAGCTTTTTCCTGTATCTTCCCAAATCATTTCAAGGATTCCATCTGCGATTATCCATACCAATCAGTGAGCATCTGCGTTGAAAAAGTTCACGCTCAAGCCGCTTCCGCACGAGACCTTGCAGGTCGTCCATCCTCAACGATTGACGATCAACTACAAGCAGGAGCTGAATCCGGCCCAGTATGAGGCGGTCACGTCAGTCGATGGTCCGCACCTGATCATTGCGGGGGCGGGAACGGGAAAAACGCGGACGGTGGTGTACCGGGTTGCGTTTCTCGTCGAGCTCGGCGTGAAACCCGATCACATCCTTCTCCTTACGTTTACCCGGAAAGCCGCCCAGGACATGCTTCGCCGGGCGGCCATGCTCCTGGACGCGCGATGCGAACGCGTCTCCGGAGGGACCTTCCACTCCTTTGCCAACAATGTCCTTCGGAAGAACGCTCCACTGTTGGGATACGAAATGAACTTCACAATTCTTGATCAGACCGATGCGGAAGATGTGATCAACCTGATCAGGACGCGCATGAAGTTCGATACAAAGGAAAAGCGCTTCCCACGCAAGGAGGCTCTCTACGACCTCTACAGCCGGTGCGTCAACACGTTGACGCCGCTCACGGAACTTCTTTCGAATGATTATCCTCACTACCTCGATCAGGAATCCGACATTCATGCCGTGCATCTGGCATATGACGCGTATAAGAAAAAGCACCAGTTAATGGACTACGACGACCTGCTGGTGAATTTGGCAAAGATCCTGCGCGAGCACGAACCGGTCCGGCGGGCCCTCTCCGACCGTTACAAGTACATTATGGTGGATGAGTATCAGGACACGAATAAGATCCAGGCAGAAATCGTCAAACTTCTCGCCTTTTCGCACACGAACGTCATGGTTGTCGGGGACGATGCACAGTCGATCTATTCGTTCCGCGGCTCGACAATCAAGAACATCCTTGAATTTCCCGAGCAATTTTCCGACTGCAAGACCATCAAGCTCGAGGAGAACTTCCGAAGCACGCAGCCGATTTTGGATCTTGCGAACGAGATCTTGAGAAGAGGAACGATGGAGGGAAGATGAGTTGCGGAATGGGAATGCAGATGGGATACGCCTACCTGTCGGCAGGCAGGGAAAAAGCGGATTGGACGGAAGAAGAACGGATCTTCAATCCGTGCTGTTTCCGCTCTTTTTTTGCTTCTTCTGTGTCCTCTATGAAAATACCCCAACGTGTACTACAAAGAACTCTATACAAAAAAACCTGGCGGCGAGCTGCCGCAGCTTGTGATAGCAGAGAATGAGAATCTCCAATCGCGGTTTGTGGTGCAGAAGATTCTCGAACTGCGCGAACAGGGAATTCCTCTTGAAGAGACAGCCGTTCTCTTCCGATCCTCGTTTCATTCCTTCGACCTTGAAATCGAGCTGACCAAGGCCAACCTGCCGTTTGTGAAATTCGGGGGATTCAAGTTCATTGAAACGGCTCACGTCAAAGATATCATTGCACACCTGCGCGTGCTGGAGAACCCGCGCGATATCGTTTCCTGGAACCGGGTTCTTCTCCTGGTGGACGGGGTTGGACCACGAACGGCGGAAAAGGTTACCGATGACATTCTCGCCCGGAGGCTTGGCCCCGAAGGAACCTCCACTCGTTTTTGGGCTGAATTCAAAAGCTATCCGGAGAGTCTCCAAAGTCTCTTCGGCGTTCTTCGTGACGTGTCCGCTCGAACGCTCCCGCCTGCGGAGAAGGCCTTCCACATTCTTGAATACTATGAGCCGATTCTCCGCGCCAGATATGACGACCACATGAAGCGAAAGAAAGACCTCGAGATGTTTCAGAATATCACGGAACGCTACAACGACGTGGGAACCCTGTTGACAGATCTGGCATTGGAGCCTCCGAACGAAAGCATCAGCGACGTGGAATCCCCCGGCCCGGAGACCGAGTACCTTACTCTTTCGACCATACACAGTGCCAAAGGGCTCGAATGGAATACAGTCTTTGTGATTTATGCGCTTGAGGGGCGCTTTCCCGCCATGCGATCCGTCGGCAGCGATGAAGAACTCGAAGAAGAACGCCGTCTCATGTATGTCGCCTGCACACGAGCCAAGGAACACCTGTTCATCACCTATCCGATCAACATCTACGACCGGGAATCGGGGATAATTCTGAGCAAGCCCTCCAGGTTTATCCAGGGAATCGAGGGACATTTGTTGGAACCGTGGGTGGTCGAGTGATATGACGGGACAACGAATCAACGACCATTCGCCAATCACCATTTAACCAACCACGTGCTTTACCTCGATCGAAACGAAAACCTCTACGGGCCCGCGCCAAAGTGCTTTGAGGTCCTGCGCTCGGTAACGCTGGAAGAACTCAGCATCTATTCCCGCGACTTCACGCGGGGCGTTAAAAGCCGGCTTTCGGAACGTTTGGCCAATGAGCTTGGAATACCGGAACCCCAGATTCTCCTGAGCGAGGGAAGCGAAGATATGCTGAAACAGGCGGTCCATTGCTATCTCGGACCGGGGGAAAAAATCCTTTGTCCCGATCAGTCCTGGTGGTACTACCGGGCCGTCGCCTCGGAGGTTGGAGGAGAGACTGTTACGTACAGGCTGAAGCGGCTGTCCGACCGGTATTCCTATGACGTCGGGGAGATGATCACCCTTTATGAAAAAATCTCGCCGCGCGTGGTCCTGATTGCCTCGCCCAACAACCCAACAGGCAATTCTTTTCGTGACGATGACTTGCAAACGCTCACCGAGGCTTTTCGGGAGAGCATCGTGATCCTGGATGAGGCGTACTGGGGTTTTGAAGAACAGGCAAACAACCGGATCGCCGGACTGATCGGCCGTTACCGGAATCTGCTGATCCTGCGAACGTTTTCAAAGTTCTACGCCCTCGCAGGAGCCCGCGTGGGATATGCTGCGGCCGGAGCCAGCTTGAGCCGCTTGACCAGGTTTGCATCCCGGTATCTCGGTTACAACCGTATTTCCGAAGAACTTGCCCTTGCAGCGCTTGATTCTCCGGAGTACTATGACACGATCGGCAGGACTATGCAATCCGATCGTGAACGGTTCTATGAATTCTTTGGTCGGTTGAGCGGAACAACGTGCTTCCGTTCCCAGGCCAATTTTGTCCTGGTGCGTGTCCCGGCCGAAGCGGTGTCCCCTCTCCGGAAGTTCCTCTCGGAAAACGGCATCGCCGTCAAGTTTTTCAAGGAGGAAGAATTCAAAGATTGTTTGCGCATTACGCTCGGAACGAGAGATCAAAACGAACTCGTTCTAACAGCGCTGGATTCATTTTTCCGCTTCGAAGGGGGAACATCATCATGAAGTGCGTTCTCCTTGCGGCAGGAATCGGAAAACGAATGCGGCCTGTTTCCCGAACAACTCCGAAGTGTCTCCTTCCTCTCGGCAAGAAACCCTTGCTCGAACGGATCATCGCGAGTCTTCACACTGCCGGCATCGCCGATATTGCCCTTGTGACGGGATACAGAGCTGCCGCCGTGCGGGCTTTTGTCAATAAGCGCTTTCGGCGTCATCAGATTGCCTTCCTTCACAACAAGCGCTTCGAAACGACGAACAACGCATACTCCCTGTCCCTCTGCAACCAATTTATTGGGCGAAGCCCGTTCATGCTCCTGGACTCCGACATTCTCTTCGACGGGCGAATCATTGCTTACCTGATGAACTGCGAGCGAAAACCGAATCGCCTGGCTGTGCGGGTCCGCGGCCCTCATAACGAGGAGGAGATCCGTGTGAAGATCAACCGGTGGGATCACATCACTGCAATCAACAAACATGTTGGGCTGCGGGATACCTACGGGGAATCTATCGGCATCGCTCTGTTTTCCGCGCCCGCCGCCCAAAGGCTGTTTGAAATTCTGAATGAACGGATCAAAGCGGGATCGGGAAGGCGAGAGTTCTACGAGGCAGCCTTTCAGCAGCTCATCGACGAGGGCAACCGTTTGTGGGCAATCGATATCAGTCAGTTCCCTTCCGCGGAAATCGACACGCCCGAGGATTTCAAACACGCCGAAGAAGTGATTCTACCGCTGCTGAATGATGACTGATCGGTACAGCTACAAAGTCTCCATCAAATCCAAGCTGTCCGATGAGTTGATCAACACGTACCTCCTTCGCCCCCTCGCGGGGCTCTTTGTCCGCGCTCTGTTTCATACGCCGGTGACTCCCAACAACGTCACCGTCGCATCGATCGCAGCCGGATTCGCTGCCGCCGTTTGCTACTGGCAAAACGAGTTGCAGATTGCCGGCGTCCTGATAACTCTGAAAGATCTCCTCGATTCCGCTGACGGACAGTTGGCCCGGGCAAAGAACCAATTCAGCCGAAAGGGAAGGTTTCTCGACTCGATCGGCGATTTCGTTGTCGACCTCGCCGTTTTTGCCGCAATCGGCGTCGCCCTTTTCCAGAAAACGGGCGACCTCCTTGCTTTCTTCTGGACCTTTCTTGGGTTTGCCGGGATTACGCTTCGAGTCTCGTATCATGTTTTTTATCAGGTCTCATATCTCCATCTTGAAGGGAGGTACCGGGAGAACAGAATTATCGAAGACGTGACCGAAGTGGACCGGCAGGGGGACCGCGTTACGCTGCGGCTTCACCGGGTGTTTGTGGCAATCTACGGCTGGCAGGATCGTCTCATGGCCAGGATCGACCGTTGGTGTGGCGGCGGACAAATGGACGAATCGTTTCGGCAGCGATGGTACGGCGACGAACATGCGCTTCGCCTGTCGGGATTGCTCGGATTCGGTACTGAGTTGTTCCTACTGATGGTCTGCTCCGTCCTTGACGCCCTCGAGTTCTATCTCTTCATCAATATTGTCGTCATGAACGGAGTTCTGGCGATGTCCATCGGTTATCGCAGGTGGGTCTTACAGCGGAGGCTTACTCCCGGCGGTTCTTCCTGAGCTGGCGGTATCGTTTCAGCTTCCCCTTGATGGTGGCAATCAGTGAATCATCGGAAAACGGCTTGGTGATGTAGTCGTCCACGCCAAGCTCCTTCCCCGTCCGAATCAGGACTTCATCCGTCAATCCGCTCAGGAAAATGAACGGGATCTCGTGCAGCCGTTCGATCTCGCGGACTTTTTCATAGAAGGAAAACCCCCCCATGGTCGATGTCTCGAGATTGATGTCGGAAATGATCAGATCGGGAGTCGTCTCTTTCAGAATCCTGAAGGCCTCATCGGTCGTCGTGATGGCGATGGTTTGAAAGCCGGCATCCTGAAGGGTCTCGCCAATCACCCGCAAAAGCTTCTCGTCATCGTCGATCACCATGATCTGGGCTTTTTGGCTTGCAGGTCGGAGTTCCCAGAGCAATTTCGTCTCGATCTCCTCGTGTTCTTCAATATTGATCTTGAATTTCTTGCGGAGTTCGGCGAGGGATGAGGCTGATTCCGGCGAAATCGCCCCGGACGCCCATGCTCTCTTGAAGGCCAGGGTATAGGACTCCAGTTTCGCCTCCCGTTCCAGCCGACCATGATCCTCCATGATGATTTGGAAAGACGCACGAAGGCTGCGAAGTTGTTCTTCCTCATCAGAGGTCGTGGCTCCATCGGACCATGCTTCCATCAAGACCTTCCTGTAAATATCCAACCCCTCATCGTACGTGGATCGGTAGGTCTGTTTTGAAAGCGACCCGAGTTCGGGCCCGATTCCCTTTTTCTTCCTGTCCTCCAGAATCTTCAGTTTTGTCTCTTCGAGAACCTCTCTTGAGATTTCAGGAACTTTCCGCTCCGGATGGCCGGCCTTCTCTTCTTTTTCTCTCCGGGACCGTTCAGCTTCGACCTTCCGTCGAACCTGCACTTCTCTCTCCTGCTCTTCTTCTTTCCGACGGGATTCCTTTTGTCTTCTTGATTCTTCTTCTTCCGCCTTTTGCTGTTCCCTTTCCTCTTTTTCTTTCCTTTTTTCTTCTTCAGCCCGCCGGCGCTCTTCCTCTTTTCTCCGTTTTTCTTCGTCGGCTTTTCTTTTGGCGTCTTCCTCCCGCCGCCTCGCCTCCTCCTCCTGTCTCCGTTTCTCCTCTTCGGCCTTGCGCTTGGCCTCGATCTCCTGGGCCACGCGCCTCTCCTCGATCATGGCATCCAAACGTTCCTCATACGCAAAGACATAGACGTTTTTGGGGTCAGTGGCTTTGGCCTTCGCGATCTGCTGCATCGCAGCGTCGAGTTCCCCGGCCTTGAGGAGCTGGTCAACCCGCTTGAGAATCTCACTCACTGCTTTCTTGATGTCGTCACGTGGAGTGAGTTCAGGCATGGGCGGGTTCTCTATCGCGCTTCGGCAATCTGGTGTGATGGGAGGCGGACAACATTCGACAACCCGCTTTCATTCCCTGAACGGTCAAGGGCTGAGACGGCATAGAACGACCTGCCGGGCGGAGGGATAGCATCGACGTACTCCGAAACGTTCCTTCCGGTGATCGTCAGAAGCTGGGTTACATCGTCGCGGTCAATCCTTCCGGTGGCGGACCGGTAGATCACGAATGCAAGCGACTCCTCCGCGGAAGGGATTGTCCACCGGATGAGGACCGTTTGCGCCTTACTTTCTGCCCTCAGGTTTGCCGGCGGGGGAGGAGCAAGACTGTCCTTCCACGGCATCGCGGGCGGAAGGGACCAGTAGGGAAACTCAGCGATGCCGAGCGTCTCCCAGGCTTGTTCAAGCCCGCTCGCCGCGAAAAACACGACGCCGGGGAGCCCGTGTTTCCGCACTTCCTCAACCTGGGCGGCAAGCTCTGACCAGCCGTATTTCTTTTGAAGATTTGCCGAAAGACCGGGCATGACCTGACGATCGTAAGCCACACGATCCTGCCATTGCATAATCAAGGGAACAAACGGGTGTGTTGGATGGCCGCGGTCCCAATAGACCATGGGAACGATGAAATCGATTTTCCCCAATTCCATCCAACGCGCGGGATCCTGATAGACCGCAAAATATGAGCTCCATCCCGAGCCGCGATATTTCCCGATCACGGCGGCCGACATCTTGACCCATGGCTTGATTGTCGTAACAGCGTTGTAGGCGGCATACACAAACTCGTTCACCTGTTCCCGCTGCCAGTGAGACCACGTGAGCTGGTGCGGATTCCCTTCGGCACTCAAGAAACGGGCGACACTGATGGAGTCTGTCGAGTATCCCCGCTGCGGAGAGTCTTCCGGATACCGGATGTAATCGAAATGAATTCCGTCAATGTCGTACTTGCTCACAAGATCCCTTACGACGTTCAGCACATGCTCCCTGACTGCAGGGATGCCGGGTGAAGCCCACGTGTAATCGGACCCAGGCGGCATCGGCGTACCGGCGGAATCGCACACGATCCACTCCGGGTGTTCAAGAAATGGGTGACGGGGCACTGTTTCCTCCGGGGGTCTGGTCCCGCGCCAAAGTGGAAACGTATTCATCCATGCATGCAGCTCAAGTCCCAGCGCGTGGGCCTCTTCGACCGCAAATGCGAGCGGATCCCATCCGGGATCTTTTCCAAGGGAGCCGGTTAAAAGCGAGGACCAGGGCTCATGGTCCGAGTGGTAGAAGGCATCTGCGCTTCCCCTGACCTGAAAAAAAACCATGTTGAGCCTGGCCCGCCGGGCTTTTTGGAAAACACTTCGGATGAACTGCTGCGCGGCCGCCGGATTATTCCGAAGACGGTCCGTTGAGTATTCGAACCGGGACATCCAGACCCCGCGGGCTTCCCGTTTTCCCGTGAAGACCGCTTGTCCGCATCCCATGCCGAACACAACCGTCAACAGCAGGGAAAGAAAGAAGGAGGCTGGGCGGAGTTGTCGTTGGGAGGACAGAAGTGCGCGTTGTGCCCTTTTCATTCTGGGATGGTTGCCATCCGGACGATGCAACACCTCAAAAAAATAGTACACAAGAGTTGGGGGAAAAGCAATACTGGGATCAAGCCTGAAAGTGAATCGTTGACCTTGAATGTTTACTTCACCGCTTCCAGGATCTCGGGCACGATCTCGTATTTTCTGAAAGGGGGCATCAGGTAGGCGCCGGCAACAAGAGGTTTGGCCTGTGCCAGGAATTGAACGGCGCTCTCGATCCCAACGACCGACGCACGTTCCCCCGCATTGCGCAGATTTTTTCGGACCGTTTCCGGAATCACCATCCCGGGAATTTCATTATGAAGAAATTCCGCATGCTTGAAACTTCGCAGTGGAAGAACACCGACCATCACAGGGATTCTCCATCGTTCAATTCGTCTCAGGAACTGCTCAAGAGTTTTGAGCTCGTAGATGGGCTGCGTAAAGATGACATCCACTCCGGCGGCCGCCTTTTTCTCCGTCTTGGCAATCTCCGCATCCATGTTGTCCGCCATCGGGTTGGCGGCGCACGCCAGGAGAAATGAAGTCTGTTCCCCCAGCACATTCCCCATGAGATCCTTCCCTTCATTCATTGCCTTCGCGGCACGGATCAAACCTGAAGAATCAATGTCAAAGACCGACGTTGCCTGTGGATAGTCGCCGATGTTCGTCGGATCTCCGGTGATACAGAGGATGTTCCGAAGGCCAAAGGAATGCGCGCTCATAAGCTCGCTCTGAAGGCTGATCATGTTTCGATCACGCGTAGCAAGATGCGTGATCGTTTCAATCCCCACCTGGCTCTGGATTTGATAACAAATTGCAATGGGGCTCAGTCGAAGCCGGGCACGTGCGCCATCGGTGATATTGATGGCGTCAATGCCGTATCGATGGAGGTACCGTGCCCCATCGAGCACGGAGGACATATCAAATCCACGCGGAATATCGAGCTCAACGGTCGTCAGAAATTTCTTTCCCAGGTTCCGGGCAAACCGCGACCGGCCGTGCTCGCGTGTTTTTGGTTCGGGAGAGGGACTCTCGGATTGCGGCACAGAGCCCTGTCCCCTGCGCGCAGGCCGATTCCTGATCTCGGGCGACTGGCGTTTGAACTCCTCAAGGACATTCTTCATAGCCCGAATGTGCGCCGGTGTCGACCCGCAGCAGGCTCCAATCATGGTCACACCGGCCTGAAGAAGCTCACGGGCGTACTGAGCGAGATATTCGGGTGTCGTGTGATAGATCGACCGTCCGTCCAGCAGTGTCGGGATGCCGGCGGCCGGTTGGGCCGACATGTACACTCCATCCCTGTACATGCTTCTGATAATGCTGAACATGCGCTGTGGACCGACCGTACAGTTGGCCCCCACCACATCGACCCCTTTGCCAATCAAGTGTTCGGCCACCTCAACCGGAAATGTCCCCGAAAGAATGGCCCCGTCCTCGGGAAATGCTTTCTGGGCAATTACGGGAATGCGTGTGAGGGATCTTGCGGCTTCGATGGCCTCATCCAGCTCGGTTAAACTCACAAACGTCTCGAGGATGAGCAGATCGATGCCGCCCTCCAGCAGAATTTCTATCTGCTCTTTGAATACATCGCGGGCTTCTACCAGCCTCAGCTTCCCTATCGGTTCCAGAAGCTTCCCCGTCGGACCTACCGATCCGGCGACATAGACCGACCCGCCGGCTACCCTCCGCGCAATCTCAACGGCTGCTCGATTAATCGCTTTGATCTGACCTTCGAGATGGAACTGAGCCAACCGAAGACGATTGCCGGAGAAAGTGTTCGTTTGAATAACCTCCGCTCCGGCTTCGATGTATTCCCGG
The DNA here is from genome assembly GCA_016186715.1 of Ignavibacteriales bacterium. Classification (GTDB taxonomy): domain Bacteria; phylum Bacteroidota; class Ignavibacteria; order UBA10030; family UBA10030. The sequence goes on along the minus strand of JACPLA010000027.1, from coordinate 6,637 downwards.
TGAATCCGCTCAACGATTTCAGGGTTCTTGACATTCTGGATCTCATGCGGGAGGTCCGGATATTCATACAAATCCAGCAAGGTCCCCATCGCCCCGTCGCAGAGGATGGGACCTTCTTTCAGTCGTTCACGAAAGTCGTTCTTTTTCACAAGGCCAGTTCAATTAAATTCATGGGTGCTGAGTCCCAAAACGTCCCGCATTGCTACTTCCAGTTCCTTGACGGTCCACTCATTTCCCTTGAAGACCGCGGCCAATGCGCCTGTCGGGTCGATGACCGCTGTCCGAAGGTTGTGTGCGATCAGCCCGCCCTCGTCCTCTTCCTGGATCAGTTCCAGACCGTCTGCGAATTCCTGAATCGTCTTCACGCTGTCCGTAACGAAGTCCCACGTTGCGAGGTCGGCTCCGTACGCCTTTCCATAACGCTTCAGAACGGGAGGAGTGTCAAAAGCCGGATCAAAACTGACGGTGAGGAGATGCCATTTGTTCTTGAGACGCGCATCTTTCGAGAGCGATTTTTGAAGTCGGGCAAAGTTGTCGCTCATCCGGATGCAGAAATCAGGCAAAGGACACCGGCTGTAGATAAACGTGACGGCAATGACTTTCCCCCTGTAGTCGCTCAACCGGACTCTCTGTGCATCGTGGTTGACGAAGGAGAAATCCGGAATCCGGTCTCCGACTTTATAAATCCTTCTGAAAATCCGATCGGCTGCGGAAGCGGGGTTGACGGGTTCCTCGCCGCGGCTGATCACAGACAGCGTCTCAAGCCAGCTTTCCGACCGCGAGACGGCAAGCGTTCCCTGAACGCTGTCGCCGGGTTCGACCCTGTATAACAGAGTTGTGTCCTTCACTTTGAACGACATGGTCATCGCCATCATGTAATCGGGAATTTCTTCATGATCGATGATGATCCGATGCTTCGTATAGTTAACGGAAACCACGACACCCTTGACTTCAAAAGTGACAAGATCCGTTTGCTTCTTGGTTTGACCGCACCCTGTCAAAAGAAACGCAAGGAGAAGAAGAATTCGAATTGACATGAGAGTGACGAGTTTCGAGTTTCGAGTTACGAGTTACGAGTTTTGGGTTTTGGGTTTTGGGTTTCGGGTTTGACCGGGAGGCTCATTTCAGAAGTTCTTCCAGGGTTTGTCGTTGCCGGACGACGCGAACGCGGTCGCCGTTCACAAGCACCTCGGCCGGGTGCAGGCGGCCGTTATAATTCGAGACATTCACAAACCCATAGGCGCCCGCCGTCATAATTGCAAGGATGTCGCGCTGTTTCACTTTCGAGAGGAGCCGGTCCCGTGCAAAAAAATCACCGGTCTCGCACACAGGACCGACAATATCAACCGGCTCGTGCTCATAGGTTTCAATCCGCGCCGGCACGATCTGGTGATACGCGTTGTAAAGACTCGGTCTCAGCAGGTCATTCATTCCGGCATCGACGATGACGAATTTCTTTGGGCCCTGTTCCTTCGTGTACAGGACGCGGGTCAGGAGGATCCCTGCGCTCGCCACAATCGATCTTCCGGGCTCAACCCAGAGAGAGCACCCTGTCTGCTGAAGCGTCGGAAGCATCGCACGGAGAATTTCCGGTGCGTCGGGTGCGTTTGGGTCACCCTGTTCGTTTCTCGGCAGCCCCTCATGCTCCAGTGCATTCTCGTAGCCCACACCGAAACCTCCGCCGATGTCAAGTTGTGTAATGAGAATTCCCGATTCGCGCAATCGCTTCACAAGATCCGCCAGAAAATCAGCCGCCGCAAGGAAAGGCTCTGATTTCCGTATCTGCGAACCGATGTGGGTGTGGACGCCCTTCACTTCCAGATTGGGGAGCGATGCGGCAAACTGAAACGTCTCGAGAGCTTTTTCCCCATCGATGCCAAATTTGTGCTGTTTCAATCCCGTTGAAATATACGGATGACTGTCGGCGTCAATGTTCGGATTTATCCGCAACGCGACAGGGGCCCCGGTCTGCAGGCGCAAAGCAACTAACGAAATCAATTGAAGTTCCTGGACCGATTCGGCGTTCAGGCAATGAATTCTTTCACGGAGGGCATACTCGATTTCATCTTCGCGTTTTCCCACGCCCGCAAAGACGATTTTGTCCGGGGAAAATCCTGCCTGGAGTGCAAGGGAGAGCTCTCCGGCAGAAACCACGTCCGCTCCCGCACCATCGTCCGCCAGCGACTTGAGCAGGGCAGGATTCGAGTTTGCCTTCAGGGCATAACAGGTGACATGGTCGGTCCCCTGCAGAAGGCTATCCAGAGAACGGAAATTGTCGAGAAGCTCCGTTCTGCTATAAACATACAACGGGGTGCCGAACTCCTCAGTCAGCTCCCTGACAGGGACTTCTTCACAATACAATTCATTCTCTCTGAACGAGAACTGTTTCACACTCGCTCTCCCGACTCAAAATACCGCAGAAGCGCGTCTGCAAGTTTTTTCCCTCCGAAACGGAACGCATCTTCCGTCGGAAGTCCGGTTTTTCGCTCAATTGCCTCGACCGCCGCACAGGATTCCTCATCGGTCAATCCGATAGAGTTCAAACCGATTCCGACCACTTTGGACTTCCGAAAAAATCCGACTGCTTCTTCATGAAATTGGATAAGCCGCGTGAGGTCCGGAAGCGAAAGCCCGTAATCGTCTTTCAATCGCGTGGGTTGATGACACAGGATCATGGCGTCCGGCATCGTGCCGTGGATTAATCCGAGCGTGACTCCCGAATACCCCATATGAGTCAGCGCGCCCTGCCCCTCGACGAAAATATATTCAGAGCCCTCCGCTGCCGATCGGTCGATCTCTTTCTCGATGCTGCCGGCAATGTAGTCGCTGACGATGGAATCCACTGCGATCCCGCGGCCACGGATCAGCATTCCCGTCTGACCGGTGGCGACAAAATCGGACTTCAGTCCACGTTTCTGGAATTCTTTCTGCAGCTCGAGGATCGTCGTCATCTTTCCAATATTGCAGTCGGTCCCGACGGTAAGAATTGTTTTCGCGCCGCGTGTTTTCCAGCTTCCTTTTGAGACCACTTCAGATTCAGGAGGAATCTTGCGGTAATCGGTAATCGTAATTTGATGTTTCCTTGCCGCAGACGCGATCTCGGGATCATCCGAGAGAATTGTGTGAAGTCCGCTTAAGATGTGGAGCCCGCGGGAGATCGCTCTGGAAAGAGTCTGGCGCCATTCATCTGGAAGCCGTCCTCCGGTCGGAGCGATGCCGATGAGCAGATGCGTTGGACGAAACCGAAGCCCTTCATCCAGGTCTCTGACGACCGGAATTTCTCCGCCATACCCAAGCACCTGGGCGGCTGTCATTCCCGCCTTTGTGCTGTCGATGACGGCCACAACCTGATCAGGCAAATAGGCGATGGCACCGTTGGCGGTCTTGGATCTCAACGGACTGAATCTCCCTTCGGCGAGAACAAGCAAACGGCGTTCCATTGACTCAGATGAGTAAATCGATCAGAAGAGCATAGGGCATTTCAAGTGCGCCAACAATCCCGAGAATCAGCCCCTGAAACCATGGAACGCGCATCAGAAGGATGATGGCAAAAATACCGAAAAAACCGATTCGCCGGTATCGCTCCCCGATTTCAGGAGGAAGCAACGAGGCCAACACATGCGAACCGTCCAACGGAGGAACGGGAATAAGGTTGAAGACTGCAAGAAAAATGTTGAGGGTAATTCCCAACGAGCACATTGTCATCAAAAAGACCACTGCTTCCGAGCCGAGGCCTTCTGAAAGCATTTCGGCCGGCCCGAACATGTGTTCGAGAAAAACATAGCCGGCGGCGCAGCCGAGTGCCACCACCAGGTTTGATAACGGACCGACGGCAGAAACGAGAATGTCGTCTCTTCGGAAGTTCCTGAAGTTGGCCGGGTTCACCGGAACAGGTTTTGCCCAGGCGATGAAGACGGTGCCCGCAGTCATCAGCGACAGCGCCGGTACCAGGATAGAACCGATCGGGTCAATGTGTGGAATGGGGTTCAATGTGAGCCGTCCGAGGTCTCTGGCTGTCGGATCACCGAGCTTGAGCGCCATCCACCCGTGGGACATCTCATGGATCACGATCGAGAAAAAGAGAATTGGCAAAATTGGCAGGTATTCCATGTGGTTTTAGGGAAAAGAAAAGCTCCCGGCAGGGAGCTCCGTAGAGAGTTTCAACAAACCGGATGTTTGTTGGTACTTAACAAAAAATGACGTGAAACTCAAGAAACCTTTCCGGGTTCCCACATTCTCTGTGATCTTCCTCCCCCAACTTTATTCAGGTTCTTTTGTATATTAGGCAATCTCTAATCAACTTCATTTCTTTCCTTTAACACTTAGGAGCGCCCTATGGAATCCCTCCGGTCAAAGGTCTTCGCAACCCTTGTTGCGGTCCTTTTGGTGATCGTGGCCTGTGAGAAAACGACGGAGCCGACGGAAGAGCAGCCGACGTTTCCAACTTTTCAGATCACAACACCCAGCGCCACAGCCACGAGCGATACGTGCAATCTCAAGGCCTACATTTACGCCATCAGCGTTCAAGCTCTTGCGCAGTTTTCCGCTTCCTTCGCGGCACTCCCAGGCCAGAATGTGAACGGCGTGTGGACTTGGTCAGTTACAGAAGATGGAGTGACCCAAACGCTTACGGCGCAGAAGCAGGCTGACGGCTCCTACAGCTGGAAGTTTGTCTTCAACGGGACCGATGAGAACGATCAAACCGTTTACAACAACTGGATAGCAATGGAAGGGACAACGAGCGCAGATGGGAGTACCGGAAGCTTGACTATTTACGATGACTCGGAGGTTCCTGCACAGGTGATTTACCTGCAGGTTTCCTGGCGCCCTGTGACCAACGGTATCGAAATCACATTTGACCAATACAGCAGCGGACAACCGGTTTTGCGCGTCGTTCTTGTGGGTTACGGCAACGGATCCGGTGAGGTGACAGAGTACGTGCGAAGCGGCAGCAACTGGGTCCCAACCGGATTCCATGCCACCTGGTCCGGACAAGACGCTGTGGCCGTTTGCAGCTAAAGATCTTCTAAATCTTGTCTTTCCAAAGCCCCGCTCTTTGTGGGGCTTTTTTATTCCCCGATCGCGCCGACATTGCAAGATTTTTCAACAATCGGTGTCGACGATTTCATCAATTGTTCGCGGTTGAAAACATTGGAAACTTTACATCGCGTCAAAATCGGCCGTTTGAAAATTCAACATCATCTGATTTGCCATCCTCCTCGAGTTTCTTAAGTCTCCTTTAACCAGCGTTCACCACATCAGTTAGCAACCAGCAAAAATCCTCCTTCCCTTGGAATTTCTGGCACGCCGTTTGGAAGAGCACGGATGGAGCCAGATCTCTTTACTACCTGAATCAGAGAGGAGGTTTTCCATGGTTGCGCTCTTTGTCCTTGCAACAATACTCACATTTGTCCTGATCGATTTCTTTGTCCAGCGTTCGACAATCCAAGCCGATGACCTTCCTTTCCAGCTCAGCCAGCAACGATCGGCACCCGGCGACGATACCCTTGAGGCCATGGAGAAGGTCTATATTGAATCGATTCTTAGTCGAACCGGATGGAACATCACGCGTTCGGCAAAGGTTCTGAATATCGACCGGGTGACTCTCTACAACAAGATTGCAAAATTCGGTTTAAAGAGACCGTGAGCCATGAAGTCCCTCCTGGTCGTCCCGATCGACCCGGCGCCGCTGGAGAGTTTTGGGATGCTCAAACGAGAACTCGAGCAATCGTTCGGGCTGCCGGTCTCTCTCGTTTCCGCATCGACCATTGATACAACTCCGGCGTACGACGCTTCCCGAAATCAGTACTATTCTTCCTTCCTTCTTTCTGCTCTTGTCAAGCAGTATCCCACACACGAAGGAAAGCTCCTCGGCATCACAAAGACGGACCTGTATGTTCCGGTACTGACCTACGTCTTCGGGGAGGCGCAGTTGAACGGCATGGCGGCAATCGTTTCCTCCTACCGTCTTGACGATGCACTGTACGGCCTTCCTCCGAACAGGGGCATCTTTGAGGACCGGCTGATGAAAGAGGCCGTGCACGAACTCGGCCACACGTTTGGTCTTCTGCATTGCAGACAATTCGACTGCGTGATGCACTCCTCCACCGCCGTCGAGGAGATTGACCTTAAATCCGTCCATTTTTGCCCTTTGTGCCGATCGGCCTTGCCGAACCTTCGGAAGGTTTAACCTTCGGAAGGTTAAAACGAAATGAGGTAACACTAACTTTGTCTTAGATTTGACAAACGACCGTGAATTTACTATCTTTGTCTAGCGAATTGATATGAGATTCATTGTCACTATAGAACCCCTTTCCGGCACAACCGCTCCGTTGTTTTCCTCAGCCCCCTGCTCCTGTTGTTGCTGCGCTTGTTGTTGAGGCAGCAGCAACCCCGCTCCCATTTTTTTCACGCAAAACGACTTAGTCATTGATTGTTGTTCTCTTGTGGGAAGGCGTTCCACCATGAACGGTTTTGTAAAAGCGGAAGAGAGAATTACTGCTCATCGCAGAAACGGCATCCTCGGAAGGATCGGCGGAACGCCGTTGTTGAGGCTTAAGAACTCAGCGGCAGCCAGGACCCGCACGGGCGTTGAAATCTACGCCAAGGCAGAATGGTTCAATCCAAGCGGAACGGT
>JACPLA010000035.1 GCA_016186715.1 Ignavibacteriales bacterium | reverse complement strand
AAAGAGCAGAAAGGACCGGACCAGAACATGGCGAAACAATTGTCCGCGCGTTGCTCCCCGTTCCAGCCGGCCGCGAAGCGAAAACACCATTGCCACGCCGACGATGAAAAGGAAGAACGGAAAAATCAGGTCCGTCGGAGTCCATCCGTGCCATTCTGCATGCTTGAGGGGAGGATAGATGGCGCTCCAGGTGCCCGGGTTGTTCACAAGAATCATTCCGGCAATCGTGATTCCCCGAAACACGTCAAGTGAAAGAAGTCGGGAAGAGCCTTCAGCCGGCGGCGGGGATGAGCGTGCCTGTTCAACCATAGTCAGCCGTTTCCTGTTCCGGCTAGGTTTTTGGTCAGAATGGAAAATCGCCGCGTTTCGGTAAATCCGAATTTCTGATACACCTTCGCGGCCTGATCGTCGGTCCACATCACCCACGCAACGTGTTCCCCCATGTTTCTCATCCTTTCAAGTGTGCGTGCGAGGAGCACCGTGCCTATGCCCTTTCCTTGATAGGCTTCCGCCACTCCGAACGGACCGAAGTGCGATCCTTCAAACTGACAATAGCCGATGATCTCATCCCCCTTTGCAACGACTGTGATCTGATCCGTCTTGAATTGTCCGGTGGAGAGAGCCCGGAGATTCTTTCGCTGCACACGGACCCAATCGGTCGGCATCGACCGCTCAAGAAAATCAAGAAACTTCAGGAGGTCTTCTCTCTGAAAGGGGCGGATTTCTATCCCCCCGTCCCGAAGCGCTTTTTCCTGGCCCCGGATCTTTGGAGAGACTTCGAACCGAACGATAGCGGCGTCCATGCTGATGGCTTCATGAGCCTTCGTATATCCGTTACCAAGAAAAAAATCGAGAAGCGGCTTGTACGCCTTCTGGTCGATTCCGGGCGTCACATATCCCGGCGGGTACGTGGAGATCCGGCATTCCTTCTTGCCGAGGGTGCGGAACCGGTTTTCCAATTCTGTGAGGAGAACGCGGCCGGCCTCTGCAAGAGAAAAACCCGGATCGATACCGAATGCGGTGATCCAGCACCGGTCTCCGTCCGGATCTGCGTCTCCGAGAGGCATCCTTCGCGGGTGCATGCCCAGAGCAAAGCCGACGAGCCGGTCATCCTTGACCAGGAGAGGAAACGTCTCCGCATCGAAATTCTCATCCAGCAGGATGCGCGATTCAAAAACGTCATGTGTCAGGGCATCAAGAGGGAGAACGTCGTTCCAAAGGGATAACACGCGCGAACGGTATCGATCGGAAAAAGAGATGATGGTACCGGCCCCGGAGGACTGATCAGTCAATAGCTGACTCCAAGCGAGAAGTGATGGACGGTTCCGAAAATTCCGAAGGGTTGAAACGCGTAGTCAAATCTCAACGGGAACCCCTCCAGCTCATGTCGGACACCGACTCCGGCGGAAAATCCCCTTTCGTCATAGTTCGTCGCGTATCCTGATCGAAGGGTGAACCGTTCCAGGAACATGAATTCGGCTCCAAGTTTCAGTTTTTCTTTGAAATCGCGTGGATGCCGCGATTCAAAGCTGAGAATAAGAGTCTCATGCGTCCCCTCTTCGAGGAAGAACCGGAGTGGTTCGACGGTGGCGCCGAAGCTGACCGCAAACGGAAGAGGAAACGGGTTGTTTTCGTAGCGGACTTCTCTTGAGATATTCTGCAGAGTCGCTCCGAATTTGATTCCGTTGTACAAAAAATCGTAGTAAGCGCCGATATCGGCTGCAAATTCACCTTCTTTATATTTCCGCCGCGTTACCGAAAGATTCGGATCGTCGATCGTGGTTCCGGTCGGCGCAACGCTGGCGTACCGCAAGTCCTGGGTCGCATGCTTGATGTGAACGCCGTACGAAAAGCGGTCGCTGACTTTCTGCGAAAAGGAAATTCCTACCGCATAGGCATAGGGAGTAAAATTCCCTGTTTCAATAAACCCTTCGGTATTGGGCGCCCGTTGCGTCCCGTGGAACACGCCGTAGTCCATCCAGAGCATGCTCATTCCGACCACGCCGACATCTCCGATGCGCACAGTACCGGAAGCGGCTTCATAGCTGATGTCGGCAATCCATTGTGTGTGATGGAGGGTGACATCGATGGTCTGTTCGCCCCAGGATATCAGCGCGGGATTCCAGAAGATGCCCATCGAGTTCAAGGTGGTCGCCACTCCGACGCCTCCCCGGCCCACCACTTCCGCCGAAACAGGATTCTCGAGGAAGCGAAAGCCGACCTGAGCCTTCTTGACGATCTGGGCCTGGGATATCGTCAATCCGCACAACCATCCGGCCAGGAGCATTCCGTACTGTGTGATTCGTTTCATCGTACCGTTCCTTGTGTTCAGGACCTCACCGTACCAGGACGAATTTGACAAACTGATTGTCCAACGGTTTCCCGTTGATATTCTTTGCCTCTGTAACGGTCAGGATGTAGATGCCGCTGCTGACATACTGATTTTGATCCGTCCTCTGATCCCATTCATGATCAGCCGTCCCATAATGATCAATCGTTTTCACAAGATCTCCCGTCTCGGTGAAGATGCGCAGCCGGCATTCGACCGGGAGATTGACAAAGAGAATCTTGTCGGGGGTTCCTGCAAAACCGAGGGCTCCGGCTGCAACCGTGGCTGGATTTGGGACAACACGCACCAACCCGGATACATTCAGTCCCGGTTTGAACGAAGCTGTCGGAAGCTGGGAACGGTTGACATAGCGGGAACTTTCCAGCGCTTCGCCGGGGCTGACGCCGAAGGTATTCTGGGTTCCATCATCGACCGCGGTGACGGCATAGTAGTAATCGACGCCGCGTTGGACAGAGGCATCGACATAGCTTGTGACATTACGGCTTTGAGTTTCAAACACAAGCTCCCACCGCTCGCCGCTTTGCTGATCGAGCGGATCGTTGACGTAGTACGCACCCCGTTTCCGGTACACACGCCACGCGCTCCAGTCATCGACACCGGTCGTCGGGTCACTAAAATGAGAGCCGTCGGGATAAGACCACGAAACGGTGATCCGGTCGGGACCCGATGTCACTTCGACATCCGGAGGGGGAGGCGGCGAAGGAATGGGGAGTCCCTTCTTGATGCGGTCCCACGACCAGTTGGCGCGGTCCATGACCTTCCAGAGCGAATCGCGCCCCATGGCGATGAAATCCCTTTTCTGGGCGTCAGTGATTTCGTTGTTGAACCATGCGCGGCCGAGCGAGTCGGCTGTTTCATAGCCGATGCTCCCGACACCGACAGCAACCGCAAAACTGATCGAATCGTACCTCCCCAGAGCGGCGTTTTTTGTGAGGTCGTAAGGACCCATGGTGATAAACCTCATCGGACCTTTTTGCGGAGCGGTCGCCAACCCTGCGGTGATCGCGTCAAGGGGAAAGCGTCCGCGACCATCGTCTCCACGGTAGGTAAGTCTCAATCCAACATCTCTCCTCCCCCAAAAATCCGCAACGATGGTTGCGTGGGGCATGGCATATGGTTGCGCCGGATCATCGGACGGATCGCTGGCCGACATATCTGCGTGCAGCAACGCGAACCCCGGTATTTGAGGGGAATGAAGAAATCCTGTGGTACGGTCCGGATCTCCGGCGTCGTCCGATGATCCCACGGTCTGGTACGTTTGGGCGTTGGGATTGTCGTCATCCCAGTAATAAGCAACATAAAGCGACTCCCTCGCCGAACCCGTCACCAAATCGGATTTGCGTACAAACCAGCTGTCCAGGTCATCCTCCCCTTCGAACCCAAAAGCTCCGTTGACATGTCGTTCTCCCGCTTTCGAGGGGCCGAAACTGAACGAGATGGGCCACCAGATGCGGATGGTCTGATCCGGCAGGGAATCGACGCCGGCGGTCAGATCCCGCGGCCTGCGGATTTCTCCGGTGAATTTCTGCGTCGCTTTCCAGATAAAGTAGTCCCCGTGCGAGGGATTGCTGAATGCGAACACCTCAACGTGGCTGCGGATGCCGAACTGCGGGCAGACATCCTCAAACTCCAACTTGATGTCGGAGACAAGAGACGGATCAACTTCCCATCGGTACGGCGGGGTCAACTCGATGCCATCCACGATGATCGAAGGAGGACGGTACCGCCTCGTTTCAATCGCCCAATCCGTTACCCCCGCATTCGTAAGCGCATCCCCGCGAGTATACAATGCGTGCGGTTGCCCGAATTCATCAATGATCCCGTTGTCGTCCAATACGACCGGATTGAAAATCTGGTACAGCATGTTGGACTGCCACTGATCCCGCGGCCAATAGAAAATTTCCGTTTGCGAAGGATTCGCCCCGGTGAGCATCCAGCTGAATTGCGTTTGCAATCCGCCTTCACCCATCAGCTTGTTCATCGACATCTGAAAGTTTCCTACATCGACCGCCATGGGAACCGGATTGTAATTTCGTTCCTGGGCCGCAGCCGAGAGAGCTGCAAGCAAGAAAAGTGCAAAACACCACGCCGTGAGCTTCATACGAAATTCCTTCTTTGTCGCCGATCTGACATTCTGATGCATTCAGTCTAGAAATTCAACCGCAGGCCAAGAATGATCCTGCGGGGATTCAGGAAGATGGGAGCGGTCCACCACCCAACGTCGATGTGCCCATCATCCGATTTCCACTGTCCCCACTGATCGCTCCCTCCCTGATGAGGCAGACGGAGAGAGGCCTTATAAGCATCGTACTGTGTTCGAAGCATGTTCTCGGGAACAAGCCATTTATTGTTTGTCAGGTTTTTGACGGTAGCGACCAACTCCAGAGAGGCAAATCCCATCCGGAACATCTTTGATCCGCGAAAATCGATATTCCAGTAGTCAACTGCCTCGACATAGATCCGGCTTTTGATGTCGGGTTCTTCTGGATTCCAGAGGACCTTTCCTCCGTCTCTCCATTCAAAGAAAAATGTCATCATGATGTCGTTGAACAGTGGAAGGCCAAAGAACTCCCATTCGGGCGGGGTAAACAAGTTTAGCGTCACGTTCCCCCGTGGGCGCGGTTCGGTGACGGAAAGGTTGGCGCTGCGCAGTTCGTCCCTTGCTTCCAATCGGTTCTCGTAAATCCTTGCAAGCCCCGATTGTCCTCTGCTCTGAAGCATATAATCAAACATGGCATGGAAGGTCACATAGCGTCCGAGGGGTCGTTCAAGTCTGAGTTCCACCCCCCGGATATCTCCGTATGCATCAGGAACGTACTTCCGAACGATGTTGTCGTGGTAGTAATTGTAATAGGTCCGGCTGAGCGGTTCGTTCTTGATGTCCTTGTAGTACGCGGTCACATTGAAGAGGACTTCATCAAAGAACATCTGTTCATACCCGAATTCGTACGACACCGTGCGGGCAGCCTCGAGATCCGGGCTGGGGACGACCACGGATGCGAGATCGAGGACCTGGTTGTACATGAACGAAATCGGAGGACGCTGATAGAAATGACCATAGTTGAAGTACAGTTTGCTGTTCTCGGTGACGGGAAACGAGACACCCGCTCGGGGAGAGACATGAACCTGGACCCGGTTTTCGGTTTGCGGCCAGCCGGGGGGATTCTCCAACATGTCGCGGAGTTGAAGCCATCGTTCGAAGCTTCCAAATCCGCCGGTAAGGTTCTGATAAACTTCGTTGTAGAGTCTCGGAAAATCCTCATCCGGCGGTATGCCGACCTCGTATCCGCGCTTCTGGGGATTCAGGTAATCAACACGCACCCCGGCATTCATGATCATCCCCTCGAACTCAAGCTTATCCTGGATGTACAGTCCGCCATCGATCGGTCGCGCACGGAAGTATTGCCACAGATCGGGCGTAAACGAAAGCTGTGCCTGCAGCCATGTTCCTGTGTACACAAAGAGGTTCTGCATCCGGACCGAGAATCCCGTTTCCACCTGATGATGCCGGCCCAGCTGGACGGTTAAGTCCCCTTTAAGCTGAGCGACCCAGGAATACGATGAATCCACTCGTTGAAGTCCACCGTAGGTGCGGAACATGTTCAACGCGTCTGTTCCTGGATTTGTCGATGCATTCGGGGACCCGAGCAAGGGAGAATTCAGAAACCGCCCACGGAGCTGGCCGGCCGTGTCGTAGTATTCGATCCATGCGTCCGCGCGATTGGTATCGAGAGCAAAAGGCTGCAGCTGCTGATCTGTATAGCCGACCTGAAAATCAAGGGTGTAAAAGGCATTCGGAGCAAGCGTGTGGGTCAGTTTCGCCCCTCCGACAACGTATTGTTGATCGTAGAACTGCAGCCGGCTCATGTTGAACATTTGCCAGAGATTGTCACCGGCCAGGAGACGCGCCTGCTGCCGAACGGATGATTCCGTGTTGTTGAGGAAGTTAAAACTGGAAGAAGCGTCAACAAGCGCGCCGCCGTAACTTGTCGTCTGGCCTCCGCTCACGGTCGACACTTTCGCGTACATCCCGTTCATAGCAAGGCGAAGTCCCGATCCGAGATTCGTTGTCAGCTTTAACTGAGTGTTCCAGTCGTTGTAAGTTCTTCTCGGACCCAGAGGAAAAGAGAGCTGTGAATCTTCGTATTTGAATCCCAGCAGGAACGTTGTGTTTTCCGCAAAAGGCCCCACGATGGGAAGTCCTTGGCCGGGGAACGGCCCCGTCATGCTTCCTTCCACAAAGAGATCGGGCTTGTTTCCAAAGGAATACTGCGGATGCTGTCGTTTCCAGAGATCGAGCCGTTGAAGCGAATCGAGAAAGCGGATGGACTGAGGTTGGAACTGAGGCCTCGCCGACCATCCGCGGAAATTCTGGAATTCGAGAGGTACGGTCGTGTCCCCAATGGTTCCCGCCCAGGCGTACTCGCCTGCAAAAACCCTGTAGATCCACGAATCGTTGCTCCAGGGGCTCGTTCCGAAAAACCTCTGTTGATTGGCGGGTGCCAAGTCCATCTTCAGCGACACGCTGTAGCGTTCGCGGCTACCGTCCTTCGTCACGACATTCAGCAATCCCGACCGAACGCCTCCGTACTTTGCCTCAAAACCGCCCGTCAGTACCTGAATCTCCTGAATTGTCGTTGAATTGAGGGCGAGGTAGGAATTTTCCGATCGCGGGTCCTGGAGAGAAATGCCGTCGAGGCGAATATCAGTTTCACGGATGGAGCCTCCACGCACGCTGAGGCCGTGACCTTCCGCCCCGCTCACAAGCTCCACACCCTTCAGCCTGTTCACAAACTCATCGACTCGAGTGACCGGCATTTGTTCCAGCCTGCTTGTAGCGATGACTTCCTGCGTCGAGGCAACGTCTGGCCTGATCGTCTCTCGCTGCGCCGTCACCACGATCGCCTCCAGCTCCAGCACCGTGGAGGCCAGTTCAAAATTCACTTCGATCGTGCGGTCGCTTTCAACCCGGATCAGCGTCTTGATGAGAGGCGTGTAGCCAACCATGCTTGCCTTAACGGAATAAACACCGGGAGGAACGTTGAGAATGAGGAAGTATCCCTCGGCATCGGTAGAACCGCCGAGGGGAAGATCAAACACGACTTCTGCGCCGCTCGAAAGCACGCGATGACTGATAATGACATTCGCGCCGATCAGCGGTTCGTTCGCCTCGCGGTCGAGAACTCTGCCCACCATCTTGCCGGGGCCGGCAACGAGAGCCAATGGACAGAGAAGGAAGAGACCCAGCAAGGAGGCTGCGTACGTCGCTGAGCGGAAGGAAGAGAGATCGCGATTCATTCCGACCTCACGCAATAATTGATGAAGGGCTTGTTCTTTCCAACACCACCGACAGCGAGAACACACAACGAGATTCCGATCAGCCGGTCACATCGCGACCGGCAGTCTTGTGCATGAAGGGAAAAAGGTTTCGGTGAACCAATGCTCGCCTGATTCCGGCACAGCCTGGTATCGAGAGGTAATGAGGAAGTTGTGTCGATGGAGACATGTGGATCACGAGATATGGAGTACCCATCACTCGTCTGTTCTCACTCGGAGCAATATAGATTCTGGAGAAAGGAAAGTCAAGAGGAATCGAAAGCGGAGGCCGTGAAGTTCCAAATCACCAAGCGAATGAGCCAATGAAGAAAACACGGGTGAGGAATTTTTCACTTGGTTCTTGTCCCGACGGGATGGCTTCACCATTTGTGAATTGCTGTTTGGTTCTTGCCTGCCCGACGTCAGGCAGGGTCCTTTCCACAATGGCTCCTTCGGGGGTTCGAAGGGATCCATTTGGAATTCATTTGCCCTCCTGCCACAAAGACGGGGGATTCCGCTTGATTTCTGTTTCCTCCCTCTGTAGTTTGAGACGATGCGCTTTCTCATTTCCACAGTCCTCTGTTTGATTCTCCCGCTTTTTCTCTATGCACAACGGACATTCGAACAGGAGCGGGAAACCATGGTCAAGAACCAGATTCAGGCCCGCGGCATTTCCGATCCGGCAACTTTGGAAGCCATGCGCGCGGTTGCGCGCCATGAATTTGTCCCTGAAGAGCTCGTCGCCCGCGCGTACCAGGATTCCCCGCTTCCCATAGGATTCGGTCAAACCATTTCGCAGCCGTACATCGTCGCGTACATGACGGAGCTCGTTTCCCCCCGGATTGGCCAAAAAGTCCTTGAAATCGGCACAGGCTCCGGCTATCAAGCCGCTGTTCTCGCTCGGATTGTCGATTCAGTGTTTACCGTTGAGATCATTTCAGAACTCGGTCACTCAGCTGCTGCAAGGCTGACCCGCCTCGGATATGACAATGTTGCTGTTGCCGTTGCAGATGGATATTTCGGATGGGATGCCCATGCCCCGTATGACGCCATCGTTGTCACCGCCGCGGCCGAGTTTATTCCGCCTCCACTCGTGGAACAATTGAAGACTGGAGGAAAGATGATCATTCCCATCGGCTCCCCCTTCAGAGTCCAAACGCTGATGCTTGTCGAGAAAACCGCCGCGGGAGTAAAAACCAGAAGTCTCATTCCCGTCCGGTTCGTTCCCTTCACGCGTTCCGAATAACGCCTGCTGATGAAGAGGATCTTCGCATCCCTCACCCTCCTTTCCATTTCTCTGATTGCCTATCAGATCGTCCTGATGTCCATTCTTTCGCTCGTGCAGTGGTATCATTTCGCGGCGATGGTCATTTCCGTCGCCCTCCTTGGCTTCGGCGCAAGCGGAGCGGTCCTCACCCTGACTCGATCCTGGTGCCTGAGAAATTCCGCTTTCCTCGTTCCGCTGTCCATGAGTCTTTCGGGATTCATGATGCCCCTGGTTATCCTGCTTTCACAGCGGGAGCCGATCCGGTTCGATGTTTTCCGTTTCTTCTTCGATTTCCCCGATGTGATCCCGCTTCTTCTCACTTATACTCTGTTCATCATCCCGTTTTTCTTCGGTTCACTGGCGATCGGAATTCTCTTCACTCAGCACACGGATATCATCGGACGGCTTTACTTTTTCAATCTTCTCGGTTCAGGTCTGGGCGCGCTCCTGGCTGTCGGCTCTGCCTGGCTCTTTCCGCCCCAACAGCTTCCGTCCATCTTCGCTTTCTTCCCGATCGCAGCCGGGGCACTGCTGGCTGTTGAACGACAACGGACAATCCAGATTCTTGTCTCGGCGTCTGCTGTCCTTGCCGCGGTGTACTTTCTGATCGATCCGCCCAATCTTGTGCTCTCCGAATACAAGAGTCTGAACAAGACTCTGCATCTTCCTGAAGCAAACGTCGAATACCGGCGCCCCAGTCCGCGCGGGATGATTCATGTCGTTTCATCTCCCGCCCTTCGCTCCGCTCCGGGGCTCAGTCTCCGATTTCAAGGGGTTGTGCCTCCTCAAGTGGCTATCTTCAACAATGGAGACTGGTTTGGGTCCATCGCGAAGACTTCGCGACGCGACTCGACTCATCTCCTTGATCATACTACCTTAAGACTTCCTTTCTTGCTTGAGCGGAAAGCCACTGCGCTTGTGTTGGAATCGCAATCGGGAATGCGTGTGAGCCAGGCTCTTGCCAACGGCGTTGAAACCGTCACGGCAGTTGAGTCTCATAGTACCGTTCTTTCTTTGTTGAACAACGAGTTAGCCGTCTTCAACGATTCCCTCTATTACGACCCACGCGTTCGTCTTGTCTCAATCGATTCGCGGACACATCTGCTTGGTGATACCTCAACCTATGACTTGATCTTACTTCCCTTGCTGGAGGTGTTTGGAGGAACATCGGGATTATTTGCCCTCCAAGAGCAATTTTCCCTTACGAAGGAGGCGTTTGGCGAAATGTGGAATCGCTTGAACCCTGAAGGTACCATCAGTGTTTCGGCATGGCTCGATTATCCTCCGCGCACTTCCTTGAAAATCCTCGCGACACTTGCTCGAACCTTCGAAGAAGCCGGAATTTCAGAAATCGAAAACCATCTGGCGGCGGTCAAGAGTTGGGGCACAGTAACGTTTGTGGCAAAGAAGACTCCGCTACTTGATTCCGAACTACGCGCGCTCAGGGCATTCTGTGAGGAGAACTCGTTTGATCCTCTTCTTCTGCCGGATCTCGATCGTTCAGAACGGGATCGATTCAACTTTCTCGCGGACACTCTCTTCGCCGAATCGATCGACGCGATCCTTTCCGCCCGGAGAGAAGAATTCCTTAAAGAATATCCCTTTCGTGTCACTCCGGCGACGGATGAGCGTCCATTTTTCAGTCAGTTTTTGAGATGGGATCAGCTGGGGACGACACTGAATCTTGTTGGTGAGAGGGGTTTTCCTTTTTTAGAGATGGGCTCTCTGCTCCTCATTTTTTCGGCGTGCCAGGTTCTTTTGCTTGCGGTCATTCTCATTCTCCTGCCGCTTGCAAAACTCCGTGGTCCGGGAGCACGGATATCAACGATCCTCTATTTTTCTTCACTGGGCGTTGGATACATGCTCGTGGAGATCATGTTCATTCAGCAATTCACATTGTACTGGGGACACCCTGTGCTTGCAGCCGCTGCCGTTCTTGGAATCATGCTGGTCGCCTCGGGATGCGGAAGCGCGCTGTCATCGCGTCTGGGCGCCACAACGCGTTCCATACGCACGGCGGGAATCATCGTCACCGCCCTGCTCGTCGTCTTTGCTGTGTTCCTTTTTCCGGTTCTCCGATCGTCAATCGCCCTTCCGTTCCCGCTGAAATTCATGATGACAGTGATCCTGCTTGTACCTCTCTCGTTTGTCATGGGCCTGATGTTTCCACTCGGCTTAAGGCGTCTGAATGAAATTTCAAAGAGTCAGGTTCCCTGGGCGTGGGGAATCAACGGTGCGACGGCTGTCGTCGGCGGAAGCTTGTCTGTGTTGCTGCTTGTAGAAGTCGGATCGACGAATGTCCTTCTGCTTGCCTCATTCTTCTACGCTGCTGCTTCCCTGGTAATCCAGCGGACCACGGAAAAAAAATAAAGCCCCTCCTGTCCTGAGGGGCCTCGTCGCAACGAAAGTCTTCCAAGTCTAGTCAGGCCACAGCCAGCCGAACGTTCCTGCCGTCAGCAAACCGTAGACAAGACCGTCGAATGTGTTCCGGAGAGTGGCCGCCCAGGATTTCTTATACCAGATCGAATCCTGCCAGAGAGCAAGCGTGTATCCCAGGAAAGCAGTTGTTCCGGCAAAGCGGAATACCGCCAGATACTCTGCGCCCGGTCCCAGAGCGCGCCCGGCAACGTACGCGGCAAAGACACCGACGATAAGGCAGTAGACGAACCACTGTGTCAGACTCGTCGCCATCGACGGCTGTCCTCCCTTCCAGATCGTGAGAAACGCTGCGGGACCCTTGTTGACTTTCTCCTTGAACTCAGGCGTATTCAGTTCCTTTTGATTCATCGCGTACGGAAGAGCGTACTCTCCGTCGGGGATGTTGTGTTTTCGCAGTTCATCCATCACGGCGTCTTCATTCGGGATTTTCCTGAAGTCCTTGAAATGGTAGGTAAGGACGGTGTGAAGGACGAAGCTGATCAAAAATACAAAGACCGCAGAGAGCAGAATCGGAAGCCACAGCGACAAGATAGAGACCATGATGACCTCCTTTGGTGTGTTGGGAGAAGAGGATTGGCTGCTGGCCTGACCTTTGTGATTGTGAAGCCTTGTTACCTGTTTTCGTTATAACCTTCGGAAGGTTAAGCCTTCGGAAGGTTCACCCCGCCGACAAAAGCGGAGAGCGAGGGATTCGAACCCCCAAGTCCTTGCGGACGCCGGTTTTCAAGACCGGTGCATTAGCCGTTCTGCCAGCTCTCCGATATTCAAAATATACGAATCTCTTTAGCGCTGTTCAACCACCGGCTTTTCCGTCATGAACCTACAATCCCCTCAATTGCCTTCAACTCGTCCTGTGTGAAGCTGCTGCGTTCCACCATGGTGACGGCATCTTCAATCTGCGAGACCCGGCTGGCGCCTATCAGTGCCGAGGTCACCTCGGGGTGTCTGAGAACCCAGGCGACGGCCATCTGAGCCAACGTCTGCCCCCGCTGCCCGGCAAGCACGTTCAGTTGACGAACCTTGGACAGCTTCTCCTCCGTAACCTGATCTCTTCTGAGGAACCCGTGCGGCTTCGCTGCTCGTGAATCCTTTGGAATGCCGTGAAGGTACTTGTCTGTCAGCAAGCCCTGAGCCAGGGGTGAAAAGACAATGCAGCCTATCCCTTCCTCCCGCAGCACGTTCAGCAAGCCATTTTCGATCCATCGTTCAAACATGCTGTACTTCGGCTGATGAATCAGACACGGGGTTCCGAGTGATTTCAGGATATCTGCAGCCTGACGCGTCCGTTCTGCGTCGTAATTAGAAATACCTGCATACAATGCTTTACCGCTCCGCACAATTTGATCGAGTGCCAGCATTGTTTCTTCAAGGGGAGTTTCCAGGTCGGGCCGATGATGATAAAAGATATCGACGTACTCAAGTCTCATCCGACGCAGGCTTTGATCGAGGCTCGCCATCAGGTATTTGCGAGAACCCCCGTCACCATAAGGGCCTTTCCACATGAAATACCCTGCTTTTGTGGAAATGATCAGCTCATCGCGGTGGCTTCGAAGATGGCTGTTAAGGATCTTGCCGAAACGTTCTTCCGCCGATCCCGGCGGGGGGCCGTAGTTATTCGCCAGGTCAAAGTGGGTGATGCCCAGATCGAACGCCCGATGGACCATTCTCCGGGCGTTGGCATAATCATCAATACCGCCGAAATTATGCCACAAACCCAGAGAAACGACCGGCAACCGAAGGCCGCTTCGGCCGCAGCGACTGTACCGCATTGCATCGTAACGGGTTTGCTTTGGTCGGTATGTCGTTTTCATTGGAGAGGAAAGTAAGAAGAGACCGTTTGAGAATCAATAAACTATCGATGAACGCCGGTGAAGCATCATCGGAGAGAGGTAGGTCGTGATGCTTTTTGCGTCAAGAGTACGCCTCCGAGCGTCATGATTCCGCCAACTACGAATGCTCCTGTGATCCTGTAGTCCAGGAAAACGAGAGCGAGAACCGTGGCAAAGATCGGTTGTCCGTTAGAAAAAACCGCTACCTTGCCCGCTTCGATTCTTCCCAGGGCGTAGTACCACAGCATGTAGCCAAACACCGATGTGCCAAGACCGAGATACACGATCCCTGCCCAATGCAAGACAGACAAGGAATGGAAGGAAAAACCTGAAGTCGCATACAGGCCAAAAGGAAAGAACAGCATCATTCCGATGGTCATTGCGATCGACGTCGTTTGAACCGCCCCATATTTCAGCACCATTTGCTTCCCGTGAATCGTGAAGAGCCCCCAGGCGGCAACCGCAACGATGATCATGATGTTGCCATACGTAAATTCGGATGAGAAATCGAGTCCCCGTTCGAATATGACAACGCTGACGCCGAAAAATGCCAGAAGAATTCCGCTGGTTTTAGCGGTCGTGATTTGTTCTCCCAACATGAATCTCGAGAGAAGCAAGACAAACACGGGTGTCGTGGCATAGAGAAGAGCTCCGTTTGCCGCAGTCGAGAATGAAAGGCCGTGCAAATAAAAAAACTGATTGACGGGAATTCCAAGGAAGCCGAGCCATATGAACTTCGGCCAATCCTGCCGTTCGATGCGTGGTGTTCTCCGTCTCACAAGCAAGATTGTCAGTAACCCTGCGGTGGAAAGCAGGGAGCGAAGGAAAGTCAGGATAGCGGGGTCAACCGTGGCTACAACTGCCTTGGCAACAATGTGAGTCCCCCCGGCGATCATCAACTGGATAAGAAGAACAACATAGACGTTCATAGTTGGGATGGAAGCAATATACCGTGACTTCCTCTGCAAAGCAAAAATCAGAAACTTGGCTCAAATCCGACGCCTTGTAGAGTCCGATTCGTAATCGGACCTCACAAGTCTTCGTGTGCGGTCGCGGACCGGACTCTACAACGTAACCAATCACCTGTTACCTCTTTTCGTTATAACATCGCCAAGGTTATGATTGCCAAGCTTCCTCTGGACTCTTGTCGAAGGATTTTTGTTTTCCGCTCAGCTTTTTCCTATATTAATGTACATGGATTGCCGTCCTGCCCCCGGATTTTATCCCCGAAGTCTTCGCCTCTTTCTCTTATGACCGCCCAAAAAACCGAACCGTGGCGTCGAACGCTGTATGTCATCTGGGCGTCCCAATTTATTGCCATGATGGGGATGAGTCTCGTTGTACCGTTTCTCCCCTTCTACATCCGTGATCTCGGCGTGACCAGTGAGGATGAAGTCGCCCGGTGGAGCGGACTTGTCTTCTCCGGCCCCTTCTTCGTCTCCTTTTTTCTTATTCCGTTTTGGGGATACCTCGGAGACCGGTACGGCAGGAAACTCATGGTCGTCAGGGCCATCTTCGGTCTGGCGGTCTCCCAGGCATTGATTGGCCTTGCCCAGAGCGTCGAAATGGTGTTTTTGTTTCGAATGCTTCAAGGAGCCATCAGCGGTTTCATTGCCGCGGCCCTGGCACTTGTTGCTGCCAACACCCCGCAGGAAAAGTCCGGTTATGCGATCGGTCTCCTGCAAACGGCCACGGCAAGCGGCAACATCATCGGTCCGCTGGTGGGAGGAACGTTGGCCGATGCGTTCGGCTATCGACCGCTGTTCTTTCTCGTCGCGCTGATTTGTGCCGTCTCCGGGATCCTGGTCGTCAAAATGGTCCAGGAGGATCCGAAAACCCGCGCGAAACGCGAAGAGCAACCTCCTCTGATCACGTCATATCGGTATGCATACGGATCACCGCGCATCCGGACCGCGCTGGCCGTCATCTTCTTTTCACAAGTCGCCGTTCTGATGATCCAGCCCATCTTTGCACTCTACATCGAGTACCTCGCCCCGTCCCAAAGCCTGATCGCAACGTTGACGGGAGCGATTTTTTCTGTTGCAGGATTCTTTATGGTCCTTTCATCCCCCTGGTGGGGAAGGAGGAATGATGTCAAGAGCTATAAGAAGAACCTGACGATTGCGATCTCGGGTGCGGCGGTAGCGTATGGGCTTCAAGGCCTGGCAACCTCGCCCTATCATCTGCTGCCGCTGCGCGCGCTGCAGGGATTCTGCATGGGGGGAATGTTGCCAACCCTGTATTCATACATCAGCAAACATGCGGAGCTCTCCCGCCGTGGAGCCGTTATGGGCATCGCTTCCAGCTTCCACACTCTGGCAAACATGGTGGGTCCAACGATGGGGGGATACGTTGCTTCGCACCTTGGACTAAGGCAGAATTTCTTCATCACCGGAGGCATCCTTCTCCTCACAGTTTTCTTTGTCCGCTTTTTCTTCATCGACTTGCGAGGATCCTTCCAAGTCGGCGAAACCAAGAAGGAGCCGTCGCCCGGTCTTGTTGAAGAGGCTGTCTGATGCCGGAACCCCTCCGGAACGTTTTTGTCCTGGTTGTTACTCTCGAAATCGGCACAGTCACTCTGCCGACAGGATTTGTGGTGAGGACCGTCCTCACCCCGGTTTTTGCCCTTTTCTATGACGCCAAGACTGCGATTGTTCTCGTTTTCTTTCGTCGCGATTCGCATACCGGTTCCCCAGAAAATTCGATTCGGCCGGCGGCCTGATTTCAGGATTGATGTGAGACCGTCGGAAATCAGGGTGCTATTCGGAGCGCATACTTGCTCGGCCACAATCTCTCCAAGGAAGCATTTATCGCCACGGCGACGGCGATTTCGATCCTCATTGACTTGACGCGAATTCCCGTCTACATTTATCAGGAAGCACGTATGTTCCAGAACGCACCCGCAGAGCTCGTCGCCGTCATGATCTGTGCCTTCGCGGGAACATTCCTCGGCAAGGAACTTCTGAAAAAAATCCCCCCGGAGAAATTTCGCCTGTTGTTGCCGGTTTCCTTGTCGTGGTCGGCGTTCGACTGCTTCTGTAAAAGGCCAACGTCATGACCCGCTCCAAAAGACTTTTTCTCCTTGACGGAATGGCAATTGCCTACCGGAGTTATTTCGCCTTCATCCAGCGGCCGCTCATGAATTCGAAGGGAGAGAACACCAGCGCGATCTACGGATTTGTCACCTTCCTCAACAAGATCCTTGACGACGAAAATCCGGACTATATCGGCGTCGCCATGGATACCAGCGCCCCCACATTCCGTCACAAAGCCTTCAAGGACTACAAGGCGACCAGGCAAAAAATGCCCGAGGACATGGCTGCCCAGCTCGACATCCTGAAGGAAGTCATTCACGCCTACGGCATTCCGGTGATCGAGGTCGACGGATATGAAGCCGATGATGTCATGGGGACGCTTGCACGAAGGGCCGAACGGGAGAATGTCGAAACGTATCTGGTAACTTCCGATAAGGATTTCATGCAGCTTGTGTCCAAGGGAGTCCGCATCTACAAACCGGGCCGTCAGGGCAATGAGGTTGAGGTAATAGGCTTTGATGGAGTCGAAAAAAAATTCGGCGTGACCCCGGATCGTGTGGTCGATGTGCTCGGACTCATCGGCGACAAGTCCGACAATGTGCCGGGAGTCCCGGGCATTGGCGAAAAAACGGCCATTCCCCTCATCAAGGAATACGGGACGCTGGAGAACCTTCTCGAGAACATTGAGTCGATTCCGCAGAAAGGAATCAAAGAGAAGCTGAAAAGCAACAAAGACAAGGCCCTTCTTTCGAAAACGCTTGTCACGATCGACACGAACGTTCCCGTGGACATCGACTTCCATCGCCTGAAAGCAGGGACGAAAGAGACCGGCCGGCTTAAGGAACTATTCGACCGGCTTGAATTCCGCACACTTGCACAACGACTTCTGGACGACAAGCGTTCTCCGGCCGAAGAACCCAAATCGGCCTTCGCAGAGCAAACAAGACCGGCTCTTTCCGACATCCACCGCGACCATCATTCATACGTCCTCGTTTCAACAGAAAAGGAATTTGCAAACCTCTGTCGGGGTCTTTCTGAAGCGAAACAATTGGTCTTTGACACGGAAACCACATCCACGAACCCCCTCCGGGCGGAGATTGTCGGCATATCATTTTCCATCGAGGAACGGAAAGCTCTCTATGTTCCGGTTTCGCCCCGCCAACCCTCAGCACCATCGGCCGACCTGTTTGGTGAACCATCTTCCCCTTTAAAGGAAACAAAAAATCTGAAAGGCCTCCCGGCGGAGCTTGTGCTTCGATCTCTCAAGCCGATCCTGGAGAACGAGCGGATCAAGAAGATCGGGCAAAACATCAAGTACGATCTGCTGGTGTTGAGCCGAAACGGAATCTGGGTCCGGGGCATTGACTTCGACACCATGGTAGCCAGCTACATCCTTCGCGAAGATGCCCAACATAATCTGGATGCACTGGCACGGGAATACCTCGACTACAAAACGATTACTTACGACGAACTGACGGGGACAGGGAAAGAGCGGAAAGATATTGGGGATGTGCCTCTTCAAGCCGTGTGCGACTATTCATGTGAGGACGCCGACATCACCCTCCGCGTCTCACATGTGCTTCGGGCCCGGTTGGAAGCCAAAGGGATGACATCGCTTGCCCGGGACGTGGAATTCCCCCTCATCGAGGTCCTGGCCCGGATGGAGAGCGCGGGAGTCTCCATCGATGTCCCTTACCTTGAAGAAATGTCAAAAGAACTGGAACGAACCCTCGACAACCTGACGAAAGACATTCACCGGCACGCGGGGGAGCCGTTCAACATCAACTCCACCCAACAGTTAAGCGAGGTCCTGTTCACAAGACTCAAACTCTCCCCCGTTCGGAAAACAAAAACGGGATTCTCCACCGATGTAGCTGTACTGGAAGCCCTCCGCAGCGAGCATCCCGTTGTTGAGCTTCTTCTTGAGTATCGCCAGCTGGCGAAGTTGAAATCAACATACGTCGATGCCCTTCCTCTTCTGATTCACCCGGAAACGGGACGGGTGCATACGTCGTTCAACCAAACAGTTGCATCAACCGGAAGGCTTTCCAGCAGCGATCCGAATCTTCAGAATATTCCGATTCGGACTGAGATCGGACGATCGATTCGAAAGGCCTTTATTCCGCGCTCTGCATCGAACCTGCTCCTGTCCGCCGACTATTCGCAGATCGAGCTTCGGGTGATGGCCCATATGTGCGGCGATGAGGGACTGCGCGATGCCTTTCTCAAGGGCGAGGACATTCATTCGAGCACGGCGTCCAAGGTGTTTGGCGTATCACCCGGTGAGGTCACAAAAGAAATGCGAAGGAAAGCCAAGGAGGTCAACTTCGGGATCATGTACGGAATCGGGCCGTTCGGACTCTCACGAAGACTGGAAATCAGCCAATCCGAGGCAAAGGAAATCATCGATCGGTACTTTGAGCGCTTTCCGGGGGTCAAGCGGTACATTGGCGATACCATAGAAAAAGCGCGCCAGGATGAGTTTGTGACGACTCTCCTCGGAAGGCGGCGATACCTTCCGGAAATCAAGAGCAGGAATCAGAATATCCGGGGGAATGCGGAACGGCAGGCCATCAACATGCCCATCCAGGGAACTTCAGCCGACATGATCAAGATCGCGATGGTTCGGATCGATTCGGCGCTGAGAGATCAGAATTTGACGAGCGCCATGGTACTTCAGGTTCACGACGAACTCGTCTTCGATGTTCCGCGGGCCGAAGAAGGAAGTGTCCGCAAGATTGTGACCCGGCACATGAAGGAAGCGCTTCAACTGAGCGTTCCCATCGAAGTGGAAATCGGGTCGGGGAAAAACTGGCTTGAAGCAGATTAACGCCCCGGAGAGGACTTACCGATCGGGTCTCCTTCGCACGAGCAGCGCCGTTCCCCACAGAACGAGGATGATCGGCCAATAGATGCGCAGGATCTCCCGAAGCTCATACCATTCAAAGACCTCCCACCACCAGAGGATTGCCCCGCCTCCAAGGCCGGTAAACAGAAGAGCGGGAATTAAAAGAGTGACCTCGCCAAGATCGCTTAGATAAAGAACAAAGAAGGAAAGGCCAAAGACAACAAAAAGGATAGGAACAAGAGGGAAGTCGTACCGGAGAAGCACCCCAAACCGAAGAAGGACAAAGTACAGGCTCCCAAGAAACAGCACGCTGCCCCAAAAAACTCTTCCACGCTTGCTCCGTACAAACCCGTCCGCAACCAGGAATCCTCCGCCCGCCAACCCCCCAAGCCAGAACAGCGTGTCCCACCGAAGCGAAACAATATCGAGTCTGCGCAGTAGAAGGGCAATTCCGACGATGATCAGCAGCGAACCTGCTGCCAGCACTCTCGGTTCCCGTTT
>JACPLA010000026.1 GCA_016186715.1 Ignavibacteriales bacterium | reverse complement strand
GAATCCGCATTCACTTGTTTTGAACGGTGTTGATCACTCGTTTTACCTGAACGCTTGTT
This sequence comes from Ignavibacteriales bacterium, assembly GCA_016186715.1. GTDB lineage: Bacteria > Bacteroidota > Ignavibacteria > UBA10030 > UBA10030. The sequence continues at coordinate 29,735 of JACPLA010000026.1, read as the reverse complement.
GTAAAGTTGATGACGAGTCCAAGTTGATATTTTGTATTCTTCAATGTTGAGAGTAGTTTGCTGAGATGTTCGGGGGAAATCTTTTGAACCGTCTTGAGTTCAAGAATCACCCTGTCTTCTACGACAATATCAGCGCTTTGAGACCCAACATTTGTTCCATCGAAGAAAATTGACAGTCCCTTTTCGACGTCGGCTTTCAACCCCATGGATCGTAACTGCAGCAGGAGAGCGTTGCGATATGTATGTTCAGAGAGGCCTTTGCCGAGGATATTGTGAACCCTGAAGGCGGCCGCAATAATCTTCTCTGTCAGAGAAGAGAATAACAAATCCCCCACCTTACCCCCTTTCAAATCATTTCAAGTCTTTCTTTTCGCGGATTTCCGCGGATTACGCGGATTCGTACCGTAGAGTGAATTATGTGCTGATTTCGCGGATTACGCGGATTCGTACCGTAGAGTGAGTTCTATACGGATTTCGCGGATTTCCGCGGATTACGCGGATTTTCGTAATTTTGTCCGCGAAATCCGCGGAAATCCGCGAAATCCGCGTCAACGGGACATATACTCAATCACATCAAACCGCGTCAATATTCCCATCAGTTTCTTCTCGTGTTCAACAAGAACCGCCGGATGCTTTTTCGACAGCACTCTGATCGCCTGCTGAATTGGCTCATCCGCCTGGACCCGGGGAAAAGCCGGCTTCATCACGGAACTGATCGGAGCGTCGAATGTCGCCGGATTCGAGAGGACGGCGCTCATCAGGTCGCTCTCTTCAACGCTTCCGACGGCGTCGTCTCCTTCAATCACCGGTAACTGGGAAACATTGTGCTCGCTGATGAGGTCGAGCGCCTTGCGAACGGTGGCCGCAGGATGGATCGATACAAGCTCCGGAATCCCCCTTTTTCCGCTAAGAACGTACCGGACGGTGATCCGTTCCGGAATGAGAAACCTGTTCTCACGCATCCAGTCGTCATTGTAGATCTTGCTGAGATATCGTTCTCCTGTGTCGGGAAGAAGAACGACGACGATGTCCTCTTTGTCAAGGGTCTCCGCGTATTTGAGAGCCCCCGCCATCGCAGTTCCCGCGGAGCCTCCGACAAAAATCCCCTCTTCCCTCGTCAACCGGCGTGCCATGAGGAACGATTCTTTGTCGGTGACTTCAATGACGTCGTCGACAAACTGGAACTGCAGAACACCCGGAACATAGTCCTGTCCAATCCCTTCCACTTTGTACGTTTTGAACACCGGAGAGAATTTCTTCGTGTAGAAATATTCGCGGAGAATGGATCCCTTCGGGTCAATCCCGATCACTCTGATCTTCGGGTTCCTTTCTTTGAGAAAGCGACCGGTGCCGCTGATGGTTCCGCCCGTTCCCAGTGCGCAGATAAAATGATCGATCTGTCCCCCGGTCTGTTCCCAGATTTCGGGTCCCGTTGTGCTGTAATGGGCTTCCGGGTTTTTCGGATTGTAGTATTGATTGGCAAGGATCGAATTCGGCGTCTCCCGGACCACGCGCTTTGCCACTTCCGTGTAGCTCTCGGGCGATTCGTGCGGAACAGCTGTGGGTGTTACGATGACGTCGGCGCCGAATGCACGGAGCAGTCTGATCTTCTCGATGCTCATTTTGTCGGGCATGGTGAACACACACCTGTACCCCTTGACCGCAGCGGCAATGGCAAGCCCCAGCCCGGTGTTTCCCGATGTGGCCTCGACGATTGTGCCGCCCGGCTTGAGACGCCCCTCCCGCTCGGCCTCCTCGATGATCCCTATTCCAATCCTGTCCTTGACCGATCCCCCGGGATTAAACGACTCGACCTTGGCAAACATCAGTGGTTTGATCCCATGACCGATCTTGTTCAGACGAACAAGAGGAGTCGATCCGATTGTGGAAAGAATATCTTTGTGGAATCGAATTCTTGACAGGTCTTTGGACATCCGGAAGCTCCATCTATGGGGAGGTTGGCGTAATCGGGGGTAAAAGGAGGCTTTTTCCCCAACAAAAGTGTGCAAATATACCATATATATCTTCGAAATCCAAAATACCGGGAACGAGTCTGAATTCGGCGATTCGAATTTCCGCGACTCCAAACCTTGTCTGGAATAATTCACAAGAAGAGCTCCTGGAATCCACTGCAGCTCCGTGCGTCGACCGCGTAGTCATCCGTCAACCCAAGGTAACCCGAATCCTCAACGTGCAAGTGTCACCCCGAGACGCTCTGCTGTCTCTGTTTCCGGTCGCCGAACTTGTTCTCTCTAGCCGTAGCAGAAATGCATGGCCGGGAAGGGGCAGAACCAGTGCTAGAGCTTCTCATTTCTTTTCCTTGACATTACCTCATCTTTTCTGTATCTTTTCACCCCATTTTTGGCAAAAAACGCGCAATTTTAACTCAAAATGAATCGATTTTTGGTGATTTCATGGCAACAACGGCTGATTTCCGTGTTGGGATGGTTATCAAGTTTAACGGCGAGCTTCACAGAATTGATGAGTTTATCCACCGGACCCCGGGAAACCTGCGGGCCTTTGTTCAAGCCAAGCTTCGGAATCTTCGGAACGGGAAGGTAACGGAAAACCGGTTCAGATCCGGGGAAGAAGTCGAAGAAGTCAGGGTTGAGCAGAAAGAATTTCAGTATCTCTATCATGACGGGGCAAGCCATCAGTTCATGGACAAGGAGACGTACGACCAAATTCCTGTCGATGAGAAGGTGTTAGGTGATGCGGCCAAATTCCTCAAAGAGGGGGAAACCGTCCAGTTGATGATGGTGGGGTTGGATATCATTGGCGCCGAGATTCCTTTCAATGTTGCACTCAAGGTGGTAGAAACGGTGCCGGGCGTGAAAGGGGACACGGCAACCGGGGCGACCAAGCCGGCCACGGTTGAGACGGGAGCCACTTTCAATGTTCCGCTTTTTGTGAACGAAGGAGATGTCATAAGGGTGGACACACGAACGGGGCAGTATCTAGAGCGGGCTAAGAACTAGAAGAAATTGGTTAAATGGTTAGATGGTTAAACGCGTGATTCCCTAAGTCGAATTTAACCCTCTTGGAGTGCTCATGGACCTTTCTTACATCAAGAAGATAATCAGACTTGTCGAGCATAGCGAAGTTGATGAGGTTGAGATTGAAGAAGAAGGAAAGAAAATAAAGGTCGTCAAGAATCGGCTGATGCCGACAGCCTCCTATCAGATTCCTTTTTCTCCGACGGTCCCCCAATACCATCCAATGCAGGCGGCTCCTCATCTCCCTGCGCAAGGTCCCGGTCCTGCCGCGCCAGAACCAGGGGCAAAGGCGAAGGCCGAGCCCAAGTATCACGAAATCCGGTCACCCATCGTTGGGACCTTCTACCGCGCTCCGTCGCCGGATGCCGATCCTTATGTCGAGCCGGGTCAAACGGTGAAACCCGGAGACGTGTTGTGCATTGTCGAGGCTATGAAGCTGATGAACGAGATCGAGTCGGATATCGCCGGCAAGGTTGTCAAGATCCTCGTCGATAATGCCAAACCTGTCGAGTACAACCAGGTTCTTTTTCTCATCGAGCCGGCCTGAGCGTGGGGCTTCTTCCCGTAGAATAAACGAGACCTCTCATTGTTTAAGAAAGTGCTGATAGCAAACCGTGGGGAGATCGCCCTCCGGATCATTCGGGCTTGCCGGGAGGCAGGCATCAAGACCGTCGCCGTGTATTCAGAGGCGGATCGACTCGCGCTGCACGTGAGGTTCGCCGACGAGGCGGTCTGCATCGGCCCTCCGGCAAGTAAGGACAGTTACCTGAACATTCCTCGTCTCATGGCTGCGGCGGAGATTACCAATGCCGACGCGATCCATCCAGGCTACGGATTTCTGGCCGAGAATGCCGGGTTTGCTGAAATTTGCATCACTTCCGGATTGACCTTCATCGGTCCGTCGGCCGAAGCGATTTCCGCAATGGGCGACAAGGCCTTTGCCAAGGACACCATGCGGAAGGCGGGAGTCCCGGTTATCCCGGGCTCCGACGGTGTTATTTCGACCTTGAATGAGGCAAAGCGGGTTGCGGGCGAGGTGGGATATCCGATTATTATCAAGGCGACCGCCGGCGGCGGCGGACGTGGAATGCGAATAGTCAAGACGCCGAACGATCTGGAAAACGCGTACCGCACTGCGAGTCATGAAGCGGAGACAGCTTTTGGCAACCCTTCCGTGTATATCGAAAAGTTCGTTGAGGAGCCCCGTCACGTAGAGATTCAGGTCATGGGAGACCGCTATGGGAGCGTCGTTCACTTTGGGGAACGGGACTGTTCGATCCAGCGACGCCATCAAAAACTTGTGGAAGAGTCTCCTTCTCCGGCTTTGACGCCTGAAATCAGGGAGGCCATGGGCACTGCGGCAGTGAAAGGGGCGCACAGTGTCAAGTACGTGGGGGCCGGGACCATCGAGTTTCTGCTGGACAAGCAAAAGAACTTCTACTTTATGGAAATGAACACCAGAATTCAGGTGGAGCATCCGGTCACCGAGGAGGTGTACGGAGTCGATCTTATCAAGATGCAGATCGAAATGGCGGGGGGAGAACGGCTGAAAAGAGCGAAGCAAAAACCGCAGTGGCATGCCATCGAGTGCAGGATCAATGCCGAGGATCCGAACAAAAAGTTCCGGCCGTCACAGGGCAAGATTGAGACCCTCCATTTTCCCGGGGGTTTTGGCGTCCGAGTTGACACCCACTGCTACGACGGCTATGAGATCCCTCCGTACTACGATTCTTTGATTGCAAAACTCATCGTGAAAAGCAAGACGCGCGAAGAGGCCATCGACAAAATGTATCACGCTCTCGACGAATTTGTCGTGGAGGGAATTCAGACGACGATTCCGTTTCACATGAAGCTGATGAAGAATGACCGTTTTCGAAGCGGAGAATTCGATACAACGTTTATCGACTCATTTGATTTCAAAGACGAGAAGTGACGGGTTCTTGAAGAAAAAGCGAGGAGAACAATGAACGTTCCTGAAAACATCTCTTATACGAAAGAACACGAGTGGATTCGCATGGACCTTTATGCGCCAGTCAGCGGGCAGGTCACCGACGTAAACAAGAAAGTCCAGGAGACCCCTGAGGTCGTGAACAAAGAACCCTACGACGGCGGATGGATGATCAAGGTGAAACTCGATCACCCGGCCGAGGCAACCGCCCTGCTGGACGCTGGCGCGTACAAGAAGCTGATCGCTAAGACATAGCTGTTTCGCGGCCGTCCATTCTGACACAAAATGAGACTGGAAGGAGGGGAAGAGCACTGGCTTTGAGTTCTTCGGTAATTCCTCGTTCCCACCACCCCCCTTTGATGAGCCTCCCAGCGCCCTTCACGTTGAAATTCAGGCGTGCAATGGGTAACTTTCATTCAAAAGTCATCATCATCTCGCCAACAATATTGAGAATGTGATCATTCCGGAGCGCGGCCTGAAGGTGGTTTTGAAGTGATGAAAATCCTTGTAACGGGTGGGAGCGGAATGGTCGGGCGGTTTGTGGTCGATCATCTGACACACAAGTTTGATGTGGAAGTTCTTGATTGCAAAAAGCTCCATCGCAAGGATATCCCCTTCCATCACATCGATATTCTGGATTCCTCCGATGTCAAGAGGGTGGTAAAAGGATTTGATGCTGTCGTTCATCTTGCGGGCATTCCCCATCCCCTCGAGTCTCCCCCTGAGCAGGTCTTTCGGATCAACACCATCGGAACCTTTAACGTTCTTGAAGCATGTGCTCTGAACGAGATCTCCAAGTTTGTATTTATGTCGAGCGAATCGACGCTGGGTTTCGCTTTCAGTGCCGCTCGTATGTGGCCCGAATACGTTCCTATCGACGAGGACCATCCCCTTCGTCCCCAGGATCCGTACGGCCTTAGCAAACTAGTCTGTGAAGAACTTTGTGCCGGGTTTTCCCGCCGAACCGGCATGTTCGCGCTGGCCCTCAGGGCCCCCTGGATCTGGGTTCCGGAGGAGGCGGAACTCGTACGCTATCGCCAGCTTGTGAGGGACTATCCCGCGTGCTCGAAAAATCTCTGGGCCTTCATCCACGTCGGTGATGTGGCTCGCGCAATCGAGGCGGCAATTGGCTATAAGGGAGAATCCCGCTCTGAAGCCTTTTTTGTTTGCGCAAAAGAGAATTGGACCGGCGAGCAAAGCCGGGACCTCCTGCGACGCTTCTACCCGGAGACACACCACGTCGCTGACGACTGGACTGATCGCGCATCGTTCATCTCCGGCAAGAAGGCACTGAGCGTCCTTGGTTTTTCTCCCCAATTCGGAGCAGATGATCTTCTCAGGATATGAAAACGACTGGTGATGCCTCGCTTTTCATGGTGACTGCGTATGCCGATTCCGGTTCTGATTGATACCGATACCGGCGTCGATGATGCTCTGGCTCTGATCCTGGCTCTCCGTTCGCCTGAACTATCGGTTAAGGCCATTACCACCGTGGCCGGAAATGCAGGCGTCCAACGGTGTACGCGCAACGTCCAAAAAGTGCTGGAGGTCTTGCACGAACATAACACCGTTCCGGTTGTGCAGGGTGCTTCGAAGCCGCTCAAGCGAACATTGGTGACAGCTCCGGAGGTTCACGGCTTCGAAGGGTTGGGAAATTTCATTCCAGTGTTGTTGCATTATCACACACGCGTGCGGGCCAATGCCGTTGAAGTCATCCTCGGCCACTGCAGGAAGTATCCCAAACGTCTCAACATTATCGCCCTCGGCCCTTTGACTAATATTGCCGCCGCTTTCAAGAGAGGTCCTTCATTGATGCGAAATGTTCGTCGTATCATCTCCATGGGCGGTGCGTTTCGCGTGCCGGGAAACACCGGCCCTGTTGCGGAATTCAATTATTACGTGGACCCCGAAGCCGCTGAGGCTGTGGTTCGGGGAAGATTGCCCCTTACAATGGTTCCGCTCGATCTCACCGAACAAATCGTTCTGATGAGGAAGGACCTGGAATACCGGGCTCGCCGGCGTCCAAGCGCGCTCTCAAGGTTTATTCTCAAATTCACCCGCCATTATATGCGTTACCATCTGAAAGCCGAGGGGTTCGACGGAGGATTCCTCCATGACCCCCTCGCAGTGGCAATGGCGATAGATCCCCGCATGTTCCGGTCGCGTCCGGCAACTGTCCATGTTGAAACGAGGGGTCGCTGGACACGAGGAATGTCCATTGCGGACTTCCGCGTTCGGCCATCCTCGCGCGGGTCCGCGGTTGAGGTTGTTTTTGGGGTCGAGAAGGAACGATTCCTTCGACTTTTTCACGAGCGTTTGTGGACTTAGATGAGAGAACGGCGGCTTTTCCCTTGGATCTTTTTCTTCCTTTTTTTTGTCGGACAAGCGCCCGGCCAGGAGCCGTACAGGGCAGGAGGCGCCTTGTCTCCCGATACTTCAAGTATCTCGACGATTCAGTTTGACCGAACGCTCCAAACGTTTTTGTGGAACGCGAGGATCGATTTCGGAACTGCAGTCCAGGGTTTAACCATTGACTTCGATCAAAATATCCGTTCGCGCCTGATCCGGTCTGCGCAGAATTCCATTCAGGACGAACTGGGGACCCGAATTTCGGTTCATTCGCAACTCTCCGACCGATGGGTTCTCAGGGGCCAGGGGACATCGATGATTCTTTCGGATGATATTTTTCGGCGCGTTTATCAGAGGCCAAATCGTGAGTTGGATCTGGGAAATCTTTCACAGCATCAGTTGTTAGCCGGCGCGGGATACCGAATCCTGCCTCAGGTTTCCGCCTCGTTTTTGGGAGGATACGAATTTGCGTCTCAGGAGCAGGTTCGGGATCAGGGTTTCGCATACCGGGCCGAGGTTCGTGGTGACGCGGTTTCCCTCAGCGACTTTGATGTTTCGATTGACGCGGGCTCAGCCCGATCCTTCCTCTCGCCCCGGCGCCTTGGGGCCGACCGGATTAGCCTGGCGATCGTTCGTGACTACGGCCAATCTACAATCAATGCTCTTCATTTCCAGTATGGAAATCTGGCGCGGGAATTCTACACGGCTGCGGATCCCGATATTCAACGGGACTACCAGCGCGACCAGAATATTTTTCACCGGAGGGAATCAGTACTTGGAATTGTCGATACCCTGCACTATCGGTCCGGTCGTGCGTCGTCGCTGTTGGTTCATGCCGGGTATGGAAGTCGAATCATCGACCGTGGGTATCGCTACAAGAGTTACTCGAATCCTGCCGGTGCGGTTCTTGATTCGCGAATCGATGAGGCGCGGCTCTTTGGCGGCGTCATGGTGCGGTCCGAATTCGCCCGGTGGCTTATCGGAGGTGCGCGGCTTGGCTACGAAGAGCGCGAAGAGAGGCATAGTGTTGTTCGCGAAGAGGGAATTCCACAGCAAACCCTCGATCGTCAGGAGCAATCTGTGAAGAGGCTCTCCAATATCGCCCGGCGAACGACCTTGGGAATCGACCTGCATTCCCGCATCACGGAGAGAGATGTGTTGAATCTTACCGGATCAGCAGGCATATTGCGATATGATACTCCCGATTCGTTGAACACCGATGATCGGGATGAGCTGCTTCTGGTGATTGGCGTGGAGGCGATCCATCGATTCAACACGGGCATGGTGCTCTCGCTTCTGGCCGATGCTACGCTCAGTCACCTGGTTTATTTGAGTCGATTCCAAAGTGCTAACAACAATTGGAACCGAATTTTCCGTCTTCGGCCCCGCGTGGACTACTCGCCTGCGCCCTGGCTTACGACGGTGAATGCCGCGGAAGTGTTAGCGAATTACACGGTCTACGATTTTGAAGAGCAAATTGCCGCGGTGCGGAGTTTTTCCTTCCGGCAGGCCTCTTGGTCGGACTCAACATCGGTGAAACTGGGCCCCCGGACGGAAATTCTTGTTCTTGCATCGCTCCGGATCTACGAGCGGGGCATTCTCAAGTGGCGTGAGTTTCGGGAGCGGCCGGAGAATTACTTCGTCGAAGAATCGTACTGGCCGCAGATCGTGGTCGGTGTCATGGATCACCTCTCGGTCGGTGTCGGATACCGATATTTTGCTCAGACCCGCTTTCGCTACGAAGGGCGTCGGAGGCTGTTTGAACAGAAACTTGTCAACGAAGGGCCGACCGTTCATGCAACGTGGCGAGGTAAGAACGGGAGCATGATGACTGCGGAAGGCTGGCGGGAGTCCCAAAAGGGCGCGGGGGCACGTCGGGCTTATTCGAATCTCTCACTGATGGTTGGGATCACACTTTAAGGCATGGCAAAAAAACGCACACTCCAAATCCGGGAGACGGCGCGGCAGGTGGGAGATCACCAGCGAATCGCCTATGACATTGAATGTGTCAGCAGCCCAAAGGAAATTGGAAGGATCGAACAGTTTTTGAGATCCGTCAATCGGAGAGCGAACCTGGACGACGGAACATTCTACCGTCTCTATGTCTCGACGACCGAAGCGGTGAATAACGGCATTACACATGGGAACAAATCCGATCCCCGCAAGAAAGTGTGTGTGACCTGCGAAGTAAACGCGGACATGTTGGTCGTGCGGGTCAAGGATGAAGGAGAAGGATTCGATCCGTCGTCTGTTCCCAACCCCTTGGATGAGCAGAACCTTCTCAAAGAAACCGGAAGGGGGATTTTTCTTATCAAGTCGATGATGGATCGGGTGGAGTACTTCATGACGGAGGAAGGCACCACCATTGAAATGGTGATTAATTTGAAGAGACTGAAATAGGGGCCGTAGTGCATTGTCGTCGTGATCCTGGCATCGGATATTCGCCAGAGGCGAATGAGCCTTTGGCTCAAATCCGACGCCAGGGGAACAAAAAAAATCCCCCTTGCGGGGGGATTGGCAGAGGATTGAGCCGTCGGTTTCTAACCGATGGCGATGATGCAATTGGAACTTCGGGGTATTGTCGGTTCCGGCCCGGCATCGGATGAATCCGACGCCTGGGGAACAAAAAAATCCCCCTTCTGGGGGATTGGCAAAGAATTGAGCCGTTCGTGCCAGCACCTCATCCCTCAACGAGGCAGGCTGGGGTTTCCAACCGATGGCGATGAAGCGAATCGCGTCTTATCGTTGCCATCAACAGCATCGGATAAATTCCGGGGGATTTCACCTGCTTCGAGATTTTTGGGGCTTCTTGGGGAATCCATTCTCACATTCACACACATCTAAATGGGGGTCATTATGGTTCGCACCTCTGGAGTTTACGCTCAGCTGTTCTATCACTTTGTTTGGACCACTAAGAATCGAGAGCCGATCATTGATGCGGAATGCGAGACCGCACTCAATGACATTATCAGATCAAAGGCTGTCGAGTTGAACCTGGACATCGTCGAAGTGGGAGGAACCGAGGATCACATTCATGTTCTGCTTCAGGCGAATCAGACCATATCACCGTCGACAATTGCGAAACATCTCAAGGGTGTTTCGTCGCATTTCATTAATCACAGGCTCTACGTCGATACCTCTTCGAAATCTTTCTATTGGCAGGATGGCTATGGTGTTGTCTCAGTCAGTCCCAGGGCGGTTTCGACGGTTGCCCGATATGTGCGTAATCAAAAAGAGCATCATCGTACGAACGACCTCGATTCAGATCTCGAGCATACAGAAGATCTATAAACAGAAATCTTCAGGATTTCGCTCGGCATCGGATATTCGCCAGAGGCGAATGAGCCTTTGGCTCAAATCCGACGCCCGGGGAACAAAAAAATCCCCCTTCCGGGGGATTAGCGAAGACTCAAGCCGTCCCCGCCAGCCTATGATGTTTCAATGAGGCGGGCTGGGGTTTTAACCGATGGCGGAGAAGACAACCACCGGTCTATCTACCACGAATACGCTGCCGTCACAACGGTTCTCCGGCCGAGTATGGAACCGCCGAAGATCTGATAGTGCTCCCGATCGAGGAGATTGGAAACATTCAGCGTGACAGAGAATTGTTTGGTGAAAACGTAGCTTCCCGAGAGATCCATGACGGTATACGCCGGGATCTTCCCCTGAAAGATCCCCGCCGCCCAATCAAAAGTGGGAACATACTTCATGTTGAGGCCCAGATCGTGGCCGTCAGGGTGGGAGTAGGTCAACCCTCCCCCGACGCGAAAGTTGGGGGAATTCGGGATGAGGACATCGTTGAGGTTCTTTTCGAGGACCTCAAAGGAATAAAGTGAGTAGTTGACCCGGAAGAACCAGCGTTCGGAAAAATAGTAGTTCGCCCCGACTTCCAGGCCAACCTCCTGTGCTCTCCCGGCATTGACATATGACCAGATTGTTCGGGTAGGAATCGGATCGTTAGGATATATTCCACCGGTGATCGGAAACCTCGGGTTCACACCGACGGCCAAGTCTGTGACGAAATCGGTGAGTTCGCTGAAGTAGGTATCGATTGTGAGGAAGAGCGAATTGGCAAAAACACCCTTGTACCCGATCTCATAGCTTATGATCTTCTCCACCGTCATGTCTTTAAGCGGGCCGGGCTGAGCCCCGCCGACAAATCCGCTCAGTCCTTGCGGGTTCTCGACCATGTTTCCGTAGTAAGCAAGGGGCCTTGTTGGATGCTTGACGTGAAGGAAGAGTTCCGAATAGTTTGGAGACTGAAAGGCCCGGTTGAACGTCGCGCGGACGGAATGTCCTTCGAGGAAAGACCACACAACAGCGGCCTTTGGTGAAAACTGGCTCGGATGAAGCGTGCTCCGGTCCCATCGGGCCGCAAACAGGCCCTTCAGCGTCGGAGTAAACCGGTACTCCATTTGTGCATAGACGCCCGTCATGTTGTCATGCCGTGTCTCGAGCATCAAAGTTCCTTTGGTTCCTACGTCGACGAAACGCTGGGAGGCACCCACGACAGCGAAAAGTCTGCTCTCAAAGATGCTGAAACTATATTGAGCCTCGCCCTGCGAGATGAGGGCGTCCTGGTAGAGACTCAGCCCGGTAGCCAGCGAAACTTCCGGTTCAAGATTTTTTCTTCCGCTCGTCCAGGCAACAACATTCACCCCATGGCCGCTGTAACTGACGCGTGCCCAGGGCCGCTGGGCTTTTTGGACCTGAACCCTGCCGATTCCTGTTACGATAACCTCGTTTTCAACCTGGGCAATTCCCCCCTCGATGGTCGCGATGTCCCCGTCCTGGTAATCATAATCAAGTCTGGCAGAGGCGTACATGTTTCTGACCGGAGCTGTATTGAGGTCTTTAACCTCGTCGTTGAACAAAGGATGGAAGCCTGAATATTCAAACTTCTGGCCCGTCCTGACCTTGCTAAACGTCTTTCCGGAGATTGCGCCGAGGTTGATCCGGTAACTCCACCGGTCAATGGCATCCGCATGCCGGACGTCGCCTCGAAACATGCTGAGTTCCCCCACGCCGACGATTGCCTTCGTCCCTAACGCTGCCCGCGGGGGAATCGAGGTAATGTTCATCACCCCATTGTATGCGTTTGCGCCGTACAGGGCGGAACCGGGGCCGCGGACCAACTCGATCCGTCCCAGCTCCTCGAGAGGGATTGAAAGGCCGTTCCATTCCGTTGCTCCGAGGAACGCGGTGCCGAGGTCTCGCCCGTCAAGGAGAATAAGCAGCCTGCGGTTAAGGGAACTGTTAAATCCCCGCGTGTTTACGTTGAAATCGAAGAGCCCGCTCTGAACCATGTCGATCCCCGGTTCTGCCTCGAGCAGTTTTGGAAGTTGTCCGTGGCCGCCGTTGCGGGCAATGTCTTTCGCCTCGACGATAGAAACAGATGCGGGGGCTTCCGTGATGCGCTCTCGCCGGAGTGACGCTCCATAGACAAGTACTTCACTGAGTTCAACGGTCGAATGAACCAAATAGAAATCCTGCGAGATCTCTGAGCCAGCATCGACTTTGATGGTGACTTCCCGGGGCTTGAATCCGACTGCCGAAGCCCTCAGTTCGTACGTCCCCGGCGGCAGGTTCGAGATGGAATAGCGTCCGTTTTCATCTGAAGCCGCGCCAAAGGAAGTTCCCTTCACAAGAATGTTGACGTACGGTATCGTTTCCCGGTTGTCATCATCTTTGACTATACCCGCAATTGATCCCGATGACTGAGAAAGGGCAGAGATACAAGGGGTGGAGATAAGAACAACAACGAAAAGAAAGCGGGGCAGAGATATCAATTGATGAAACAAGGGTGACCTCATGCGAAGTTGCTGAAGGATGTCAGATAAAACCAGGCAAACCCCGGATAACATCCCCGGGGTTTGCCAGAATCGAGGAGAAAAACGACGGGGTCAGAAGCCTTCCCTGCTGAGGAAATTCCTTTCGAATCCCGGGGTCTCTCCATCAGAATTGAAAATGAACTTGACGATTCCTGAACCGGTCACTAACCAAATCGTTGCAGTCGCACCCTGCGCAGCAGGTGTTGTTGACCCGCCGAGATACACCGAGCGTGTGGCCACGAGTTTGTAAGCTTCAAACGTTTGGCTGTTCACGGTGACGGATTCTTTGCCCTCAAAGACGCAGTCGACTTTCAGGCGAGCTGTTCCGATAGCCGGGCTGGCACTCGTATACGTGCTGTCAAAGGCTACCCATGACTCCCCGATGAAGGCATTTTCCTGGAGAAGAAGAACCCATTTCAAAGAATCTGTTCTTGCTACTCCTGTCTGTCTATAGAATCTGCCGGCGTTCGTCAGGAAGTAGATGTCTCCCGAAGTGGCCGAGGTTCTCTTGACGTAAAATCCGCTCGAATACCAGGACGGGGTCGTCTGACCGGGGAGAATGACGTAGGATGAGTCCTGGATGAAAAACGTTGTGCCCGCCAGAGGAGCGACAATTGAAGGTAACGGTGGAAATGGAGAAATAAGTGTCATTCTCGCCAAATAAAAACTCGCTGTCGCTTCAATGTTGACGTCCGTCACGGCGTCACGGATGTATCCGTTAAAGCTGATCTTGTTCCCCGTTGTGAGCGGATACAGGTCCCCCGTGACCTGTACTTTTTCAGGTTCCGTCGTGCTCTTCTTACAGCTCGGAACGGCGAGAAGTGAAACCGCCACGAGAATCAAGAGGGGTAGGAAACGGTATTTCATGGGGCCTCCTTAGGTAGTGTTAACGGTGAAAAAATATTGCAAAGTTTAACAAAAGGGAGTCTCAGAAGCAAGAAGAGTCCTCCCTCGATTTCCAAAGGCTTATATCCTATCGGACGCCCGTGCTGAACAGCTTGTGAATGTTTTCCAGCGCTCCCCGGGAAATCTGTGGAATCTGACCCTTTCCTAACTTCGCGGCCGGGGCCGGAATTCCCGGAACTGTTGAAATATCCACCAACGGGATGCTCATTCCATAATGCTGGTTCAGAACGGCGATCATTTCGTTTGCCACAATCGCATATCCCCGGGACGAAGGATAAACCCCGTCAAGACTGAAGAGTCCGCCTGCCACATATTGCGAAGTGAACCGCTCGCCGGCGATGGAGTACCCCTCGGTGTTTGCTTTTTTCAGGAGCGCGTTTGCATCGAAAAGGGCCACGCCCCTTGCTGCGGCAACGGAGGCAATCGCAGCATTGAAACTCGAAACTGCCGCCTGAGCAATCGCTATTTCATCGGAATCGAGGACGACTGAACTTGGCAGTGGGTTGCTCGGGAGAATCCCCTTTCCCTGCGACAATTCCGCCTGGGCATTCAGGGTCAGGAGGTTTGTGCTGAGACTCATCACTGCCGTGTCGCCGGAAGAATGTATTCCATAGACGGCGTTGATCCCTTGTGCCTGCGCCGCAGGACCAACGGTGGTGAAGAAGGGGATTGTTGTGACATCGGGAATATTGCCGACAAGAATCTTCGCGTTGGGCAATATTGCGCGCAGAGTGTCAAGCACCTGTGCGTACAGTGCTGCGAACGTTCCCGTCGGCGTTGGAGCGGATGGCGATGTTCCGCCGCTTGTGGCGTACCCAAGAACGTCGTTGTTGCCAAGCCACAAAGTTATCAGGTCCGGCTGGAGAACCTGGACTTGCTGGAAGACGCTCTTGGGGAACATGGAGGGGCGGAGCACCAGATCAACAAAAGGATTACCGGTGAAATTCGTTGTATCGAGGAAGCTTGCAAGCGGAATACCGGGGATCCCGAGGTTGTCATATGGCCGCCCCAGCGCGGTATTCGTCGGCGATCCCGGATCAAGGCCGCGGGGACCGATGGATGGAATAGGGGAGGAAAGGGAAAGAATCTCCAGCCGGCTGGCTTTTCCCGTCGCAGGATCCGCGTTTCCCGGATCTCCATACAACGGTTGTTCGAAAAGCTGAATTGTCGCGCCGGCTCTCAGAAGCTGTTGAGCAATCAGATTCGGATAACTGTATTGCTGGGCCGAGGCATACAGAGCATTCGATTGATATCCGGCCGTCAGGCTGTTCCCGATCGCGACGTACTTTGTGACTGCGTGCGATCCAAGCGACGCAACCGGTCCCGTCGGGTCGCTCTGCGTGCATCCGCTCCAAAGAACGAATGTCAATGCTGTTCCAACGATGAAAAGACGAACCGTCCTCATGTCAGTTCCTTTATGGGGTTGTCAGAATGTGTACGTCAGGCTCACGCAAAAAAGATCAGCCCTGGTCTGATACGTTCCGTCAAAATCGATCACGGTTTTTTCGGCCTTTCGTTCGTCCATGAGAAGAAGCATATACGCCGCGTCAATACTCAGACTTGAGGTCAACCGATAACCCAGTCCCACGTTCAGGCCGTTTCTGTTCGCGTCGGGAAGAAGCGGGTCTACATACGGCGTTTCAACGGGGGTCCGATCAAAAAAGTATCCGCCGCGGAGTTGCCAGTCGTCCATGGTATACTCGGCACCGACTCGAAGAACAAACGTATCCCGGTAGTTTTTCGGCGAAATGACCTTGGATCCGTCGCCGGCAAATTCCACTGCCAGCTCTTGGTACGAAGACCATCCTACGTACTGGTAGTCGGCCTCCACAACCAGGTTATCCGACAGCGAATAGGCGACGCCGAGATATCCGGTCGCAGGCAGCGTGAGGGATGATTTCGCGTCACCTTCGGGATAGACGGGGCGGTTCGGCGTAAAATCTGCCGTGCCTGTTGCGCTGAACGCAACTTCGCTCCGGTAAGACGCGCCGACTGAAATCTCAGAGGACGGCTTGTACAATACTCCGACATTGAAGCCAAACGAGTTTGCGTCAAATTTGAGGGCGAGCGTTCCATGGGGATCGAACGGGTCGCTGACGGTCTGCTCCAGCCGGACCGTTCCGACGGCATAGTTGAATCCCACGCCGATTGAGAGACCATCGCGGAGGCGATAGGCAACTGTGGGGGAGATGAAGAACGATTGAAGATCGGCCTTCGTGGTGATAAACTTTCCGGACCACTCTTGAGGCCATTGTGTGCCGAGTCCGAACGGTGTATAGACGCCGATTCCGAAATGAAGGTCTTCCGAAAAATGATAGGTGCCGTAGACATGCGGCGGCGTGAACGTTTGATTGTCCATTGCCGTTTTGGTATTCGTATTCAGTTGATATGGCCCGAAGAAAGCGACCCGAGGGAGGATCACGGTGGCGCCGAGGCTGATTTGATTGACTGTTTGGAAGCCGAGGCCGGCGGGGTTGAAATAGATGGCTGAGGGATCGGAAGCCCGGGCAGCGAACGCGCCGCCCAGCCCTACCGCGCGGGCGCCGTGTTCGTTCAGTTGAAATCCGCCCGCGATGAGAGTGGAAGCGGAAAGAAGGAGCAAGGCGACGGCGGGGAACCGAATCGGGGTGCGCAACGGAGTTCCTTTCTTTGAGTGGGAGGAAAAGCGGAACGGACGCGGGAATCTTACCAAAAAGGTTTCTGAGAAACAACCGCGAAAACGGAAATGCGCCGGGGGCTTCCTCCGGCGCATTGCAGATCTGAGAAAACGCTTCAGATATTCAATTTTGCAATGTTTGCCCGGACGTCCTCGGCTGATTTGTTCAAGGCCGTCTGCTCTTCCGGGGTCAGCTTGATCTGGATGATCTCTTCCATTCCCTTCCTGCCGATCTTGATCGGCACGCCGCAATACACATCCTTCAGCCCGTATTCTCCTTCGAGCCACGCCGCACACGGAAGAATGCGCTTCTTGTCCTTTACAATAGACTCAATCATTTCCACCGCTGCTGCCGATGGGGCGTAATACGCGCTTCCTGTTTTCAGGAAATTCACAATTTCGATTCCGCCGTCACGCGTTCGCTTCACAAGCCGCTCGATGGTCGCCTTGTCCATCAGATCGGGGAGAGGAATTCCGGCAACGGTGGAGTAGCGGGGGAGGGGAACCATGGAATCGCCATGTCCTCCGAGCACGAACGCGCTGATGTCTTCGACGGAGACGTTCAGTTCCATTGAGATGAATGTGCGGAATCGTGCCGAGTCGAGCACTCCGGCCATCCCGATCACACGGTGCCGCTCAAATCCGCTCACTTTCTTCGCCACATAGGTCATGACGTCGAGCGGATTGGAGACCACGATGAGGATCGCCTGGGGAGACTTTGCGACGGCCTGCTGCGTGACGGTCTTGACGATGTTGGCGTTGGTTGCCTGAAGATCATCCCGGCTCATCCCGGGTTTTCGGGCAATGCCGGCCGTGATGAGAACGATTTCTGAGTTTGCCGTTTGATCAAAGGAATTCGTCCCGATAACCCTGGAATCGAACCCTTCGATGGGGGCGGATTCGTACATATCGAGTCCTTTTCCCTGGGGCATTCCCTCAATGACATCGACCAAAACGACTTCGTTCGCGAATTCCTTTTCGGCAATGCGCTGGGCCGCAGTGGCGCCGACATTGCCCGCACCAATGACTGTAATTTTCATGGGGAGACTCCTGATTTGAAAGCTCCGGAGGTCGGAGCGTTTGAAGTTGCAGGAAATAAAAAAGTCCGCACTGGGCGGACTTGGGTAGGATGACTAGTTAACCGAGTAAACGCTCACTCGTTGCCTGGTTTTGCCGACACGCTCGAATTTCACGACGCCGTCGATAAGGGCGAACAACGTATCGTCGCCGCCCATGCCGACGTTGGTACCCGGATGGAATTTTGTGCCGCGCTGGCGGACAAGAATGCTCCCCGCCGACACCGTTTGGCCGCCAAAGGCCTTCACTCCAAGACGTTGCGCCTGACTATCGCGACCGTTTCGCGAACTTCCACCACCTTTTTTATGTGCCATTATTCTGGATCCTGGATGAATGAATCATGAACAGTGAATCGTAGAGAGGGATCGTAAAGAGTGAACCGTAAACCGTCGCCGTTAAAGTGCTATGCCACTTTTGTAACTTCGATATGAGTGTATTGCTGCCGATGTCCTCGCTCGACTTTGTATCCTTTCCGACGTTTTTTCTTGAACACAGTGATCTTGTCGTCTTTGATGTGACCGAGGATCTTTGCCTCGACATGCGAGCCGTCGAGATATGGTGTCCCAATTTTGGTCTGCTTGTCGTCTCCGATCAGCAGAATTTTGTCAAATTTGACATTTGATCCCACCTTAGACTCAAGTTTGGGAATGTGGATCTTGTCAGCCTCGCTCACGGTGAACTGCTGACCTGCGATTTCAATGACGGCGTACATGTGAAAAAACCTCGGAATTCGGATAGTTAGTGATTGATAAGGCAAAAAAATAGGCAAAAATTGGGAAAAAGTCAATGAGCAAGCAACGTCAACGTGAGGATGCGTAAAAGTCCTCTGGCTCGAAGACGGGCTTTGCCGAGAGGGTTTTTCGTGCCTGTCCGAAGAGATGTGTCCTTTGCACTAAATGCGGAAAGCAATCCAGAACTCCTTGTCATTGCGAGCGTTTTTCAGCGAAGCAATCTCTCAGGCGCGGAATAGATTGCTTCGTCGCTTCGCTCCTCGCAATGACATACTGCATACTTGTCATTGCGAGCGTTTCCAGCGAAGCAATCTTTCACGCGCGTAATAGATTGCTTCGTCGTCCGCCCCCGCGGACTCCTCGCGTCGAAAGGCTTACGGCGAGGGCTAGGCTATCAATCCGAACTCAGCCGTCCAGGCTGGAGCGAAGCAACCGGAGACTGTTGAGAATCACCACTAATGTCGCGCCGTCATCGGCAAGGATGGCGAGCCAGAGCGATGTCAGACCGAGAACCCCAAGCCCCAGGAAGACTCCTTTTGTTACCAGGGCGATTGCAATATTTTGGCGGATAATTCGAAGTGTTTTCTTTCCAAGTTTGACGATCTCCGGAACCCGGGCGAGGTTGTCGGACATCAGGACAATGTCGGCGGTTTCCAGCGCCGTATCGGATCCGACGCCCCCCATGGCAATGCCGACGTCAGCGGCGGCCAGCGCAGGGGCATCGTTGATTCCATCGCCGATCATTGCCACGTTGCCGAAATTCTTTCTCAGGCTTTCAATGGCTTTCAGCTTATCCTCCGGCAGCAATTCAGCATGAACCGAATCGGTGCCCAGCCGGGGAGAAATTGATTCGGCCGTTCCACGGTTGTCCCCTGTCAGCAAGGCAATATGTCTCACTCCGATTTCTCGGAGCGCTCCAACGGCGCGATTGCTTTCCCCCCTCACTTCATCGGCGATACCGATGACGCCGACGGGAACGGCTCCCTCTGCGAGGATCACGGTGGTTTTCCCTTCATGCTCCAGGGAATTGAGGATCCGTTCAATTTCCGGAGAACAGAACCCCAGTTCTTCTGCAAGAGGATGATTCCCCAGAACGTATTCCTTTCCGTCAACGGACGCCCGGACGCCTCTCCCGGTCAGGGCGTGAAAATCGCGAACAGACAAATCGTTTACTTCAATGTGTTCGTCATAAGCCCGCCGGAGAAACGCTTCGGCCAGATGGTGTTCCGATTTCGATTCAATGGCCGCCGAAACCGCGAGGATTTCCTTCGGGGAGCGTGAATTGAGAGGTACAATGTCCGTCACCGTCGCTTTTCCCATGGTAACCGTTCCGGTCTTGTCCAAAGCGACCGCTTTGACACCTGCAAGGACTTCAAGATGCTTTCCACCCTTGATGAGCACGCCCGACCGCGCGGCCACAGTCAGCGCGCTCACGACCGTGACCGGCGTTGAGATAACAAGCGCGCAGGGGCAGGCGATGACGAGAAGAACGAGCGCGCGGTAAAACCAGTCGGCAAAACCGGCGCCGAAGAAGAGAGGCGGAACGCTCATGACGAGGAGCGACAGGATGAACACCGAGGGCGTATAGACCCGGGCGAATCGCTCGATGAATGTCTGGCTGGGGGCCTTCTTACTCTGTGCTTCTTCGACGAGATGAATGATGCGTGCCAATGTTGAATCGTTTGACGGGCGAGTCACGGTCACTTCCAGAACTCCGCGCTGATTGAACGAGCCCGCATAGACGGCATCGCCGGGCGATTTGAGGACCGGCATTGATTCGCCGGTCAGGGGAGCCTGGTCGACACTTGAAGACCCTTCGGAAACCTGCCCGTCGAGAGGGATTCTTTCTCCCGGCCG
The DNA here is from genome assembly GCA_016186715.1 of Ignavibacteriales bacterium. GTDB lineage: Bacteria > Bacteroidota > Ignavibacteria > UBA10030 > UBA10030. The sequence continues at coordinate 9,384 of JACPLA010000026.1, read as the reverse complement.
AATAATCACCGTCTGCCCTACCCGGACCTGTTCCACCGGCGTGTCGCGCTCTTTCGCATTGAGACGGACAGTAGCTGTAGAAGGGGAGAGTTTCATGAGCGACTGGATCGCTCGTCGGCTTCGGTCGATGCTCATGGACTCGAGCAGCAGGGAAAGGGCGAAGAGAAAGACGACGGCGGCCGCTTCGGCGTATTCTCCGATCACCAGGGCTCCGATCACGGCGATCGTCATCAGGAAATTCATGTCGAGAGAACGCTGAGCGACGGCTTTCATCGCTTTGAACGCAATTCGCCATCCACCGACAACGATAGAAGAAAGGAAGAGAACGAGGGGAAGCGGCTCGTGAATGTCAATGGCTTTCAGAAGCAGGCCGATTCCAAAAAAGATGCCGGACAGAACGGTGAACAGAAGCTGTCTATTCGGCGTTTTTGCACGGAGAAGCGTCCCCGGGGGATGAGGAGATCCCGGAAGGCCGATCGCATTCAGCGAGTCCAGAATGATCTCAGGCTCACACGTGTGATCGACCTCCAGTTTCTTCGAAACGATCCGGAGATCGAGACGATGAACACCGTTGAGCGAGGAGAGTTTCTTGCGTATGGCCTGTTCTTCGGTTGCGCAACACAGGCCTTCAATGTGAATTGTGGAGTGACGCAGTTCGGGCATGACTGTCCTTATTCAGGATTTTTCACTGATATGTCTCGTCGCAACGCGGATGAGGTCTTCGATGTGTTCATCTTCGAGGGAATAGAAGGCCATTTTTCCATCTTTCCGCTGTTTGACGAGCCGCAGCGTCTTCAGAAGACGCATCTGATGCGACACGGCGGAATCGGTGATTCCGATCAGCGCTGCGATATCCAGGACGCACAGTTCTTCTTTCAGGAGCGCCAGGACAATTTTCAGTCGAGTCGGGTCGCTGAGTACCTTGAACGTCTCCGCCAGTCCCCAGACCGAGTCGGAGTCACCGATCGCCTTTCGCGCGGCACGGATGGCCTCCTGGTGGTTGTGGGCCTGGTGGTTGTGGGGTTTGGACCGGGTCATGGGTAAAAGAAACGATTGAGCAGATGTTCAGATGTTAAATAAACAAAATTCAGGGAAATGTCAAGGGAATGCTCCCCGATGAGGATTCCCTCCCATCCTGAGGAAACTTCTGAAGGGACGGAATCCCATCCATGGCCTGGAGCATTGAGCGAAGCGGTGCAGCATCAAAGTGTCGGTAGGAATTTCTATACATTCTGGAGAATGATTCTCGCGGCATTCAAAACGGACGGCTGCTACCGAATCGAGTTTCCAGCTACGGCAAACGTCGAAGCAATTCGGGATTCGATTCGAGCCTGTGCTGACGTCAAGTATGCGACGCTGAACTGGTACGGCATACTATGCGATATTCCCAACGATCCCTTGTGGGGTGACCAATGGGGACTAAGCAAAATACGGATGCCTCAGGCGTGGGATATTGTTACCCCCAGCGTGATGGATACTGGATTGGACATCGCACATCCCGATCTTGTTGACAACGTCTGGTCCAACCCAGGTGAAATCCCGAGCGAAGGGTTAGAGAACGATGGCAAATCCGGCACAGGAGTGTTCATGCACACCTCAGGGGTGTTCAGAACACTAGGCAGTTTTGTGGATTTTGGGGCTGAAAGCGCAATACTGCAAAAAGGCAATGAACCCCTGCCATGCGGCAACCATGGCAATCCGGCCCAGGAGTGTGCCTGTACGGGTCTGCAGATTCAGAAGTACATTGGAAAGATCTCCGGTCCGCTGCTGGACAGGATCGACATTCACGTCGATGTGCCGGCTGTGAAGTACACGGAGCTGTCGGCCAAGCGGCCCGGCGAGCCCTCTCAGTCCATTCGGCACAGAGCCATCACCGCGAGGCGATGTCAGACGATGAGATTCGAAGAGAGGGGGTTGTATTCGAATGCGGATATGGAGACGAAGGAGATCAAGGAATTCTGCGGTATTGATGAATCGGGAGCTGAGTTGCTCAAGATGGCAATGACGAGGCTGGGACTGTCGGCAAGAGCCTATGACCGGATTCTGAAGGTTTGGAGGACCATCGCGGATCTTGCCGGAAGTGAATCGATTCGATCAGAACACTTAGGCGAAGCGATACAAGTATCGAAGTTTAGACAGGAATTTGTGGGCTTGAGGTCAAACCTATGACACCATCACGCAAAGTAATTCAAATTTAAGGCTTTTTGGACGAGGGGTGGGTAGGCTTTCACAATAAAGGTTATATGAAACTTCAAGGAGGTTTTTGTGACCGGAGGATCGCGAGTGCACCTGTCTTCGATGTATCTGTTACGACCTCCTACTATTCTTGACAATTCTTGACAGACATTTGACAATCATTCGGCGAAAATTCTTATTATACTGTATACAAGCAGTGTATGGCAAAAAATGTGCGACATCCGATCGCCCGCAGACGTTTGGTGGTGATCTTCCTCATCGCCGTTATGCTGCCTTCTCTCTTCCTCAGCTATTTGGGTCTTAAATCCATCGAGCAGGAAAAGTTGTGGCAACAGCAATTGGTTCTCCAGAATCTTACGAATTCCCTTTCGCTCGCTATCGACCGGATTGAAACGAATGTTGAAAACCAGCTCCGCACATTTTTCGCTTCCCTCCCTCTAGACCCAACCACGCTCACACCGGAATATCTTTACTCTCTTCAAAGGCAGTTTGACCACAATTCCCCTGTCGAGCAGATATTCCTGCTCGATAAGAGTTTTGAGCTCGTGTTCCCGAGAACATTTCGAGTGCATCATAAACCATTGGTGCACGACAAACGTCGGTTGGGAGTTGAAACGAGGAAGTATTTTCAGGCGGGAGAAAGTTTTGAAACCCGGGGAGAATACGACGCTGCGATTGCCGCGTATCAAAAAGGAATGACGACGAAGCTATCCTCGCAGGATCGTTCAATCCTCCTTATCCGAATTGCTCGTTGTGAATTCAAAAAAGGGGATTTTCCTTCGGCACGACAAACGTATCAACAGATTCTTAATGAAGATCGGCAGCGTTTCTACGGCGAAGAAATTCCTTACAGCGTTGTTGCCTATGCGCAACTTGTGGCTATAAGTGAAGGACTTGATTCTCCACCGACGCGAGTTCGTTTGCTTTCAGATTTTCAGGAAGTCCTTTTGCGAAATTTTCACAAGCTCGACCGATCTCAATTTGAGTACTACCGGGATCTTGTGAAAACAAAACTCTCGGCCATCGTCGACAAATTCCAGCAGGTCAGCGCAAGGAATCTACGTAAACTCCAAACACTTGAGACACAACTCGAAGATGAACTTTCTCAGTCTTTACTTCTTCAATCACATGTGATTCCACCAACCCAAAGAAATTTCAGTTCCGCACAGTTGACAGATAAAATTGTTTATGCGGCGTATGAGATGAGTGATACCATGTGGCACCTGGCATTCGAGTCAAGAAATTCACTTGAACATTCTGATCGGATTATCGGAGTCAAAATTCGAACTTCCTGGCTGCACGATTCCATTGAAGGGGTATTGGAACTGAGTCGTGGAGGAGAGGATACCGACTTCGCCCTCGTTACTCGTCATTTGGAAAAACAGGCTGCCGAACGATCAGCGGAAGATATCCTTCTCTCTGCGCCATTTCGAAATTTGGAAACATTGTTACCGGGTCACAACGTTGTCGTTGTTGCATTTGGTGAAAATCCACTTGAGAGAATCGCTGGAAAAAGTTTAATGATCTACTACATCCTCACCGTCTCCATCGTGCTACTCATTGTTGTGGGAATCGTTTTCATTTTCCGCGACATTTCACGTGAACAGCATGTTTCGAAAATGAAATCCGAGTTCATTGCCAACGTCTCCCACGAGATTAAAACGCCCGTCGCCACGATCAGAACACTCGCCGAAAATTTGAATGAAGGTTGGGTCGCTGAACAGAAGAAACAGGAAGAGTACTTTCACCTGATTGCGAGGGAGACCGAGCGCCTGAGTCATCTTGTTGAAAATATCCTGGACTTTTCACGGATCGAAGCCAAGAGAAAGTCGTATCAAAAACAGATGACTTCGGGAGGTGACCTCATCCATAAGACTCTCGAGCAATTCCGGTTGCTCACGGATGGCCAGGGGGTGAAGCTACGGGAGCGAATCCCACCCAACCTTCCCCGGATCAATGTCGATCCGGAGGCAATCGAGCAAGCGCTCTTGAATCTCTTCGATAATGCGGTCAAATATTCTCGAGAGGAGAAACTCGTAGAGGTTTCGACCGAAGTGACGGCAAATTATCTGCGGGTCAAAGTATCGGACCACGGTCACGGCATCGAGAAGCGCGATCTCGAAAAGATCTTTGAAAAATTCTATCGCATTGACTCGCGTAACGGCAAAAAAATCCCGGGGAGCGGCATTGGTTTGACTTTGGTAAAGGAAATCATCGAGGCGCACGGTGGGAAAGTGACCGTTGAGAGCGAATTGGATAAGGGGAGTACGTTTGTTCTTTCCATTCCTCTTGAGGGAGCGTAGAACGGTGGCAACCATCCTGCTCATTGAAGACGAGGAATCGATGGCGACAGGGCTACGTGATGCCTTCGAACATCATGGCTATAGAGTCATGGTTGCAGCAGAGGGTGAGGCTGGCCTGAATATGGCAGATGAGGAACTACCAGACATTATTCTTCTTGATGTGATGCTTCCAGGGATTGATGGGTTTGATGTTTGTCGTCTGCTTCGAAAACGTGGCGTCACCGTCCCCATTCTGATGTTGACTGCCCGGGGTGAAGAGGTAGACAAAGTTGTGGGGATGGCGATCGGCGCGGACGATTATCTTACGAAGCCCTTCAGCACACGGGAACTTCTCGCACGGGTCAAAGTGCACCTGCGGCGGGTAACGGACAAAGTTCCGTCGCTGGGAAAATACGAGTTCGGGGATGTGAAAGTGGATTTTACAAAATTTAAAGCATATAAGAATAGCGAGCCGGTCGATTTAACATCGACAGAATTTTCTCTTCTCCAACTTCTTATCACACGACGGAGTGAGATCGTTACCCGCGAACAGATTCTTAATACTGTTTGGGGGTACGACACCTATCCGGATTCCCGAACCGTCGATACTCATATCCTCAACCTCCGCCAGAAGCTCGAAGACAATCCCCGCAAACCGGAATACATTCTCACTGTTCATGGGTTGGGCTACAAATTTGCAGGCTAGTAACGACGTCTGAGTTCCCATTTTGCAGGATGCACGTCGTTTTGAACCGAACGAAGCGTCGTATACCTCCGCTTATGAACGTGGGATTCTTCCTCCCGTTGAAGCCGGCTTTGTAGTTTTCGCGTCAGATTTTCGATCGCAGGGACAATTCCACTTTCTGGATTTTGACTGACAAAAACTCCACAACTCTTGACGCAATTTTAACATATCATAGAAATTCCCTCAGCATACTATGGTGAGTTTTATTCTTCTCATAATTTCTCGCAAGTGCATTATGAAAAACCTCACGATCTTTCTCCTTCTTTCACACGTATTGTTTGTTTCCGTGGCAAACGCTCAGCAGAACAGGGCTGAGAAATTGTACCAGCAAGGCCTTTATGAAACGGAGGCTTTAGGTAACTACACGAAGGCGATCGAACTGTTCAATCGTGTCGTAACGGAATTTCCGAAAGAAAAACCCATTGCTGCCAAGGCATTGCTTCAGATCGGCATCTGTCATGAAAAGTTAGGCAACGCCGAAGCGCAAAAAGCGTACGAGCGTGTGATCAAAGAGTTTGCGGACCAGCGCGAGGTGGTAGCGGCGGCACGGATACGGCTCTCGGCCCTGGCACAAAATGTCGATGGTGCCCGTCTGAGCTCAATGGCAGCGCGTCAAGTTTGGGCCGGTCCCGATGCGGACGGCGAGGGATCCCCCTCACCGGACGGGCGCTATTTGACCTTTGTCGATTGGAGTACCGGCAATCTTGCGCTCCGGGATCTGACCACGTCCGAAAACCGCCCGCTAACCAAGAAGGGGTCCTGGACCGAATCATACGAGTTTGCCGGAGGGTCGGTCTTCTCTCCCACCGGCAAGAAGATAGCCTATACATGGTTCAGCAAGGAGGGGTATCTTGGATTTCAACTTCGGGCCATTAGAACAGACGGCACGGATGAACGTGTCATCTATCAAGACAATGAGGTCCCTTATCTATCACCTGCGGCCTGGTCGCCCGACGAGCGATACATCCTGGCGTCCCTTTTTCGGAATGACCGGACGACTCAAATCGTTTTGATCTCCGTGGCCGATGGAAAAGCTCGAATTCTGAAGTCCTTGGACGGGCGATACCGCGGCCAATTATGCTTCTCGCCGGACGGTCGCTACGTCGCCTACAGTTTCACAACAGGAGATAATTCACAGAACAGCGACATCTACGTTCTCGCTGCAGATGGGAATCGCGAAACAACGTTGGTCAAACATCCCGCCGACGACCTTCTCATGGGTTGGTCGCCGGACGGTGAGCGAATTATCTTTTCCAGCGACCGGGCCGGGACGACGGATATTTGGAGCGTGAACGTTGTGGACGGCAAGCCCCGATCTGCGCCTCAGCGTCTGCAGGAGGACATCAATCGGCGAACCATTCCTATGGGATTCACAAAATCGGGCAGTTTTTTTTACGCCCTGCTTACCGGCTTAAGGGATGTCTATGTTGCTGGCATAAACCAAACATTTGATAGCGTAACAACCTTACCCGAGCCCGTCGCTTCGCGAATCACCGGGTCCAACTTTGCCCCTGAATGGTCACGAGATGGAAAGTCTCTTGCGTTTATCTCCCGGCGTGGCCCGGGCACAGGTTTCTTCGGTGGCCACATGATCATAATTCGTTCATTGCAAACGGGACTAGAACGTGAGCTCCCCCTGACGCTAGCCTATGTGACTGCAAGATTGCGTTGGTCGCCGGACGGCTCCCGCTTCGTTGTGACCGGAACTGGCGAAGATGACCAGCATGGAATTTTTATGATAGATAGTCAGAATGGGAAGGTCAACCCGTTTGCATATCCCTCGGAGGAAGGGAGTATGGTCCTGCGCTATCCATACTGGTCTTCAGACGGACATTCCCTGTTTTATGTGAGCCAGGGGAAAAAACAGACTGCTCTCATCCGGCGTGACCTGGGCACAGGTAAAAGGGCTGAGGTGTACCGCGCGCCAAATGAATTTCCCTTTCTGAGCATCTTCCAGGTTTCACCGGATGGACGCTGGGTGGCAATTGGCTACCATCATGCACTGAACGGGCGTTCTGTGAACCTGCTGGTTGTCCCTGCCTCGGGAGGAGAAGCGCGCGAGGTGCTGCGATTGGAAGATCCGGAGTGGCTTCGCGCGCTTGCGTGGACTCCTGACGGTCGGAACATTCTGTTTTCTCGTCACAAGGGCACAGGTCCCGACGAGCGCGATGAGGGGCTCTGGTGTACCTCCATGAATGGAGGGTTTCCGGAGCGTGTGGACCTTAATATGCCCGTGGCGGACAACTTAGGATTTCATCCAGATGGGAGCCGGATTGCATTCGACAGCGGTGAGCGACAAGTGGAAATCTGGGTAATGGAGAATTTCTTGCCAAAAGAAAGTGGAAAAAATGAGAAATGAGAATCCCGGCACGTATTGTAACTTATTGATAGCACTGCTGTTTTTGTTACAATTATTAATGATCAAAAAAATGAGCTTGCCATGAAGAAGCGAATTTGTTTGCTCATTGTTCTGCTTGGAGTGCCTGTATTCTCCAACGCTCAGATCCCCCGCACGCTCTCATACCAAGCGGTTCTCACCGACACGCTTGGCAATCCGCGGCCGGATGGTCAGTACTCTTTTACCTTCCGTCTGTACCAGTCTAGCTCCGGCGGCACTGCGATTTATACCGAGCAGAAAAACTTGCAGCTCAGACGCGGATTGTTTTACACAGTTCTTGGAGATCAAATAGTGTTACCTGACACGGTCAGGTTTGACCGCGCCTACTGGCTCAGTGTTCAGGTAGCAACAGAGCCGGAGTTGTCGCCCAGAGTTCCGCTCACGTCAGTCGGATACAGCATTCGTGCAGTGCGAGCCGATACGGCGAGCCATGCACTGAGCGCACCGCAGCAAACGTTCATCGATAGTGCACGCATCGCCGGAACAATTCCCGACAATAGCGTCACCACGAGCAAGGTCGCCGACAATGCCATAACGAGTATAAAGATCCTCGACGGCGCAATCCTGACGGCAGACCTTGCCGACAACGCTGTAACGAGTGCAAAAATAGTCGACGGAACAATCGCAGCAGCAGACATCGCGAATGGCGCACTGACGATGCCCAAGATCAACCAATCAGGTGCGACTCTGGGTCAGGTTATCAAGTGGACAGGCACAGGGTGGGCACCCGGAAGTGATACTGCAGGCTCCTTCTCTTTGCCGTTTGCCGGCAGTGCATCGAATACCGGCGGTGCTGTGTTTGGTGTGACGAACACCGCCGCTACCGGTACGAACTACGGAATTTTTGGAACAAGCAATTCAACGTCTGGTCGCGGATTGTATGGCTTTGCTTCTACGACAAGTGGTCAGAACTACGGTGTGTGGGGAGCGAGCAATTCGACAGCCGGTTTTGGTGTGCTGGGTCTGGTGAATGCAACGGGCGGCCAGAACTATGGTGTGTATGGTGCGAGTAACTCAACATTAGCTGGCTTCGGTCTGTACGGTACGGCTCCTGTGTATGGAGCTTATGGCCAGGCTACTGCCACGAGCGGCCTCACGTACGGTGTTTCGGGACGTAGCAACTCGACTGCCGGTCGAGGTGTGTATGGGCTTGCGTTTGCATCAAGCGGCGTGAACTACGGTGTGTTTGGTCAGACTAATTCTCCTTCAGGTTACGCTGGGTACTTTCAGGGCAACGTTCAAGCCACCGGAACGATCCACTCTACTGCGGGTGGTTTCAGGTTCCCGGACGGAACCGTCCAGACCTCCGCGCTACCTTCAGGTGTAATTGTAATGTGGTCCGGCTTATTGGCCAATATCCCGTCCGGCTGGGCGCTTTGCGACGGCACCAACGGCACCCCGGATTTGCGGGATAGGTTTATCTGGGGTACTTCTGCCGGACAAAACCCCGGTCCAACTGGTGGGGATACTTCTCACTTTCATTCTGTTAACCCTCCCACTACACAAACAACCGCCCCCCTGGAAGGATCTAATGTTATATTCGGTTCTCCTATTTCTGTGAGTCTTGCGGCGTCCGATGCCCACACACACGATGTGAATATCCTAACTTTTTCAAGTGGAACTGATGTGCATTTACCACCCTATTTCAAGCTGGCATTCATTATGAAACTGTAGCGTTTGAGAGATGATTGGTCTGGGACTTACTGCCATAGCAGTTCCCGGTCCAAACCTCTACATAGCATCGGAGATTCAAAACAATCGCT
>JACPLA010000024.1 GCA_016186715.1 Ignavibacteriales bacterium | reverse complement strand
CGCGAACTCGCTTCGGCGAAATAAGAAACTGCGCCCACGGCATGCAGCTCGAGCTTTTTACCACTGAAGTTTATTACGATCTTGAAACGCAACGCTCCGCCGGCGAGGTCGGCTGGGACAACATCCAGTTGATGCGGCTTGCGCTGGGGGTTACCTGGAGTTTCAACGAAGGGTTTCTTCAGTGGGATGAATCCAAAGCTCCGGATCTGATTCGGTACCTCGCGTCGTTTGACAAGATCATCAGCTTCAACGGAGACGGGTTCGACTCCAGGGTCTTGAGCTTCTATGGCAACGTCACGCCGATGCTCCGCAAATCGTTTGACCTCCTTGTAGACCTGAAACAGCGGCTTGGTCACCGGCTGTCCCTCGAATCCTTGGCCCGCGCGACCCTCCAGGTTGGAAAATCAGCAACCGGCCTTCAGTCGCTTCAATGGTGGAAAGAGGGGAAAGTCGATTTGATTGCGGAATATTGTAGGCAGGATGTTAAGGTACTGGTTGAACTTGTGGCCTTTGGTAGGGCGAACGGCTTCGTCCACTATTTGGACAAAAACGGCTTGTTGTTCACGGTGAAGGTGCAGTGGTAGAGAAAGTAACCTTCCGAAGGTTACCCTTCAGTCTCTTCCTTCCCCCAACTCCACTTTCTCTTTGTCACTCAGTTCGTGAATCGTCCGGAACGTGTGCAGAAGGGCATCGACCTGCAGAATAAGCTTCTTTTTCTCAACCCTCGGTGCAAAAATTGAACCGTCCAGTACATAGACCCGACGGGTTCCTTCGTCATAAAACGTGTAATTCACGAAAGGCCCGCCCCCCGTTTTGTCGCTGAACCGCCAGTTCCCTCTCATTTCATAGGCAAACCGGTCAAGAAAACTTATGTTTTCGATTTGAAGATAATAGGGCGCGATCTCAACGAAGGCCTCCTCGTCAATCGTCCGCATGTATCGTCGGGTCAAGGAATCGCGCAGGGCAATGGCATACCTGTCGGTAAGAATGCGCGGATCCTTGACCTCTCTCCATGCAACAAAAATCCACCGCTCCATGTCTGCCGGCGTTGCCCGTCGGACCCAGAAGAATCCCCCTTCTGCGGAATCCCGCGCAACAAGATAATCATGCTGGATGGTCATCGTCCAATCATACCTTTTCAACAGAGACCGCTCGATTTCTTTCTTGTGGTATCCGCTTTCCGATTGGACGGACGCTAGCTCGCGTCTGAGTGACGTGCGCTTGAAGTAGTAGAGGAGTTCCGGCGCCTCATTTTCCATGGAAGATCTCAGTGACGCAAGGTCGGGTCCGGTCAGGTACATCAGAATCTGCCCCCGGGCCTTGGGATCGTATTTGTTGATCACAAATTCCTCGCCCTGTTCGACCAGTTGTTGAACAGAAGGACCCAGCGATCGTCGCATGAATTCTGCGGCGGGCCCGGTCCCATCCAGCGGGGCAAGCAGAATGCGGTTCATGTGTTTTTCGTATTTGCCAAAGTCCGCCATCGGTGCCCTCCGGACCACAAACCACAACTCGGGCTGGGGAGTAAAAACGGTGTCCTGGAACACGCTGCGAACCGTCCGCTCCAGAAATGTCCACGTCGAGTCATCTGCAAACAGGATGATTTCGTCTTCCTGGCCTGTTGCAGGAAGCTTGACATCTCCGCAGGATAAGAGCACCAACGAAACGATGAAAACGGCGAACGGATTTAATCTTGTCATCATCGGGGTACCTTCGTCAAGCGGACCTATGAAAGGAAAAACAAATTTGCTCCGGGGAGGAAGAGGCCATAAAGCCCCCACGCTACGAGGCCAATGGTCAGGGGGACCGAGATATTATCATCAACACCTGGACTCCACGCTTCAGCGATCGCTCCCGCTGCTGCGGCGGCAATCCAGAGACCGAATTCGGGAGAAGTCCCCAGTACTTTGGGAGCGACAAAAATCACCGCAAGGGCCGAAATGAAGAAAGCGAGAGTTCCTTCAAGACTCTTGTTGAGAAATCGCCTTTTCCCGAACCGACGCCCGTAGAGAGCTGATGTGGTGTCCGAGACGATCAGGATTGCAAATGCGTTCACAGTGATGATCTTTGGGAAGACGGCAACGCAGACGACGGCTGAAAGCAAAATGTTGGTCGCACCGTTGAGACGGCGCGAAGACGAATCCTGTTCGTGCTGTCTTAACAGCCAGCCGAACCACCGGGAATACCATCGTGCGACACCTTGGTGGAAGTGGCGGGCAATGTCGGTAATGAGAAACGCGAGTGACAGCGGGATCAGAATGGACAGGGCAAGGCGCTGCGAGATGAAGTAGTAGATAACCGGAATTGAGAGGGAACAGAGATGGATCCCCTTGCGCACCAGCTCCGATTTGTAATCGATCGTTGCTTTCTGTTCGAGTGTTTCGGAGGCTTGCGCGTCGGGAGGGGCCCCGGACGGCATTTGTCTCATCATCCCTTTTTTGATTTTGGTTCGGGAGAGGCGGCAACACCAGCTTGCTTTGTGTCTTCGCCCGCGGCTTCGCCGTTGTTCCTCTTTTCAAGAGGAGGGAGCTCCTCTCCGCGAATGACCTTGTCGATCTCGTCCGAGTCGAGGATTTCCCTTTCGAGCAGGACGTTCGAAAGGCGGTGAAGGGTCTTGAGGTTGTCTTTCAGAATCTTGTCCGCGTGTTTCATGGAAGAATTCACGATCCGCTTCACCTCGGCATCGATCAGAATTGCGGTGTCTTCGCTGAAGTTGCGGGATCGCGTAATTTCCCGCCCAAGGAAAAGTTCCTCCTCCTTTGTCCCATAGGCAAGCGGACCGAGCTTCTGGCTCATTCCCCACTCGCATACCATTTTCCGGGCAATTTCCGTCGCCCGTTCGATGTCATTCCCGGCGCCGGTCGTGATCTGGTTGAACACGAGTTTTTCCGCTGCGCGTCCGCCGAGCGCATACGTGATCATCGATTCCAGATAATCGCGTGAGTAGGTGTGCTTCTCGTCGATCGGCAGATACGTCGTGACGCCGAGCGCCCGGCCCCGGGGAATGATCGTCACCTTATGGACGGGGTCGGCTTCCGGAAGAAACTTCGCGACGAGGACGTGGCCCGCTTCGTGATAGGCTGTAATTTTTTTCTCGCGGTCGGAAATGATCAGGCTCTTCCGCTCCATCCCCATCATCACCTTGTCTTTTGCCTCTTCAAAGTGGTGCATCGTCACAACTTTGCTGTTCTGTCGTGCGGCGAGGAGCGCGGCCTCATTCACCAGGTTGGCAATATCGGCGCCGGACAGGCCCGGAGTTCCTTTCGCGAGGATGTCCAGCTTCACGTCTTCCGAAAGGGGAATGTTCTTCGTGTGAACCCGGAAAATGCCTTCGCGGCCCTTCACGTCCGGACGATCAACGACAACCTGACGGTCGAAACGTCCCGGACGAAGCAGCGCCGGATCGAGGACATCAGGACGATTCGTTGCGGCGATAATGATGACGCCGCTGTTTTGTTCGAATCCATCCATTTCCACGAGGAGCTGGTTGAGCGTTTGCTCGCGTTCATCGTGTCCGCCTCCTAATCCCGCACCTCGTTGCCGCCCGACTGCATCCATCTCGTCGATAAAGATAATGCACGGAGCGTTCTTCTTCCCCTGCTCGAACAGGTCTCGCACGCGACTGGCACCGACTCCAACAAACATCTCGACAAAATCGGCCCCGCTGATCGAAAAGAATGGAACGCCCGCTTCTCCGGCCACGGCACGCGCCAGAAGAGTCTTGCCGGTTCCCGGAGGGCCGAGGAGCAAAACACCGCGCGGAATTTTTCCGCCCAGTCGCTGGAACTTTCCCGGGTCCCTCAGAAACTCGATCACTTCCTGAAGCTCCATTTTCGCTTCATCAGCTCCGGCAACGTCCTGGAACGTGATCCGGTTGCCTCCCTCTGTCAGGAGTTTGGCTCTGCTCTTGCCGAACGAAAAGAGTCCTTTTGTGCCTCCCGCCCCTACCTGCATCCGGCGGAAAATCACAAGCCAGATTCCGATCAACAAAATCCACGGGAGAAAGCTGACAAGCGCGCTGACCCAGGTATTGTCTTCCTTGACAATATTGAATTTCAATCCCTTCTCGTTCCAAAGAGAAATGACATTCTGGTCGATGTACGGAAGTGTCAGAACAACACGCGTGGCGCCCCGGGCCGTCTTCCCGCTGGCGGTGACGATGTCCATCGCTGATGCAAGCTTCCCGTGAAAATCAAAGTCGTTGAGATTCGCCTTCCGAATAATCGCCTCGGTAATCTTGTCGTTCGACAGGAGTTCCTGATAGGTCGTATAGCTGATCTCGTACTCGGTTTCCTCGTTGCTCTTGAAGGCGTACATGATCAGGAAAACAGCGAGCAAGATCCCCAGCCAGCTGGCTATGACGCGGCCGACTTTGTTCCAATTGAATTCGTCGTCGCGCGGAGGCTTTGGTCCACGCCTCTGAGGAGAACGGGGCGAACCCGGCCGGTTGCGGGGATTGCCGTCCCGTTTTTCTTCAGAATTCTGCTCGTTGTACCACTTCATAACCATGTGTTATCTCCTTGCCCGAACCTCTCCTGCTGGCCTGGATCCTCCGCCAGAAAGCCGATAGATCGACCGTAAGTTACGAACTTTTTGACCGTAGTCCAAACCATAACCGATGACAAATTCAGGTGGGATCTCAAAACCCACATATTCTAGTGGAAAATTTATCTTTGCCACGCTCTTTTTGAACAATAATGTAACAACACGGAAGGAATTCGGGTTCTCCCGGAGAACCAGTTTCTTGATGAACTCGATCGACAGACCCGAATCGACAATGTCCTCAACGATGACAATGTCACGCTCCCTGACCTCGCAATTGAGGTCCTTCAGAAGAGTGACATTTCCGGAAGAAATCTTCGCGTCACCGTAGCTTGAGAGCTTGAGGAAGTCGACCTCGCAATCAACAGAAATTTCCCGGATCAGATCGGCAAAGAAGATAAACGACCCGTTCAAAACTCCAATGAAAATGGGCACCTTGCCCGTGTAGTCCTTGTTCAGCTCGGCGGCCAGTTCCAGCACGCGTTTCTGGATTTGTTCCTCGGAGAGGTAAAGATCAAACCTCTCGCTATTCACAATGACGTATGGGTCCATGGATTATTGTGGGATGGGTGAATACCGGAGCCGGACTGCCGAGGTCGTCTTCTCCGTGATCCGGAATCTGTTGTCAAGCCGCAACCCGCACACCCAAACGATCGTTCCGTCCGATTCAAGGATAGGCGTGGAGCGCTTCTCGTTCAGTGGGATTTTTTCGTTGACAAAAAAATCACTCAGTTTCTTTTTTTCTTTCATGCCGAAAGGGATAAACCAATCCCCATTCCGCCAGGTGCGGAGGGCCAGTTTGCTTCCGAGGAGATCTCCGTCAACAACCTCGTCGTCATGGGAGGAGACAAACTGTCTCGGGACGGAATCAAGCCTGCTCGATTTGAACTGGAATTTAGGAAAGGAATATTCCTGCCCAACCTGAACCTCGTGCTCAAAAGCCGAACCGGGGTGAGCGGGAGAGACCAACAGCCGGTCCCGGTCATGAAGCGCATGCCAGCGGCCGGACAAATGAAGCCTGTGTCCTGTCGGCTGATCGCACAGGGCAAGGAGCGAAAGAACCTTGGCGACCGAGGGCTCGATGCCGAGGCGGCGAAACACGTACATCGCCGTTTCTTCCTGCAGATACAATGGTTGTGTTTTCAACTCAGGAATCCGAAGGATAGTGGTCTCGCCTTCCTCTTCAACCAAATCGCCGAGTTTTTCCTTCAAGGCATCATCGAGCGCCTCTCCAAGAGACCTCATCAGCGACGAGATTCGATTCAGCGATTGAATCGCGTCGGTGTGAAAATCCCGATTCAACGAGGGGAGAATGACATGCCTGATCGAGTTGCGGGTTGATTCAAGTGAACGGTTGGAGGAATCTTCTCTGAATTCGATCCGTTGTTCGCGGGCATACTGTTCAATCTCTGTTCTCCGCGCGAACAGAAGGGGACGGATGATCGATCCCCCCTCTCTGCGGATCGGAATTCCGATCAGACCCCGGATTCCCGCCCCGCGAACGGCATTCATCAGCACGGTTTCGGCGTTGTCGTCGGCCTGATGTGCTGTGGCCACAACAGCGGCATGAGCGGAAACCCGCGTTCGTTCAAAAAAGGCATAACGCAGTTCCCGGGCCGCCTCCTGTTTCGAGATTCCATGGCTCTTTTGATATGCTCCGACATCCGCCCTTTCGGAGATGAAGGGAACGCCCAGCCTCCCGGCCGTTGCCCTGACAAACCACTCGTCTCCATCCGATTCTTCGCCCCGAAGTGCGTGGTTAAGATGTGCCACCGTGAGAACCAGCCCCCACCGCGGGCTGATGCGGCGAAAAATGTCGAGCATGACCATGGAATCGATACCTCCGCTGACGGCAAGCAGGACGCCTTCGCCCGCGTGAATGAGGGAATGTGCCTGAACAAAGGCCTCAAACCGCTCCACCATCGTGTCGGCAAACGACTTCATGGGATAGCCCGATAAAAAAAATCTTGACCGCTCCGATCGGATGATCAAGAAATTTCTCTCTTTACGACCTCGCTGGAGATGGTAAAATTAAAGATTGTAAGCTCAGCCTGTCAATCTCCAATCTACCTTGTAGCGGGGGAGGGATTCGAACCCCCGACCTACGGATTATGATTCCGACGCTCTAACCGACTGAGCTACCCCGCCAGAGTGATAACAGTCTTGGTCGTCTGAGGAATAAAATATACGAAGAATCGCCGAGCTTTGCAACGAAAGAAAAACGACGTCATCAAACTACTCAGCTGACGAAGAGGAGATTGCGGAACAAACTCCAAGAACCTATTTCAGGACGAGACCGGCATTAGGTACTTGATGTTTGGTCTTTTCGTCTCAGTACTTGCGGCTCCGCGTTGAGACTTGGCAATAACTCCTCAATGTTCGAAGGATGTGCGGCTGAAGCCGTGTCTATCGATTCTGTAAACCGGAACGTTCGGAAACCGGTCGATCAGCCTCTGGTTCTCTTCTCCACGGTCACGCGCGTACACCACACCGTGTAAAAAGGGGTTGTTCAGAAAAAAGACACTCTCGTAGGAAGAGGAAACAAAGACCAGCGCTTTCTCGTCGTTTATTTTTTTTGCCGTCTCCGCCATCTCTCCGTCGACACCCCAGTAATTGTTTTGATAAAAACGAATGTGCGGGGGTATGTTGAAAGCGTGGCCGGAGAGGAAAAGAACCGCGACGGTTGCAAAGGAAACCATCCTGATCCTCCGCGCCGAAAACGCTGACTCGCGAAAGAACGAAGGCAACTGTTCGATGCCCCTCGCGGTCAGAAGAATCATGAGCCCTCCCGCCTCAAAAAGAAACCGGGGGCCAAAACACCAATCCTGGAACCAGTAGAAGAAGTACGCAAAGGCGACGCTCCCGAGGGCACCCACACAAAGGATATCCCACGGGGATTTCCGGTTGCCGAAAAAAAGAAGCAAGACAAACACAAGCGACGGGATCGGCCATTCAAATAAGTATTTGTTCAGACCAATCAGATTATTCAACGTCTGGAGAAACCCTCTCCAGGGGGTGTGCGACTGTCCTGCGTTGACCTCCCCAAAGCCCGGATTTACTTGTTCTCCCCATCGAACCTGGAACCCGAATACGAACGGATGACCATTGGTGAGTTCGTTATAGAGAAGGAGAAGAACAATAAAACCGGCAAAGCTTACGACAAACGCCGAGGAAGGTCTCCAGAGGGAGGCAAGGTCTCTGCGAAGCCAGAGGAAACCTGCGACAAGAAACGGGAGCGCAAGGGCCGCGGCGCTGTAGGGGCGAATCAGACACAGCATACCCAGGGCAGCCCCTGAGAGCATCCCGTCTCGTGTTCGCTTTGTTCGGAAGGCCCTGGCAAAGAACAGGAGGAACAGGAGGAAAAAAAAGAGCGCCGGAGTATGGTTCATGTACTCGGAAGACATGAAGACCAGGAACGGCGAACAAAGGCCCAGCAGGGCGGAAAGACGCCCCACCGTCTCTCCATAAAGTTCACGTCCAAGGAGATAGAGCATGACGACAGTCAATGTTCCGAACAGCGGGTTCACGATCCATGGGATTCCGGCGATAACGCCGACCGTGAGGAGGAGGGAGTGTCCCGGCGGATACATCGAATACCATCGGTCGCGGATAATGATCTGGAGGAATTCGAAAAACTCCGGGTGAGGAGGCGCGGGCGCGGTAAGATAACCTGAGGCGAAAATCTTTGCCTGGAAAAACTGTGCGATACTGTCCTGAACGTGCGGCACGCCGTCGAACACCGAGAGGGAAATCCAATTGCTCAACAAAAAATGAATTCCGGCCATCAGTCCGACTATGATCACTGCCGGCGATTGCAGAAATCGATCTCGGAGTCCCCGGTACGAGGCCCCGAGGAATTCTTCTGTGGACTCCATCGTGAGGAAGCGACGTACCATGGGAGCCAAACCGCACCACAGGAGAAAGAAGGCAAGAAGGTTGAGCAGTAAACCGAGTGCGACGATGGACGCAGAACTGACGAAATAAAACTCAGAAGGTATAAGAGTTAGAATGAAGACAGCGAAAGCAACGATCGCCGTAAAAGGTTTGTGAGTCAGGGTCCGCGAATCCCCGGCACGTTTTTTTTGTAGATAGACAAAGAGGAGACAGAGGAAAGCACTGGCCCCGACTGCGAGAAAGAGCCAGGTGTCGCCGATCAACAGCGGGCTGGAGACAAACGGGATGTCAACGCGGAAGACTAACGCTCCGTTGACGCCGGTTCTTGTGAAATGTGCGGGTTGGCCGGGCGAGTTCTGCGGGGCAAGGAGGGCGTACAATACGATCCCACAGAGTACACATAACGCGTGACCAATCACGACAAGAGTGCGTCGAATCATTCCAGTCAGTGGCTGACGACCCTGCAATGTAGCAAATAAAACCTGAAAGAAGCCAAAATGATGCAAGGCAGTCAATCGTCTGATTTGAGACCATTGCATCCGGGCGTGGCTTGCACGTGATGACCCGAAGAGAGAAGTGGATCAAATGAGGAGGAGTCTTCGAAACCGGGGAATGCCTGGAGGACGGACAGGGGAGACTTGTCCCCGAGGGTAGCGAGGAGCGATGACTGTTATGGAAATACACAAACCTGTGAAGATCATCGAGGATCGGTTTTTCAGGGAGAGTACTCTTGAGAGATTCACCCCGTTTGTGATGGAAGTACTGCGAAGGGATGCTGAGAACGCCTTCATCGGAAGAGTTCAGGAAGACCGTGTGCAGGATTCCCAGGCTTTCCGCACTTCTCGTAAAAGGGTGAAGGGCCTGGAGAGTCCCGGGGTCGCAGAACACCGGATGAGCTTCTGTCCGGATTTCCCTGATCACAAACGGGAATGCATCCGTAAGAAAATTCAGAAAGCCAACAGCTGCTGCTCTGTATGACAGGATCAATGTCTCCAAATGGAGTGTTCATGATTTCAATGACACCATCTCTATGCAAAAGAAAGGGAGAAGGGGATTCAGTTTTTCAACGTCCGATAAAGTCAAATTCTTAGCCGGCGGAATCCCGGGCGGCGAACTTCACGTAATTTCTACAATCAAGCGGCCGAGGGACGGAGATCTTTTCTCACCTTGCATCTCGGGCGTGGTTATCCTATATTTTGGCAGGTTCCTCGCGATGGTTAGGACGTCCGAAGCACGCCAAATAATTGTCCGATCTCTGCACGCCGGACCTCAAGAATCCTGCGCCTTGTCAGAAAGTTACGGCCGCATTCTGGCGACAGAAGTCACCGCTCCTCTCGATGTCCCCGGTTTTGACAATTCGAGCATGGACGGATATGCCGTCCGGTCGGATGAAATTCGGAGCGCAGGGGAAAATTCGGCGGTAGACCTCGTCCTTCAGGATGAGATTCCTGCCGGCGAAGTACCGAAAACTGCACTGAATCCCAAATCCGCTATCCGCATCATGACCGGAGCCCCGATTCCTCCCGGGGCTGATGCCGTTGTTGAACAAGAATTGGCCGATGCGAAAAACGGAACCGTGAGGGTTCGCGGTTTTGTTCAGGCCGGCAGAAACATACGACTCCGCGGGGACGATATCAGGGCGGGAAGCGTTGTTTTGAAAAAGGGGAGACGACTGACTCCTGCAAGGGTTGGCGTTCTTGCCTCCCTGGGAATCGAACGGGTCGACGTGTTCAGAAAGCCAAAAGTCGCTCTGCTCACAACAGGGAACGAGCTCGTTGACCCATCCTCACTCCCCGGCCCGGGTCAGATCAGAAACAGCAACGCCGTGACATTGTCGGGCCTCATACGAGAGTCGGGCTGTGAGGTCATCGATCTTGGGATCGCCAGGGACGATCCGGAGGAGCTTGGGGTCAGGATCCGGCAGGGCCTGAAGGAGGACGCGCTGATCACCTCGGGCGGCGTTTCGGTGGGACGACACGACTATGTTCTTCGGGTTCTCAAGGCTCAGGGAGTCGAAATCAAGTTCTGGAAAGTAAACATGAAGCCAGGAATGCCCTTCGCGTTCGGAATTTTAGAGGGGAACTCCGGGAGACATGTTCCCGTCTTTGCACTTCCTGGCAACGCTGTCTCCTCGATCGTTACGTTCCTTCAGTTAGCCCGCTACGGTTTGGAGAGGCTCCGGGGGAACGAGGAGGCGACGCCTCTCACGCTGAAGGCCGTACTGGTTGAGGAGATTGTCAAGAGGGACGGAAAGCATCATTATGTACGCGGAGTCGCGAGGAATGAAAATGGAACACTGATTGTTCAGACTACGGGAAGCCAGAGCTCGGCTCTTTTGACCTCCCTCTCGATGGCAAACTGTCTGATTCATGTTCCTGAGGAATCGAGGACTCTCCCTAAAGGAAGCACGGTCGACATCGAATTGATATGAAAGTTCGCTTGAAACTTTTCTCCGTTGCGCGAGACTTGGCCGGATTTCATGAACTGGAAGTGGAGCTTGAGCAAAAAGCCAGGGCCTCTTCAGTTCTCGATGTGCTGGTCCAGAGAAATCCTCACTTTAAGGATTGGAAACCGAGTCTTCGCATCGCCGTGAATCAGGAGTACGTTCACGCCGATCATGCTCTCCGTGACGGAGACGAGGTGGCTATCATTCCGCCCGTCAGCGGGGGATAGCGTAGGCCAAACCTGAAACCTGAAACCTGAAACCCGAAACCCGAAACCCGAAACCTCTCACCCACCCCTTGATCTCTCTCACGCTTCATCCCATCGACATCGGCGCGGCAATAAACCAGGTGATCACTCCGACCTCCGGCGGGTTGAACGTGTTCATTGGCACAACGAGGAATCATTCTTTTGCTCGCGAGGTGAAGCTGCTTGAGTACGAGGCGTACGAGCCGATGGCTCTTCATACGATCGAGCAGATAGAACGCGAGGCAAGGGAAAAATGGCCGATTTACGGCGTCGCGATTGTGCATCGTCTGGGGCGCGTACCGGTCGGAGAAGCCAGCGTCGTGATTGCTGTTTCGGCTGCACATCGAAACGAGGCATTTGAGGCGTGTCGTTTCTTGATTGACACCTTGAAGCGGGAAGTCCCTATTTGGAAACGCGAGCACTTTGTCGACGGTACCAGCGAGTGGTCGGGCGCAAAACCGGCAAAGAAAGCCAAACTTTCATGAACTCATACCTCCAGGGAGTGCCAATTCTCCAAGATTCATTCGGACGCGTGATCAATAATCTCCGGATTTCGGTCACGGATCGATGCAACTTTCGCTGCAGGTATTGCATGCCGGAAGAGGGGATGAACTGGCTCGACAAGAACGAGCTGTTGACCTACGAAGAGATGGCACGCGTAACCCGGATCTTTGCGCGGCTGGGAGTAACAAAAGTCAGACTTACCGGCGGCGAGCCCCTCATGAGGCGTGATCTTCACGTCCTTGTGGGCTTCATTTCGCGGATCGAGGGCATCCGCGATCTTTCCCTGACCACCAACGGCTTCTTCCTGTCGGAGCAAGCGGAACTCCTCTCGCAGGCCGGTTTGCGTCGAATTAATGTTAGCCTCGACTCTCTCGACCCCGTGAAATTCAATCTCATGACCAGAAGGAACTATTATCACCGGGTGTGGGAGGGGATCGAAACTGCGGAAAAAGTCGGCCTGACCCCGATCAAGCTGAATGCTGTACTGATGCGCGGAATCAACGACAACGAGATCCCTAAGTTCGCATCTCTTGTTCGCGAGAAGGAATATATCGTCCGCTTCATCGAATTCATGCCGATCGGACAGGACGATGGCTGGACCATCGATCGCGTTGTGCCGACGGGGGAGGTGATCGAGCGCATTGAGGCCTCAATGGGGAAGAAGCTGGTCGCCGTGGAATATCATGGTGTGCAGCCGGCCGACCGGTACCGTTTCGAGGACGGCCGCGGAGAGATTGGCTTTATCAGCTCCGTCAGCGATCCGTTCTGCAATCACTGCAACCGGGTCAGGGTCACGTCGGATGGTAAACTCCGGACCTGCTTGTTTTCTCTCGAAGAGACCGACCTTAGGACATTCCTGAGAGGGGAGGCTTCGAATCGTGAAATCGAAGATGCGATTGTAAAAGCTGTACTGAAAAAGGAGAAGGGGCACCTCATCAATCAACCGGGTTTCGTGCGGCCGAATCGGACCATGTCTCAAATCGGAGGATAGCATGAAGTACCTTGTTCTCGCAATGGCATTCGTCATGATTTCCTGTGAAAGCGACGACCGCAGCCTCGACGAACAAAACATTGAAACCACCATCCGTCATCTTCATGTCTCACTCAAGAACGCGTACACCACGCGCAGCTTGGACGCTGACAGCCTTTTGACAGTGTACTACGACCCCAATTCCTATTACGTCACCCCGTGGGCAACAAGTGAAACCCTGGACTCCACAAAAATGCGTCTTCGGTCTGCAGTTCCCCTTGTGAGTGACTACGATTTTTCCGTCGAAAGCATGAATGTGAGAGCTTACGGAAACGGAGCGTATGCGTTCTTTGTTCTGCGTCAGGATTATAAGGTCAACGGCGTGGAACGGAGTGAATATCTTCCGACGACGCTGATCCTCGAAAAGCAGGGCGAACTCTGGAGAATTGTCCACGCCCACCGCTCGGCGGATCCGGAAACATGGAGGCAGTGGTTCGGATCGATGAAGTGATGAAATGTGACCGGGAACATAGTCACAGGGTGAGATAAACTCGAAATTCCGAGCACGAAGATCGAAACAACCTTCAAAACTCTTCCTGTTTACAACATTCGTGCTTAGAATTTGTTTCGGAGAAGGGTTCAACAAGAGTCGCGAGAACACTCCACACGAATACTCCCAAAGAGAACATTGTCATTGCGAGCGTTTTTGGCGAGGCAATCTTTCGCCCAATTGTCATTGCGAGCGTTTGAACGGCGAGCTTGTCGAGCCGTTTCGCGAAGCAATCTATTAGGCGCACAAAAAAGTGCTTCGTCGTTCGCTCCACTCATTCGTCTCAATGAAAGCTGAGGCTGTTGTTTCGTCGTCGTTCAACTCGGATTTTTTCGATGGGTCTTTTTGTCAAGAATCAGAAAATCGAAGGATTGAATTCGTACGGGAAGCCCAAGCTCCCCCCCGGTCAGTACAAAACAGAAAAATTTCCGGTTCTCACCTACGGCCCGACTCAAAAGATCACGAAGGAAGAATGGAAATTCCGGGTATGGGGACTCGTCGGGGAAGAGCGGGAGTGGACGTGGAAAGAATTCATGAAGCTGCCTCAATCGAAGTTCCAGGCGGACTTCCACTGCGTCACTCACTGGAGTCGTTTCGATAGCGTATGGGAGGGAGTGTTTTTCAGGGATTTCGTCAAAGAGATCCGTCCCAGACTGGAAGCGAAGTATGTGCTTCAACATGCATATGGAGGATACACAACGAATCTTCCGTTGACATGGATGATTGAAGAAGATGTGATGTTTGTTCATACCGTCGATGGAAAGCCGCTGGAGCCCGATCACGGCGGGCCGATGCGAGTCATTACTCCGAAACGGTACGCCTGGAAAGGCGCCAAATGGATTCGGGGGTTGGAATTCCTGGCCAAAGACAAACCTGGATTCTGGGAGGTCAACGGATACAGCAACACGGCCGACCCCTGGAAAGAAGAACGTTTCTGGTAGACCCATCATCAATCGCAGAGGATCTCATATGAAGGTCATCACACTACTCGGTTGCGGTATCATCGCGGTTCTTGCCCTGTCGTGTAGCGCTGCAAAGGAGGGGACTGATGGCAAAGAGGCTCAGATGCCGAAGCCTGCAGAGCCCGGGCCGGGGGTTCCACCGAATCATTGCAGGATCATTGGAACAATCGTCTCAATTGATGAAATGCTCGCCCCGGACACGGATGATCCTTGTTCGAAGGCCCCTTGCGTGGCCACCGTTCGTATCGACGAAGTCCTGGGCTACGGAAGCGGATTTATCGGAATGATTGGATCGGGGAAGGAAATCAAGGTCCGGTTTCAGACCACCCTCGCCCCGACACGTGACATCTTACCGCATCTTATGCCGGCACTCCCCGGCCTTCAAAGCGGTTCTCGATTTCAGGCGGATCTCAGAGGTTCGGGGCCACCCATGATGGAGGGGCAGGAGGACACGTACAGCGTCAATCACTACGAGCCAAAGTAGAAATCTGGATTTCAACCCTTCACTCATTTATCCACCAAGGAGAAGTCATGAAACTTCGACTAACAGTTGCTGCGGCAACCCTCCTCGCAGGCGGCGGGCTGTATTTCTGGCTGGGGACGCCGGAAGTATCGCATGACCTGGAGATTCAGAAGCGGTTGCTGAGGAAGAGCGCCCGGGGTACGGCCGATGACCCGATCGCGCGGGAACGCTGGGAATTTGAGCGGCTGAAAGATCCCACGACGGGGAGGATCCCGAGGGGAATCAGGGCAAAGGAGCTTTCGTTTGCGTCGACACTTCCCACTAAGGAATCGGTTGCCAGGCAAACCTTGGCAAAGGGAGGGCAGGCTCAGGTGTTCAGCTGGGTGAAGAGAGGCCCTCACAATGTTGGAGGCCGAACCCGAGCGCTTGCAGTCGATGTTACGAATACCAGCGTGCTCCTTGGCGGAGGTGTCTCCGGCGGAATGTGGCGGTCAACGGACGATGGGGCAACATGGGTCAAGACCACGGGATCAGCTGACATTCACAGCGTGACGACCGTTGCTCAGGACACGCGTTCCGGAAAGGAATCGACCTGGTATTATGGCACGGGGGAAGGAATAGGAAATTCTGCCTCGAAGACTGGAGCCTTTTTCAACGGCGCCGGGGCCTTTAAGTCGAGCAACGGCGGGGCTTCATGGACTGTACTCGCTTCCACGGTGGGAAATTCGCCCGTGGGGGCCATCGACAGTTTCTTTGATGTTGTTTGGAGGCTGGCCATTGATCCGTCGAATACGACGCAGGATGAAATTTATGCTGCGACGCTTCTCGGGGTTCTGCGGTCGACCAGCGGAGGTACTACCGGGGGAGCAACGACTCCGCCAACTCCTTCTCTGGGTGCTTTCTCCAACTCCGGACCGTATTACACAGACGTAGCCGTTACATCGGGGGGCGTCGTGTATGCCGCTCTGAGCGCTCTGGCCCTCAATGGAACATTCAACGCGACTAACAAGGGTATCTGGAGATCAATCGACGGAATAACCTGGACGGAAATCAGTTCGGGCGTTTCGGGATTCCCTACACAATACTCTCGTATTGTCATCGCTGTTGCTCCATCCAACGAGAACATCGTGTACTTTCTCATTGAAGGAACGAACGGTACCAATCAGATCAATGATCATCAGCTCTGGAAATACACATATATCACGAGCGACGGCTCCGGCCTCGGGGGAACCTGGGTGAACCGGGGACAGAATCTTCCCAACGAGTCGGGTCTTACCGGAAACGCAGTCTTCGACACCCAGGGCGGTTACGACATGCACCTTGCGGTGAAACCGGACGACGAGAATTTTCTGCTTGTTGGCGGCGTCAACCTCTATAGGTCCACTGATGCGTTCGCGACGACTTCAAATTGGACAAGAATTGGCGGGTACGCAACAAAGGACACATATGCTTCTTATACAAACCAACACGCCGACCAACACTCCGGCATGTTCCGCCCTGGAAGCTCGAGCATATTCTATTCCGGTCATGACGGAGGCATATCAAAAACAACGAACATTTCCGCTTCGACCGTCTCCTGGACTCTTTTGAATAACGGCTACATCACCACGCAATTCTATACCCTCGCGATCGATCATGGCACGAATGGAAACAACGTGATCATCGGAGGAACGCAGGATAATGGAACCTGGTTCACGAACAACACGACTGTGACGAGCGCATGGGCAAGCCTTTTTGGTGGAGACGGCGCCTACTGCGCCGTTGCCGATGGCCGCACTTCGTACTACGTCTCATCGCAGAACGGAAACATGTACCGAGTTATTCTCGACGCGAACGGAAACTGGATCAACTGGGCCAACGTTCAACCTACGGGAGGAAGTAATTACAGCTTTATTAATCCTTTTGTCCTTGATCCCAACAACACCAACATGATGTATCTGGCAGGCGGGGATCGGGTCTGGAGGAACACCGACCTGACCGCAATTCCCACGGGCGCAGATAACACCACCTCTGTCAACTGGACGGCGTTAACCAACGCTCTTCTCCCCCTTTCTGGAAGTGGGGAAAGGATTTCTTCTCTGACGGTTTCAAAAGGAGGAACGGCTAACCGGGTCTACATCGGATCGAACGCCGCCTCGCTCTATAAGATCGAGGGCGCAAACTCGGGGAGTCCGGGGCTGACAGATCTGACGCCGACAGGATTCCCAAGTTCCGGAAATGTCGGATGTGCTGCGGTGAACCCGAACGATGCCGACGAAGTTATTGCCGTCTTCACCAACTACGGCATCCCGAGTTTGTTTGCGAGCACGAACGGCGGAACGAGCTGGACCGACGTCAGCAGCAATCTTGAAGAGAATCCGAACGGGACGGGGAGCGGTCCGTCCTGCCGCTGGGCCGCAATTGTGCCGACAACCCAGGGGAAGACGTATTTTGTTGCAACAAGCACAGGACTGTACTCAGCAACCTCGCTGAATGGAAGCAGTACTGTTTGGTCTCTGGAAGGGGCTTCCGTCATCGGCAACGTGGTGGTCGATATGATTGACTTCAGGGCTTCGGACGGAGTGGTGGTTGTGGGGACACACGGGACCGGGATCTACAGTTCCAATATCCTCACTTCATCGCCCGCACCGGAAATCGGAATCCCAACCAGCTTCTCTCTTGCTCAGAATTTCCCCAACCCGTTCAATCCGAGCACGACAATCCAGTATTTCCTCCCCGAGCGGGCGAAAGTCAGAATCGCCGTCTTCGATCTTGCAGGGCGCGAGCTTGCAGTTCTGACGGACCGTGAGCACAATCAAGGAGTTCACACCGTACGATGGAACGCGCGTGACACCCGGAACCGACCGGTCTCATCAGGGACGTACTTTTATCGGATGACTGCCGTCGGGGCGGGGAATGAGGTCCTCTTTTCGCAAGCTGAAAAGATGACCTACGTGAAATAGATGTAGGGCCGTCCCTACGGGACTTGATTGGGTTGGCGTTTGAAATTCTACCAAAGGGCCATCCCTACGGGATTGGGTTTGATGCGTAACAAACGACCGTGCCTGTCGGGGCTCGAGTGTGTTGGCGTTTGACTTTCTGCCAAATGGCCTCCCTACGGGATTACGTTCCCGGGACATGATGCAATCAGTCCCTACGGGACTTTGGCTTTGTTGGTGCTTGATCTTCCACCATATGGCCATCCCTACGGGATTACGTTCCCGGGAGACATGATGCAATCAGTCCCGTGAGGGACGGTCTTCAACCTGACCGCAAGCATCAGAAAGTCCCGTTAGGGACGATCTTATGGTAACACCCGAATCAAGAATTCTCAAAAGTTCCGTAGGAACGACCTAATTCTATCCAGGTCACCTTGCACAAAAAAAAATCCCCGTTGGAGTTCCCAACGGGGATTTTTTTTTGATCTATGAGGCAATCTTCTGGATGCCCGATGGATTCTAGGCTTCCTCCATCATGGCGCGTTGGTTTCGGCGAATGGCCTTCATCCTTTTCATCCGTTTCTTGACGGACGGTTTTGTGAAGAATGTCCGTTTCTTGAATTCCTTCAGGACGCCGGACCGCTCGTACTTCTTTTTGAAACGCCGAATTGCCCTATCGATCGGTTCGTTGTCACCGATGATAATGCCGACCAAAAGATTCACCTCCTTGCTGTTGGTCTAAGGTTGAGTAGGGTGCTCGTGGAGTGGCTCCGTCGCGAGGTTTTCAATCAGCTTTCGGTCTCCGTGTTTCTCGAACGACACGGCGATCGCCTGGACCCCGCTGGATGTCTTGATCTTTGCCACCACGCGGCCAAGATCATCCCATTCTGAATGGTAGATGGTCTGGCCCACAGAAAACACTTTTGTTGCCGAATACTCGGTTGCCGCGCCCCGGTCGAGTTTCTCGTCTACAGCCTTTCGCTGAGAAGTGTCCCGATCCAACAACGCACTGTGCTTGCAACGTGTACAGCGGTACCACATCTTGGCGTCTGTCCCGCCCGGCTGCCCGTCGGCGTTTGGTCCCCCAACGACCTCCATTTTCGTTTCCTTGTGGCAGTACGCGCAATAGTGCATCGAGTACTTCGATTTTGCCATAGAGTCCTCCAGCAACGTTGTTCCAAAAGGCGAAGAAGCCCTTGCAGAGCTTTCGGATGGGATGGAGCGGAGGGAAAGCGAATGCATCGACGGCAAGGGTTCATTGAAAGGTACGAAGAATACACTACTCTGTCAAGAAGGGACTTGCGATGGCGCAAATTTACTTATAGATTGTCAGATTTGGAAAATCGCATCATACCACGCCAAGGAAAGACAGAGTGATATTCCAATGGACTCGGAAATTTCCCCTTCTCTTGACCCGAACCGGGGTGGCCCTCCTCCTCATGCTTGGAGTCACAGTCACGGTATCTGTCCTCTCCATGACAGACGTCTTCGTCTACACTCCCGACAGTGCCCGCTATCTGATTTGGGGACAGTCTTTGGCACGATTCGAGGGCTACGTCGATAAATCCGGTCCTGAGACCGCCCGGTACGTGGTCCATGCGCCGCTCTTTTCCCTCTTTCTGGTTCCGGCCCTTTGGGTTTCCAGCCCGATTATTGCCGCAAAAGCGGTTAATATTGTCTTCGTTATCCTTGTCCTGGTTCTCATGTTCCTTTTTGTTCGCGCGGAACACGGGGATGCAAGCGCCCTTGCAGCGATCGGATTTCTCTTTCTCAATCCTCTTCTCATTCTCTTTTCTACTCAGATTCTCTCCGACCTGGCATTCGTCGCTGCGATTCTCTTGATTTTCATCCTGGCTGGCCGAATGATGAACCTTCCTCATCATCATTCATTGCCGCGAATCCTGAGTTATGCGGTTCTTCTCTCTTGTGCAGTTCTCCTCCGTGAGCTCGGAATTGCAATCCTTGTGGCCGTGGGCGCAGCCATGG
>JACPLA010000034.1 GCA_016186715.1 Ignavibacteriales bacterium | reverse complement strand
TTTCATAAGGGCTCCGCAATGAATGAAGTGATAAAAAAAAGCCCTCACCTTCTGTCGAAGATGAGGGCGGTCAATTTCTTGGATTCCGGACCACCTTCCCGCGAAGGCTCCTGACGCAGCAACGTTGGCAGGTCTCCTGGCTCACGAAGGATTACTGCAACCCCGAGTCTTCCCGTTCCGCTTGACACGGAACGGTGACACGTGTCGGAGTTTCTTCATTCACAGTTGCGGGGCAGCTTCCGGATTTCTCCCGCGTCATAGCGGGAGAGCACGCCTGCGTGCCGAAACAGAACAGAATCACTTCGGCGTGCAGGCACGGAATTCCCTTTTCATCCCGCCTTGCAGCGGGACACCAACGCAATAATCACAAAGAACAATCGCTCTCCCCCTCTTTCACACGGCCTCAGAACGGAAGATCATCCGCCTTTTCTTGGGGCCGGTCCTCCTGGGGAGCGGGAGACGCCGCATTGAACTGCTGTCCGCCTCCCCGGCTGTCTAACATTACCATCTCGTCAAGAACAACCTCCGTTACATATCTCTTGACACCATTCTTGTCGTCATAATTCCGGTGTTGCAGGCGGCCCTCCACATACACTTTTCCCCCTTTTTTCAGGTATTCGCCGCAGATCTCCGCGAGTTTTCTCCAGGCCACGATGTTGTGCCATTGTGTCCGTTCTTGAAGATTGCCCTCCGGATCCTTCCACGATTCGTTCGTCGCGATCGTGAACGTTGCAACGGCAACGCCGCTGCTCGTGTACCGGAGCTCGGGATCTTTGCCAAGATTCCCAATAAGAATAACCTTGTTCACGCTCCGAGCCATAACAGGTCCTCCTCTTCCAGGAAATAATCGATGGGGGGGGCGTCAGTGAAAATAGGATAATCGAGGCTGAATGTCAAGCAGACGCTTGCTCTCAGAAGCATCCGTTGGAAGCTTTCTGGTCATTGCGAGCTTTTGGACTGCGAGCTCTAAGACTCTAGCGAGGGGTCAAAGCAATCTATCAAGCGCATAATAGATTGCTTCGTCGTCCCTTCGGGACTCCTCGCAATGACATAATGCATACAAATGCATACTTGTCATTGCGAGCGTTTTCCAGCGAAGCAATCTATCACGCGCCTAACAGATTGCTTCGTCGCTTCGCTCCTTCAGAATGACATTTTGTTTCTTTTTGCACAACCTCATTCAGGGGGATTTGATTTTCATACGCTGCGTCAGCGGATCATCCTGAATATTCCGATCCTCTGACGACTGAGGATCAGCACTCGATTCTCCTCCACAACAACGTCCTCGATTGGCGTCAACTGAAAGCCGGAGATAATACGATCGGCATTCTTAACATGACCGAGCTTTCCGCCTCGATCAAACCAAAGAAAACTTTCCTTTGTACACACGACAAATCCTTCCCGCGTTTCCCCGAACCCCGTCGCTTCCGCGAATAATCCCTGGCCGAGAACCTGAACAAAATTCCCGGCGTAGTCGAATTCCAGGACACGGTCCTCCTCCAGTACATAGACCCGGTCTTGCCGGGAAACCATGATTTCACGGGGTTTGCGCAACCGGCCGGGAAGAACCTCCCGGTCTCCAAACGAGCGTTCGAATTTCGACTGCGCGTTGAACTTCACCACGCGACGGTTCTCCCCGTCAAGGATGAAGAGATCTCCCTGCCGGGAAAGTGCGACACCAAGCGGATAGCCGAAGCGAGCCGGGGCATACGAGCTGTCGCGCGTGGAGAGTGCCGAAACAAATGTCAGCGAGCGGTCATACCGGTTCACCCGATGGTTACCGTGATCCGCAACGTAGATATTGAGGCCGTCCGTTGCAACCCCCGTCGGTCGGTCAAACGAAAATCCATCCCTGCCATACCCTCCGACCGTTTGTTCTTCCCCTTTGGCAGAGTAGCGAAGAAGGAGATCGCGTCCTTCGTCGAGAACATACATCCTACCCCCGGAGTCGACCGTAAGGCGGGTGGCATGGACGAACGATCCCAGGAATTTTTCTTCAACGAGGAGGGTATCGCGGCCGGCTGTCCCGCCGAAAAGCAGAAGCCCCGGAACGATTATTGCAGCAACCGCGTCCAATTTTCGTCCTGGAGTTCGCCGCGTTTTGTGGAATGGACAAGGACATATTCACCGAACCCTGTGCGATCGATGAAAACGAATTGGACCCCATTCTCAATCTGGTAATAGTACCAGACTTCGTGTGGCTTGCCTCCCTCGCTGCTTGGAACCCGATCGATCTGGTCCGGTTCTGCATAGAGAATATGGACCCTCCCGCGATCTGTCTTCCATCCTGGCCGGTTGAACACGCGAAAGCGTTGATTCGCGGTCTCGACTCGTCGCAAATAGTCTTGTCTCTTGATAATGATCTTTCCCGGTTTCCCTCCCTCCACTTCCTCCCAAAATTTTGCCAGGAACTGACGCTTTGCCTCGATTGTATTCAATTCGCCGTAAAATGAGATGTCGCCTCCTATCGCAACGTACTGGGCTTCGCCAAATTCTTTATCCAATTCATCCTCCGTCAGACCGGCCAGGTCACTTGCGATCAATTCAGAAACAGTCGGAGCCGAGGATTTGATGTGGGGGTTGTAAACGAAGAAAGGCTTTTCTCTCCGCGTAATTTCCTTTTCGGATTCCTCACGAACAGAAATCCCGAGGACATATTTCCCGGATTCCAGGGATGAGACATTCATCATTCCTGCTTCGACGGCGCTGGCAACCTTGAACGTTTTGTTTTTTGATGACTCCCGAATCACTCCCCCCTGAGCATCTCTGATCTCTGCACGAATGACCAGCGGCTCATCCGTCCGAATGTTGTAGAACTCGAGGTAGTAAAACAATACAGGATGGTTCGCGACTCCAAATACCTGAGTCGGATTGGGAACCACTTCCAAGGAGTTTTTGTAAAAGAGGTCCAATGTGTTGGTCGAGTTCGCGATGTTGGAACATAGTTCCACGTCGCTCACGGCCATTGGTCCGTCATGGGGTCTCAACTCCATGGCATACTGGAGGGTTGTCCCGCGACCAGGAGCGGAGGTATCCTCGGCAAACACTTCAAGCAGATAGGGGCCGTGGGGAACAGCATATCCGGTATGCGTGACAAAGGTCTTGTTGAACGACTCTCCACTCGTATCCTGAACCGTGACTGGAAGCAAGAATGCCTGATCGACGACGAATTCACCGGTTGTCGTGTTCTTGAGGATCGTACGAATCAACACCGCTCCAAAATACGCCTTCTCCCTTAATTCAAAGACAACCGATCCGGGGTAGAATGCATAGTACACTTCAAGATAAGATTCTGTTGCCGAGTACTGGAAGCGTGCGTAATCGATATTGAAGACAAATGCTCTTGAAGGTTGAAGACGCTGCGCACTGGAAACCCCCGGCGTGATTGCCAGAAAAAGGATCGCTAGCGCGATTGTAGTTTTCTGCCTCATTATGATGGATCTCCGACCCCCAATATATCAATACGATGCAAGGTTCGCAAGAAGTCGAAAGGCACCTGGATGGATATTCAGCAACTGTTTCGAGAGTGTGATCGCGGAATATGTTATTCTTCCCTTTCCATGGCGTTGAGTCACAAGGAGCGGTTGACGAGTTTTGGAAGATCGAATCGGAGATTCCACTCCCTCAGTTTCCCCTACCTGAACGAATTGCCTGGAGCGCTCATCGAGCCAATTGACCCAGGCCTCGTCATTGATCTTGTTCGGCCTCGAAAGAAAAGCGTGCGTCGAATCGATCAAAAATTCCGACTGGGCGTCGAGCGCCTGGGTTTCGACAAGAGTGAGTTCGTCCAGAAGGGGGGATCCGTTCCACACGCCCGCATCCTGGCGAAAAATCACAAGGTGTCCACCGTTCTCGGCAAACCTGAGCAGACGGTTCTTCAGAGTTCCGGGCTGAGGTCCTGAAAAAAGGGTTAAAACGCGATCATCGAGAAAAAGAACATCGAGCCCTGAATAGTCCGAATCTGTCACATCACAGCGACGGGCGAAAATTCCAAGGCGTTGAAGAGAGCGCTCCAGAATGCCGGACTCATAGGTGCTCAGATAGCCGACGCGTTTCGAGGTGTCGATCTTTGTCTCGAACTTCCGGGCCAGAAAGACACCGACGTCGACTTCACCAAGACGAAAGGCAAAGGCATGGTTCCCCTCTCCTATGTCCTCACCCCACTTCAGCTTCATCGTGATCACAGCTGAGGTGTCTTTCTTACTCAGTCTGAACCACTCTCCCTGGGACGACACGAGCGAATCGTTGACGTTGGCGACGTCGGCAAACCCGTCCCTCGAATGATTCGTAAACCGAACTCGCAGCTCCTCTCCATCCACTACCCGGAGGATCGGCGTCAGCGCCTCAATCGAAAGCTTCGGGGCGTACCTGACCCTTTCTTTTGCCTTCATGACAAAACTTCGCTCGCGTTGAGCGGATTCATGAATGACAAGAAACCACAACGTATTCCCGTACTCCTCTGTCTGGAGCCCATAAACGGATTCAGGGAGATCGTATGTGAGCCCATCGGGAGACACCAGCCGATAGGGCTCGCCAATTCTAAGCTGCGACCACTGATTCCATTTCTCGTCCAGAATCCATCCGTCCGCACCGACTCCCGGAAAGTAGATCTGTGATTTTCCATCTTTGGAAAACCCCCGAACCGAATCGATGCTCAGATAGGTGAGCTGCCGGTCCGTGAGTATATGCTCGCTGAGGGAGTGGTACAGCTGCGCACCGAGAAGCGTGTTCCTCAAGTCCTCAAGTCCGCTTTTCCATGAAAGGAGCAACTTTCGCTCACCGGCGGTTCTCCTCAATAACTGTGCAATGGACACTCCAATGGAATCCAACTCGGCGGCAATCGTTTTCAAGAGGTTTGTTTTCTGTTTCTCAGTGAATTGCCGCCCGGTCTTCGTGCGATCGATGATCTGACTGCATAATCGTTTGATTCCGGTTTCACGATTGCGCAACGTTTTCGGGGCGTTGGGTGACAGTCCTGAATCCAATCCTCTCCGCGTCTTACTTGTTGGAAACGCTACGACATAATGAGCGATGGATGGCCCGTCCCGGAAAACAGGATGCTTCCGCAGCGAGCGATATCGTTCCGATGCAGATCGGGCTGACTCCAGGTATGGACGGCTGGTGAACAGGTCTTTGTTCGTGACGGGAAATGTCATTCCAGCCTTTTCATAAGCAATGACCTTTGCCGCTTTCCAGTTATCCTGCGTGCTGCGTTGAGCGTTTCGGACTGTCTCCAGAACATCTTCGAGCACAATGCCCCAGCGAACACTCGAATCGCCGATTTCCGAGTCACCATTCAAAAGAATCACATCAGGACGGATTTTCGAAAGAAGGCCATCAAGTTTCTGCTGTAAGAGATCTTTGGGCCAAAACAATCTGATAAATGACGTGTCCTCTGAGACTCCAAAATCCGGAAAATTCAGGAAGAGAACTTCTCCGCCAATCTCGCTGATTGCCTGCCAGGCTTCACGCCGAAGCGTCGCTGCCCTTTCATGGGGATACTCGATCCGCTCGTCATGATCGCTGGCTTCCCCGTTCGTGAGGTATGCGCTCCAAATCTGAGCGCCGTGAGCCCGTCTTAGGTACGTCAAAGCCGCAAGGTCCTCGAATCCGGGCTTGAGAGAAAGTGAGAGGACATGAAGACTATTCTGAACCTCCAAGGCCTTTTGATACAAGGAACCTTGTTTATGACGAGGCAATTGTTGGGCAAGGGAAAGACAGAAAGCAAAACAAATCAGTCCTGAAAGAAACAGGGGCCTCAAGAGCATTGTTGCAGGTTCTGTGAGTTAAGTGATAGGCAGGTTGAAGTTGAACGGTATTGCCAAAACAAAGGGCTGCCTTGCGCAGGCAGCCCTTTGCCTTACATCGGATCTTACCGGCCGCGAATCAGAAGCCGACCTTCAGAGACACCACCGTATTGGCGTCAAAGAGATCGACCTGGCGGTAGGCGAAATCGAGGGTCAGATCGACGCCGCCGGTCATATACGTTATGCCTGCTCCGGCGGTCAACCCGAAGATATTCTCCTGTTCTCCGACATCCGGCACGAAACCGCTGCCAATTCTGCCAAACAGGCGGACCGTCTCGAGACTATAACCGAGTTCACCGCCAACTCTGTATTCGTCAAAATAGAGGTTGTTGTTGGTGAAGGACCCGTTCAGTCCGTAGGTGACGTTCTCGGCTGCAGAGCCAGAATAGCCGACTCCGATTTCGACAACGGAGGGAAGTTCGAACGTCGCTGCTTCGCTCTTATACGGCTGTTGCGGACGCCTTCCGTCGGCTGCAACTGCAGCCCGAAGAAGTCCCGGCCCGTCGAACTTCATCCCGGGACCGATGTTCTTCACGCTGACTCCCAACTGGAGACCCGAAACTCCGACAACTCCTTGATACTGAACGCCGAAGTCGAAGGCGACTCCGCTTGAGGAAACCCTGTCGATCGTCTCAGAAATGAGTTTCAGGGTAACGCCGGCCGATATTCTGTCGGTCAGCTGACGCCCGTAACTCAAGCCCAGGGTGAAGAACGTGGGCGAGAAGAACCTTCCGCCTTCCCCTTCCGAGTCCTCAGTTGTCGTGAGGGGGATTTCCCCGAAATCGAGGGACTTGACGCTCAGACCGAGTACGCCAAACCCTCCGAATCGTCCTGCCACCGCTCCATAGCTCACGCCTATGTCAGCGATGTACGACATGGTGGAGAACATTCCTTCCGCGTCCCTCGTCATTCGACCGAGGCCGGCCGGATTCCAGAACAGCGCATCGACTCCCATCGTGCTGGCAATTGATGCTCCACCAAGGGCGAGGTCACGTGCACCCACCGGAATCAAGAGTTCCGAGGCGGCAGCGCTCCCGACCCTCTTATTCTGCGCTTCCGTGGTGTCAAAAGCCGCCACCAGTGCCACGCAGAAGGCAACAGTCAAATACAACATTCGATTCTTCATAGTGTTATCTCCCAAAGAATGATGGACCATGAATGATCTCTGCATGGCATTTAGAACACATCTGGTACTTCCTGTTCCTGAATAATGGCGATCTTGAGAATCCTGGTCGCCGAGCTGCCATCGCTCAACGTCAGGTCAAGATGGGCAATGTAGATGCCGCTCGCAACCGGGAAGTTGTCATGATTGTTCAGATCCCACCGGAGGAACTGCGTCGTCGCGTCATCCTTCGTGAGGGTTCTGACATGATGCCCGGCCAGGTTGAAGATCCTCACCGTTGCTT
This sequence comes from Ignavibacteriales bacterium, assembly GCA_016186715.1. GTDB lineage: Bacteria > Bacteroidota > Ignavibacteria > UBA10030 > UBA10030. The sequence goes on along the minus strand of JACPLA010000034.1, from coordinate 9,740 downwards.
TTGCCGGGAGATTGCTGATGGTGACAAATCGGACAAACCGGTTTGTCTCTGCCGCGTTAAAGGCATAGTACGGATTCGGGTATGCCTTGATGCGATCGATGCTCAACTTCTCCAGTGCAGAATTTTTGGTCGACTGTTTGCCGGCTGTGCTGTATGTAAAGACGTCGGCAATTGTATTAACAAAGTTGGGAATGAGTGTAAAGGTCGCTTCTTCTGCCAGCGGATGTCGTGTGCCGCGTGGATTCAGCCACATGACCCACATTCCACCATCAACCGCGTTACCACCCTGCGCCGCAAAGAAGTCGACCCTACCGTCAGTTCCGCTTCCGTAGTAGGTCGTATCGTAGGGAACGTTCGTAATCCAAGTATAGTTGAACCGCTGATCTCCGTTGTTCGGGAGCAACGGATCGTTCACCTGGCTGTGAAGATCCCACTGCCCGTTAGCGTCGCGATCGCGCACAACCACATTCAACTGAATCGGGCTTGCAGGGTTCGTGACATCCCACGCTGTGAACGGAATCCGGAACTGACCCCGATATGCCGCGCCGGTGAACGTTTGATACATGGCCGCGAACTGACTGTGGGGTGTTGTGGCAACATACGGCTCACCAATATTATAAGCGCCATTACCATTGAGGTCAGTGAACGACTGCATCGGGCTCCACTTCACATCCACCTCTTTGTAGTCGGCCGGCCCCAGAGTCGTTGCACCCCAGAAGTTTGGCTCCATGAATACGCCTTCAAAAAATATCTCGCCGCCCTGTCCACTTCCTCCGGTAAACCAGCGACCCGAGTTGTATCCCGGCACAAGCGGAGTCACGTTCGGCGGTGAGGCACCGGCATATGACCAATCCTTCCCTTGGAGCGGAGGTCCGTCGACAGTAACCTGAATCCCATTAACAATGGGACCATCACCGACCTGATCCTCCCGACCGGATACCGGAGTCGTGTTCTTGGTTGCGTTTCGAACCATCCACGAGATTGACCCGCCCGTTGTGTCAAAACGAATCTCGTAAGTGTCGCCCGTCACCGCGCCGGGGTCAGCAATGGAAGCTGTGATGATACCGTCGCTGCCTCCCGCTGAATGAGTTACGGTCAGAGCATCCCCGTATTTTGCGTTTACTTCCGTTCCATACGGCTTCTTCGGCCGGACCGTCAAGATATTTGCGCCCGATTCGAGGGCTTCGAGGAATCCGAGCTCCAGTGGACGTGAGTAGGCCGTCACGGCAAGGTAATACTCCTGGCCGTTGTACAGTTTGTCGATTCCGGTCACAAAGTCCCGGTTCAGGACAAAGTGCCGTTTAATACCGGAATTTGAGCCAAATTGAATCGGCTTTTGCAGGAACGCTGCCGCGTCAAGGTCAAATTCCGTACTCAGAATAACACCGACGCTGTTCACAAGATCGTACGTGGCAAGGCGCCGCCACTCGCTCCTGGGGGACCCGGGAGCCGGGAGCTGGTAAACGTTGTAACCTTCGAAAACATAGTCCCCGGGTTGCGCGTGCTCCTCTTCGGTCTGCTTCACTCTACCGAGGTTGCTTCCCCACTCAATGATGACCTGACCGTCGAGTTCCGTCGCAACCGGCTGCGGTACGGCTGGAGGTTGAGAAACCTGGAAGAGCAGGTCATACGTGGTCTGGACCGCTGCGTCGTTGGCCTTCATCACCGCGACGCTCGAAATCCGATCCCCGCCGAGTCCCGCAACAACTCCAACGACAACTTCTTGCGTATCGTCCGGAGCCAACGTGAACGGACCTGTACTCAAAACAATTCGGCGATCCCCGGGAGAAAACGACCAATCTGTCCCTTGACCGTCTACAAAGCCGGACCCCGCGATGTTTGGTTCACCGCTTAAGGGAAACTTGCTGGGGGGAAATGGTCCGCTCGGATACAACCGCTCAGGTTGGATCGATGGATCCGGCACAAACCCGCGCAACATCCGGTTCCAACGAAGAGCGCCTTCATAGTTGAAGGGGGGATCCGATATTGGTGAGCCTGAAGCAAACCAGGAAAACGATGTCATAGGAAGATTGATGTGCTCTGCCTTCTTTTTCAGATCGAAGACAGCCGTATCGGTGGCCACACCTGTAAAAACAGTCGGGCCGGCAAGGAAGTCATACCCAACCGCCGGGGGCGGAAGGTTGAACTTGATATACTCCGCGTCTACCGGATTTCCGTTATACACAAATCCCACGCTGAGGTTGATGTCGCATCCGGAAATATCGTCGCCAAACGCACCAAGGTCGGGATCAGACCATTGGGCAAAGTACATGCTGTCGAGATACAGACTCCCTTTCTGGCCACCAGCTGTCACGTCCGCACCCCCCTTGTTAATGAACTTGATTTTCTTGAAGTAGAGGTTCCCCAAGGCATCCGTTCGCTTATATCCCCAGAGCGTCAGCTGTGCCTCGAGGCCCATGGGTTCCGTGCCGGAAAACCCAAGTAGATTACCGCGGTTCAGGTCATTCATCGCCGACCATATCACCTGGTTGGCCGGGGAATTTGGATCGACGCCCGCAAGCCCTGGCTCATCATAGTTCCCGGCTATCAACGAATCGACCGTAAAACTCCCGTCTTCCTCGAATGCCGGCGGCTTCTGGTAACCGGGAATCCCGTTTCGCTCAATATACGGGGCACCGTTCGCAACGGGCCATTCGTCCCAATCCTTGGCATATTGTGCCTTCACCAGAGCAATGTCTGCATCGGTTACCGCACTCGTAGTCGTGAGGAAGTTCTCTGCGGCATCAAGACGAAGCTCGCCTCCGGACATTTCAAGATAGTCACGACGAATCCGATAAATACGTGCCCTCGAATCGGCGGCCCCGATTGCAGTAGCATTCGCTCCCGTTCCCTCAATCCAGCCGATCTCATTGCCGACATTGTATGTGCTTCCTCCGGTTCGAATCAGCTGTACAGGAGCTGGTTGTGTGTGGGCGGCATCCAGATACGCTTTCGTCGACCAGACGAACCCGTCAGCAAAGATCGCCCATCGCGTTCCACGAGGAAAGTATCCACCGTCCCCCGCGTTATTGGGCGGATACGCGCCGCGACCCTGTCCCTGCTGCCAAATCGTGAAATTATTGATATTTAAGATCGCCGCGATCTTAGTCTGGGCAGTCTTATCCAGCACGCTCCCCTCACTGCGCTTGAAACCGGGCGGTTCCTTTGCAACCGCGGAAAACATCATCACGCCTCCAAGCACCAAGAACGCAAGTAAACTTCGGAAAATGGTTTTCATAAGTCCCTCAACTCCTCGTTTAATGAGCTGATGTTATGTGGTGTCTCGGAAGCGTTAGATTCCAACTCTGACACCGAATCGGACCTGCCTCGGGCTTGCATACATCTGATTCCCGGTCGCCCGCTGGTACCAATACTGATTATCGAGATTGATTGCCCTGTAGAAATCGACATAGGTCGGGATTTCAGAGAATCCTTTGGCCAGAGCGCTCGTCAACCATCCGTCATCATACGGAGTTCCTGTGGACGGGAAGACGTTGAGCACATTCTTCGTGTTGAAGAAATTCAGCACGTTCGCATACACATCAACTGTCACAGCCCCGACCCAGAATGTCTTACTCAGGTTCAGGTCGACGTTAAACACCCAGGGCGTCGAGGAAGCATTGATCGGCTCGGCGGGGAAACTCGAGCGCGGATCGATCAACGGACGAATACCAACAGTCCAGGGGCTCGCCTGACCGAGCTCGCTGGGCTCCTTGATCTTCGTGTACGCATGACCGCTGTTGAAGGTCAGAAGTGCGCTCGCACCAAGTCCTTCCAACACCGGACCTCCATCACCACGACCCCACCGGTAATCGAGCGAAAACGTCCCGCGGTGGGTCTGGTTGAAGTCAAGCGGATTGATGAAGTTGGTCGGGCGTCCGATGTTCTGTTCGATGGCGCCAAAGGCAGAGTTCGGCGAGGAACCGGTTCCGAGGGCATCGGACACCGTGTAATTGATCTTCGCCGCCAGCCTGTTGGTTCGGCGCAATTCCAGCGTCATTTCAAGACCCTTGACCGTGCCGAAATCTTCATTCTGGTAGGAGATGTAGATTCGGTTGCCGCGATCATCCACCAGATCCCGGACGGCAAGCTGATCTTTGAGATCACGGTAGAATCCCGTTACGGTGAAAGCGAAATTGTCGGTCAGTATCTGACGGAAGCCAATCTCATACTGCGTCGTCCGTTGGGGCTTCATCAAGAAACCGATCGGAGTCAAAAACGCGTTACCGCTGGAATTCGGGCTCACGGTCCGGCTCAGAACAGTATTGCCGGTATAAAGCTGATTGAGTGACGGCATCTGAGCATACTTGCCGTACATGGCGTAGAACACTGTATTGTCCGTCACCGGGAAGGAGAAGCTCACCCGGGGAAGAACAACCGTGAAAGCCTCAGCTTCCACAAGCTTGCTCTCATCGATGACGTCGAGTCCTTCGTTGAACGAATTCAATGGATTTTTCGAATCAGGAAAAACCTTGGCCTTGGTATCGAAGTGCTCGAGACGCACGCCCAGGTTCAGAATCAGATCGCTGTATTCGAACTTGTTCTGAATATAGGCAGACGCAAACAAGGGCTCGCGCGGTCCGTCAACCCCGTCATCCACCGTATTCCCAAACACGTCATATCCATAATGGTTGATATTGTTCTTGGCGAGCTCAATGCGCAGTTCATCCATGCTTGCAAAAGACTTCGGACTCTTCCCGTCGTTCCCGTAGAGGGTTTCCAGGGCGGTCTGGATGTTGTTCGACCCTGAGAAGAGACCGATTGAATATGACCGGGCCGTCCACGATTCCAAACGGCCACCGACTTTGAGTTCATAGGTGCTGGAGACCTGCGAAGTGAAGTCGGCGCTGAACCCTATCCCTTCCTGCTGGCTTCTGCTGTAGCTCAGCACCGGGGCTCCCGGATCGGCAAAATCGAATCCGTTGATCGTGCTCCAGCTGAAAGGTCCTGCAAAGCGCCGGGTAAACGTGTATCCGTTCGCCAGCGAGAAGCCAAGACTGTCGGAGTAGCCGTTCCAGCCGTCCTTGAAATTCGGTGTAAATGGCTGACCAGCGACTGTGAGGGCGGGGAGGGGACCGCCGCCTGGTTTATCAGGATCAAACGTTTTGTTCTTGATCCGCTGATACGAAGCGCCCACCTCGTAGAACGTCTTCGGGTCGAGAACATGAGTAAACTTCGCTTCGGCAAATGCAGTCTCGTTATTGAATTCCGAATTTCGCTGCCGGTACACCCGATCCAATGCACGGGGCCATGTCGTGCCCGAAGGCGCAGTGCGCCGACTGTAGGTGCCCGAGAACCGGACTTTGAACGGCGAGAAATCATAGGTCGCCGTTCCCTGCAAGGAGTTGTTCTCATCCGAACTTCCCGGAACATAGTTCTCCTTGAATTCAACAACGCCAGGCAGAAAAGCCTGAGAGTCCGCCGGCAAACCGACACCGTCGGCATCTCGTTTGTATCGTGCATCGTTTTCGTCAACTCGCAGTCCCTCGAAGCGGAACGGTACCAAAAACCGCTGGTTGCGATCGCGGAGGAAGTTATGTTGACCGGCCAGGAAGAACTTCAGATTCTTCACTGACGGAACCGGCCCGCTGAGAGTCCCGACCACGTTCCGGAAACCAAACGAGGAGCTTCCAAAATATGCGTTCCCGGGTTTCGCAAAGTCGTCAGTCTGGATGTCAATTGAAGCACGGTAATCCGGCGTTCCGCTCCTGAGCGTCGTCCGGACAGCGCCGGCATTTCCACCACCGATGTCGGCCGTATATCCACCGGCCTGAATCTGGATTTCCTGGATCGCTTCCTGAATCACGGGAACGGTCTGTCTCGAAGTGAGACCCTCCGTCCGGACGATCGGATTCGTCGTGTTCACGCCTTCCAGGTAATATGAAACCTCGTCGGACCGACCGCCGCGAAGATGGAGATCTCCATTCTGCTGAACAACACCGGCTTCAAGAGCCAGGATGTTCTGCAGCCCGCGGAAGGGGATGCTCTTGATTTCCTCCGAAGTGGTCATCCGGACCGTGTTCGTTGTATTGCGCTGGATTAACGGCCGCTCAGCGACGACTTCCACCGCCTCCACCTGAATAGCGGAACTGGTCAGGGCGAAATCCAATGTCGTGGTGATATTGGCGTTCACGAGAACATTGGAAACGGTCACGGGGGCGTAACCGATGTAGGAAGCCCTGACGCTGAATACACCCGGGGGTACCGAGAGGATGATGTAATCCCCGTTGAGGTCGGAGGACGCACCGAGGCTTGTCCCTTCAACCACAACATTGGCACCGATCAGAGGTTCACCGGATTGCGAATCCGTCACCTTGCCGCGCAACTTGCCGTCCTGCGCAAAGACCAGGGCCGGAATGAGAAGAACAAGGGTAGTAGCAAACAGAAGCTTGCGAAGCATAACTACCTCCTTCATTGATGTGAACTTGTTGATGAGAAACAAATTCGTGTACAGCGGAATGCCGAAAAGTTTTGGAGGCGGAGAGAAAGTGTCGGTAAGAAGTAACAATGCCGCGGCGAATGCACGGGAAAAATCCTGGCATTCCTGCCGCTCCCACCTCCTTCATGAGTGTGAATCAAACAATTGTGATGAGCTGCAAGTTGTTGGCAAAATATAGGAGATGCCCTCTGCTTTGTCAAGGTTTTTTTTCAAAAAACGGCGTAAATGGAATCCCATTCATCACTTTTAATAGTGACGAATAGCATCAAAGCTTTGCCGATTTAACCTCAAAAACCCCTTCAATTTTTTCCAGCTTCTGAAGAGTTTGCAACGGAATAGGGCTGTCCACATTAATAATTGTCACAGCCCGCCGCCCCGGCCTGTCGCGCCCCAATGCCAGCCCAGCAATGTTAATCTGCTCGGCCGCCAGAATCGACCCGACATTAGCAAGCATTCCTGGTTTGTCAATGTTCTTATAGAAGAGCATATGCCCCTCTGGCATCGCTTCCAGGTGGAAATCATCGAGTTGCACGACCCGCATGTGGTTTTCCCCGAAAATAGTACCGGCAATCCGCCGCCGACCATGTTCTGACTCATAATCGACCCTGATCAACTGAGTGTAGGAACCGCCGTCGATCTCCTTTCTTTCGCCCAACGAGATCCCGAGATCTTTCGCCAAAAGCGGGGCATTCACAAGATTCACGGGCTCGGTCAGCCGCTGCGAGAGGACACCTTTTAAGACCGCTGCCGAGATAAGTTCCATAGAATGTGCCAGCTGGGCCCCCACCACCGTCACCGAGATTCGCTTCAAAGCTCCTTCTGCAAGCTGTGCCTGGAGGCTCCCCAGTCTTTCTGCCAGTTGAACATAGGGCTTTATTTCTTTTCTCATCGCCATTTGAATGACATCGGCGTTGACGGCGCCTGAGATTCCCCTGTCCTTGAGGAAGTCGGCAATTTGGATCGCAATCTGCCTGGCGACCTTTTCCTGTGCCTCTTCCGTCGAGGCGCCGAGATGGGGAGTCGCAATCACACGCGGATGATCGAGCAGCGGATTCCTTTCGGGCGGCTCCTGGACGAACACGTCAAGAGCAACACCCCCGACCTTTCCCGATTCGAGTCCACGCAAGAGTGCCAACTCATCGAGAATCCCTCCGCGCGCGCAGTTGATCAACCGGACCCCGTCTTTGCATCGGGCAATCTGTGCGTCGCCGATTAACCCGCGGGTCTCATCATTGAGAGGCGTGTGGACTGTGATAAAATCTGACCGGGCGAATAATTCTTCCAACGAAACAAGCTGAATGTCCATCGTTGAGGCGATGTCTGCGGCCAGCACCGGATCGTATCCGACGGTCGTCATTCCAAATGCCTGACATCTCGCGGCAACTTCCCTTCCAATCTTTCCAAGTCCGATTATCCCGATTGTTTTCCCCAAGAGTTCGGTTCCTATGAATTTCTTTCGCTCCCATTTCTTCTGCTTCAGAGACTCAAATGCCTGGGGGATGTTTCGGGAAAGGGAAAGAAGAAGAGAGAGGGTGTGCTCGGCCGTGGAAATCGTATTTCCACCCGGTGTGTTCATCACAACAATGCCCCTCCGCGTTGCGGCATCACAATCGATGTTGTCGACCCCGGCACCTGCCCTGCCGATGACTTTCATGTTTTTTGCCGCTGCAACAATGTCCGCCGTCACCTGTGTACCACTGCGAATGACGAGGCCGTCATACTCCCCGATCACCGATTGCAGTTCCGCCGCTTTCATGCCCGTCCTGATATCGACGAGGAAACCCTCACCCTTGAGGATTTCAGCACAAATCGCTTCGACAGGGTCACTGACGAGTATCTTCATCGTGCTTCTTCGTCTTTTGTCAGTACTTTCTGAGCCGCCCTCACGCCGGCTCCGGCTTCGAACCGGTATCCTAGTTCCATCAGGGTCATTTCCAGAGCGGAGATCATTGAGATCATATCCAGCTCATCGTAATAACCGAGGTGGGAGATCCGGAAAATCTTTCCTTTAAGATGACCCTGCCCTCCCGCCACGGTGATGCCGTACTTGTTCTTCAAAACATCGTTAAAATCTTTGGCATTGACTGATTCAGGTATCCAAAGCGCCGTCAGTGCATTGGAAGGATGCCTCGCCAGGATTTTGAGTCCCAGGGCCTGTGCGGCTTCGCGAATCGACCGGGCGAGTCTCGCGTGACGTTTCCAGACTGCTTCTATTCCCTGTTTTCGAATCATCTCCAACGCCACATCAACGCCCTCGACGAGCGTAATGGCCGGGGTCCACGGCGTGTCTTTCGAAGCGAGCGACTTCCGAGCCCGAATCAAATCGAAGTAGTACCGGGGCAACCGGGCCTGCTCAACCGAGGCCCAAGCGCGCCGGCTAATGGCCAGAAAGGCGAGCCCCGGCGGGATCATGAGTCCTTTTTGTGATCCTGTGACGACCACGTCAAGCCCCCAGTCATCCATCCGAAGTTCCATAGCCCCCACTGCCGTTATCCCGTCAACCACCACGAGGGCCTGGGAGTGTTTCCTTACTGCAGCGGCAAGGGCCTGAACATCCGTGGCGGCACCTGTCGATGTCTCGCTTTGGGTAAGATACACGGCTTTGACCGTCGGATGAGCCTGCAAAGCGTTGAGGATCTCCTCGGTTGAAAGAGCCTCTCCCCATTCAATCTTGAGCTCGATCCCTTGAACTCCGTATGCAGCGAGCAATTCTCCCCATCGCTCTCCGAATTTGCCCCCATTCACATAGAGGGCACTTTCTCCGGCAGAATGCAAGTTGCTGACCGCCGCTTCCATGGCGCCGGTTCCGGAGGAGGTCAGAGTGAGAACGTCACTTGAGGTTTGGAAGAGGTATCGAAGGTTGGCCGAAACGCGGTTGAAAAGCTCTTTGAATTCAACATGACGATGGTGAATGATCGGCTCCGCCATTCTGAGCATGACGGATTCCGGGACGGGGGTCGGTCCTGGGGTAAACAATCTTTTCTTCAATCTGAATTCCTTTGGTCATCATGAGGTTGCCGGCCAAAAGATAAGGCATCACCATACGAGAAGCAACACGATGGTGAACCGAGGTTGTATCCTTAGAAAGTGTGGTAGTGAGAGGGTTTGGCGACGGATGAAAGCGACACCGTTGTTTTGAGCCAAACGAAGACTCAAAGGATCCGCACGTTTCCTGCACCTTGCAAGCGCATGAGCAGAATCTTCGACAGGAGTCTAAGTGCTTCGACTCGCTCAGCACTTAGTCCTGAGGGCTTCGACTGAGCTCAGCCGAAGTCTGAATAAATTCGTCATCGAATTTATG
>JACPLA010000052.1 GCA_016186715.1 Ignavibacteriales bacterium | reverse complement strand
GTCCGCCTCCGACGGGTGGCCCTTACTACTATGCAGTCACGGGCCTCGATCGGGGTAAGAACGAGAGTGATCCTTCAGGAACTATCACGATTGCCGCACCTTCCACACCGTTGCTTGCGACGCCTGCCGACGGGAGCGTTGATCAACCTCTGAAGGTAAGCTTGTTCTGGCATACCGATCCACAGGTTGCAACGTATGAACTGCAGGTTGCAACGGATTCAACCTTTGCATCCGGCGTTATTTTCGGTGCGGGGGAACTTCTTGACACCTCCCGCACCGTTGTCTTGAACGAAGGCCCCACCAGGTACTTCTGGCGCGTACGAAGCAGCAACGGGGGCGGGATAGGTCCGTATTCAGCTGTGAGAAACCTGACGGGGGGCTTCCCGGCGGCTCCGCTTCTCAGCGCTCCCGCACACGGACTTACAGACGTGACGACGGAACCAACCTTCGTCTGGAATTCCACCGGCGGTGCGGATTCGTACCAATTTCAGCTCAGTACCACATCTCTTTTCACCACCGTCCTCGTCGACACGGCGAGTTTGACCGACACAACCTTTTCGGTCGCCGGGCTCGAAGGGAGCAAGAACCACTTCTGGAGAGTCAGAGCGTCCAACAACATCAGCGAAGGCCTCTGGTCGCAAACGAACGGATTCCGTACCGGTCCGGCAGTCTTTGTTGAAGGGGTGGGTGAAATCCCTGCAGAGTTTGTGCTGCATCAGAATTATCCCAATCCATTTAATCCAAACACACGCATTGCTTTCTCGCTGCCGGCATTCAGCCACGCTGCCTTGACCGTTTATGATATCCTGGGTCGTGAGGTGAGTGTCCTTGTCGACGAGGAGTTGGCGGCGGGGTATTACAGCGTCGGGTTTGATGCCGGACTATTGCCTAGCGGCACCTATGTTGCTGTTCTCAGAGCCGGTGAACATCGCGCGGCGAAAAAAATGCTATTGCTGAAATAGCGTTGAGAATGTTTCGTTGCATTTCGGCGCGAATCTGATTACATTCGCACTACTTTTTTGAGTGAAACTCACGCCGGAGAGCTCGTTGCGAAGATCTTTCCCGACCCTTCTCGTTTTTCTCCTCCTTCTTCCGGCCGCTCTGGGCGCCCAACCGCGCGTTCAACTTGAAATCCACGCACCTCAACTTGTCCTCTCCGGGGTTAATTTCGACTTTGAGGTTGTCGCAAAAGATACCGCCGGTAACCCCGATTCGTACTCGGGCCGCGCTTCGGTTTCTGGAATCGACTGGGATACCGATCCGGGCGATCTCCATTTCGCCAACGGCATACTCCTGGTAAAGAACGCCTTGATCCCTGCTTCCGGCGCTCGGATCATCGAGGTGCGTTCCGGAGAGAACACTGTTTCCGCCTCTGTGCGCGTCGTCCCGGGGTGGCTCAGCGTTCTTCCTCCTCTTGTCGCGATCCTTCTCGCACTTCTCATCCGCCAGGTCGTTATTTCCCTGTTTACAGGTATCTGGGTGGGAGCGATCATCTTGTTCGACTACAACGTGTTCGGGGGAATCTTCCGCGTCCTGGACCACTTCATCGTCAAAGCCCTCTCCGACACGAGCCATATCCAGATCATCCTGTTCAGCATGTTGTTTGGCGGAATGGTCGGAGTAATTTCCAGGAACGGAGGGACCGTCGGTATTGCCAATCTGATTACCCGTTACGCCAGGACGGCGCGGGGAGGCCAACTTGCATCGTGGGCCATGGCGTTCGTCATGTTCTTCGATGACTACGCCAACGTGCTCGTCCGCGGGAACCTGATGCGTCCCATCACCGACAGGCTCCGTATCTCCCGCGAAAAACTCTCGTTCATTGTCGATGCCGGAGCGGCAACGGTGGCGAGTGTTTTCATTATTTCAACATGGATCGGTTACGAAGTCGGCCTGATTGCCGATGGGTTGAAAATGATCAACTCGTCCGAAGAGCCGTACGCCGTTTTTCTTCAGACCATCCCGTACCGCTTCTATCCCATCTTCACGCTGGTTCTTGTCTTCCTGATCGGCTGGTTCGATCGTGATTTTGGTCCGATGCTACAGGCCGAACGGCGGGCGCGTACAACGGGGAAAGTCCTGCGCGACGGCGCCCAGCCGGCGGTCGACCTTACCGAAAGCACGGAATCGTATCGGAGCGACAAACCCGCGCGCTGGTACAACGGCATGCTTCCGATTATGGCCATCCTTTTCGTCGGACTTTACGGCCTCTACACAACCGGAACAAGCACGCTTCACGCGGAAGGAAGAACGTCCTACGGAATAGGAGAGATCATCAGCAAATCCGATTCCTACGCCTCGCTCCTCTGGGCCTCGCTGTCCGGATGTCTGGTCGCTATTCTCCTCACCATCACCCAACGCATACTGACGGCCACGGAATCGATCGATGCGTGGTTCAACGGTGTGAAATCCATGCTGCTGGCGATGCTGATCCTGATCCTGGCCTGGTCGATCGGAGCCGTGACCGAGGAGGTCCATACCGCCTCATTCCTTGTGCAGATTCTCCGGGGAGCCATCGAACCGCACTGGCTTCCGGTGCTCACGTTCCTGATTGCGGCAGTAGTCAGCTTCTCGACCGGAACAAGCTGGGGGACCATGGCCATCATGATGCCGCTGGTTATTCCTCTTGCGAATACACTTGGCATCGATGCAGGCCTTGATCCGACGAACCTGCAAATCATTCTCCATGGTGTGATCAGTTCCGTCCTGGCGGGAGCGGTCTTCGGCGATCACTGCTCTCCAATCTCCGATACGACGATTCTGAGTTCCATGGCGTCCGCCTGCGATCACATCGATCATGTCCGGACTCAGCTTCCCTATGCGCTCCTGGCCGCGGCCGTGGGAATGCTGGTCGGCGACATCCCGACGGCATTTGGCCTTTCGCCCTGGGTTTCGATTGCCCTTGGAATTGCAATCATGATTCTGGTTTTGTTTGCGGTTGGGAAACGTGTCGAACCTCAAGAGGCATAAGACATGAAGCTCTCCTGGAAATCCATTGCGCTCCATCATAAGATCCTCGCAGCCCTGGTCCTGGGCGCCGTGTTCGGCGCGTTCTTCAACGTCAGCCGGTATGAACTCGAGGTGACGACACGAAAAGACAGGATCACCGAATCACACATTGTGAAGAATTGGAGCGCCATCGACTTCTTTCGCGCTGAAACGGTCAAGATCGCTTCCTTTGGCAGGGAAGACCAGCTGAATATTCTGCAGTTCTTCAAGAGACTGCCGGCCAAAGAACGAAAAGAACTGATGATGAGGGTGAAGGTTGAAGAAACGGGTCCCGCGGTGATCAAAGAGGAATGGCGGCGGTTTGACAATATCGCCTCAATCGAAAAGGTGAAGACCATTGCCGTTCAGATCAAGCCGGTCGGCACGATCTTCATTCGGCTGTTAATGTTTGTTGCCATCCCGCTTGTTCTTGCTTCGCTGATCATAGGGGCGGCGAGTCTGGGAGACATTACGCGTGTGGGGAAACTGGGCGGGAAAACAATTGCATGGTATATCGCGACGACAGCCATTGCCATTACCATCGGGCTGACGTTCGTGAATGTCCTTCAGCCTGGAACGCGGCTTTCAGGAGACGCGCGGGACAAACTGATGGTCGAGTTCCAGGGGGATCTCGCGGCGGATATCCCGCCGGTGGATCTTGTGGACATGCTTGTGAATATCGTTGCGACAAATCCAATCAATGCTCTTGCAAGCGGTGAAATGCTTCAGATTGTCTTCTTCGCTCTGATGATCGGAGTGAGCCTCACCCTCATTCCTCAGAAAAGGGCAAAACCTGTTGTCGACTTCTTTGACGGCGTCAGCGATACCATGATCAAAATGGTGGGGATGATCATGACCATCGCTCCGTACGGCGTATTTGCGCTGATTGCGGCAACGGTCGGAGAGTTCGGCTTTGATATTCTTCAGACGCTCCTGTGGTACGTAGTGACCCTGGTGGCTGCGCTCTCGGTTCACACATTCGGCGTTCTGGGGACCGCCGTGCGATTCCTTTCGGGAATTCCTTATAAGAAATTCTTTATTGGCATCAGGGAAGCGATGTTGGTGGCTTTTACGACGAGTTCCAGCGGCGCCACACTTCCCGTGAATATGAGAGTGTGCGAACAAAATCTTGGGGTACCGAAGAAAATCACGAGTTTTGTTCTCCCTCTGGGGGCCACGATCAACATGGACGGCACGTCAATGTATCAGGGTGTTGCAGCGGTGTTCATTGCGCAGGTCTACGGATTCGATCTGGGTCTGGCCGAACAACTCACCATCCTGTTCACGGCGATTCTCGCGTCCATCGGCACCGCCCCTGTGCCGGGCGTCGGGATCATCATGTTGATTATTGTTCTGCGCGCAGTGAACGTGCCGGAGGAGGGGATTGCGCTGATTCTGGGAATTGACCGGTTCCTGGACATGTGTCGCACCGTTCCGAATATCGTGGGCGATGCAACGATTTCCACAATCATTGCCAAACAGGAAGGGGTGCTGCAAACCAGGTAGACGTCCGAAATCTCCATGAGTTCTCTACTTGAAGATTTCGGACATCTACCCTGTGGGATCAGATCTCGGGACCGATCGAAATGTAGTACACGGGTCGTGAGAGCCTGGCAAAGTCGTAGTTCCAGGCGATATCAAACCGCAGGGGGAATCCGAGGAAGAACAAACGGGTTCCGATTCCCATGCCGATGAGAAGGTCCTTGGTGCGCAGGGAGCCGGACGGTGTTCGCCGGAGCGCTTGCCACCCTCCTGTATTAGACCACGCCGACCCGATGTCGAGAAACCCTGCTCCAAGAATATTCTGGAACCCAAAAGGAAGAATGGATCCACCGATCAGATAGCGGATCATGGGGAAGCGCGCCTCGAAGTTGAGCAGAGCAAAGCGAGTGCCATTCCGTACGTTATAGTTGAAACCCCGCAAGGGAAGGACAGGGGTCAGAAAGGCGTAATCTTCCACATCGACGATAGGGAACGTGTTCCCGTCAAAGCGGCGATTGATCCACCCTTCGTCGCCTCCGATAAAGAAGTTCTGCCGGTCTTTTCCGTTGCTCACTCCCCCCGTTCCACGAAACACGAAAATGAAATTCTGAAACAGAGGCGTGTAGCTCCGGTAGTCAATGGTAAAGGTCTGGAGGTCAAGCCACTCATTCCCGAACTTGGCGCTCCCGTAAAATGTGGCGTTGAACCTGCTCCCATTATTCGGGCCGAACCACCCTCCTGTCCACAACGAATTATCCTTCACGTACGAGACCAGAGGCAGGATAAGAGACCGGCGCTGGGCGGGATCCGAAGGGAAATCCAAATTTTCGCGTGACAAGTTGAGCCAGAGCGCCGAGAAATCGAGCCGGTTAAAGCGGTCGATCGGATATGAAGCGGCCATGCCGAGCGCCCACTGGCGGAACCTGTAGAGAACAGGAAAGCCAAAGACATCGTTGATATAGAGGAATCGGGCGCTGTGAAACCCCTGAAATCCGAAGTCAATCCGGTGGGGTAAATAAAAATACGCAAGTCCGTAATCGCTGTTCTTGAGGTCGAGCAAAAGATTCGTCTGAAAAATAATCTGATGATCGCCCAACATGTCGCTGAAGGCCATCAGGGTTGTTCCCTGGACGCCGTAAAAGGTGCTGTATCCGGCCGTTCCGTAGACAAGATCGGGGGTAAAATTAAGCTTGTACTTTCGCGGAATATAGTTTCCCTCGGCATCGACATTATCGGACACGTCGAATCGGTACGGACTGGGCTGCCGGGAAACCGTGTCCCTCATGAATTCCTCCGTGAAAACGAAACTCTTGAGGTCTGTGGGCGACGGTTTACCGTAGGGAGATTCCCGGTTGGTGGTATCGGCCATGATCACGATGTTTCCTTTCACAGCCACCGTATCGGATGAAGTTGCTGCGGATACAATGGTCGTCACAGGCCTTTCGTCGCGGGGAAGATCGTATTTGCGCTTGATGAATTCCGTCGGCTCCAACTCTGCGACGCTGAGTTGTCGTTCGAGCGGAGTGCGCATGAGAAAGATGTCGAACCCGGCCTGATTCAACGATGAGAAGGCGAGCTTCGAGCCGTCATGGGAGAGGGACAACTGATAGATGCCGGAGAGCGAGTTCGTGATCGGCCGGTCAATCCCCGTTTTCAAATCCAATTCATAAATGTTGTTGATCCCGTTCCGGTCGGAAATGTAGAGAAGTTTGTCGCCGTCAGGAGAAACAACAGGTGAGGTCTCGTCGGTGTTCGGTGTTCCGCCTACTTTTCTGATCTCACCCGTTTCGATCGATGCGCTGTAGATGTCCCGGTATCGATAGTCGAAGTCGATCATGGAGAACGTCAAAGGGAGCATGGACGGGTCCGTCACGTCCTTTCGGTCAGAGCTGAAATACACCGTTTTTCCGTCCGGGGAGACTGCGGGATCGGAGTCGGAAAAAACGTCGTTGGTGAGATTCCGCAGCTCTCGTGTCTGGAAGTTGTACACGTAGATATCCGACTGTGGCGGCTTCAAACCCACAAACGCAATCACCGATCCGTCACGGGACCAATCAACCGAAAAAATGCCGTCGAGCTCAAACGTGAGCTTTTCTTTCCGCCCGGATTCCGTGTCAATGACCATGACGGCGTCCTTTTCCCCGGCTTTTACGGCCAGCGCAATTTTCTTTCCGTCGGGAGACCAGGTAATGCCGGGAGTGAGCAAGTGCAGTTCTTCAAAATCGCTCGTTTGCTGTCCGCTCACAAGTTTGTCGATGATCTCGCCGGTAGTGGCCGACATGAGAAAGATGTCAAAGAAATCGTTGCGGTCGGAAATGAAGGCAATCTTATCGCCGCGCGGAGAAATGGCGGGGCTCGTGTTGTAAAAATTGTGATCCTTCGTATGATCCGTCAGGCGACGTGCGAATTCCGACGGTTCTTCCCGCTTGGCAATGTCAGGCCAGTAGAGAACCTTCTGCTCCTTCTCCCATCGTTCTGAAAGTTCTTTGACCGAAAGACCGATGGTTGTGCGAAATCCCTGTTCGACGCTGCGCGTTCCCTTGATCCGATTGAGGATTTCTGCAATTTTCTGCTCGCCGTATTTTGTGCCGATGTAATACCAGACGGACTGGCCGCCCCGGTAGGCAAAGTATCCCCCAAGGAAATCGATCGGAGGCAGATAGTTGTGAATCGTCGCATCCCGCAGGAACATGTCGGAATTCGTCTCCCATCGTAACGCAGCGTATTCGGCAAGACCTTCGTTCATCCATCCGGGGAGGATCAGCGGAGACCGGCTGGCCAGCAGGGCCTGAATCGATCCCCCGTAAAACATGTCGTTAATGACCGCATGAACAAGTTCATGGTGAATCACATGTCGAAAGCCCTGGTAGCTCCCCTCAAACGGAACGACGATCCGGTTCTTGAAGAGTTCGGTGACGCCCCCAATGCCCTCCTCCAGGTATTGCCCAATGACATTCGTCTGTTGAAATTCGTTGTGAGAATTGTGTATAACGATCGACACGCGGCTGTTGATTTCGTACCGGAAAAGCTTCCGGATTGCATCGTACGCGTCTTCGGCGGCTTGGGCCGCAAAGGTCGCGATTTCATAACCGTCCTGAGCATAATAAACGTCAAAATGACTCGTCTGGATGAACTGCCAGTCGAATGTCTTATACTGAACTTTGTTCTTACCAAAGACCGAATTCTGCGCAAGGGAAATGGGGGCGGTGAGACAAAGAAACGCAGCGAGTGCCAAAACACGGTTCATGACGGTCCTCACAAAATCAACGTTCTCTTTCATATTGTAGCCAAAAACGCCTGAAAATGCAACCAGGTACTCCAACGACCGGACGCCGGACTTAGTTCCGCCGCTTGTGCGCACGGCGCTTATCGTGCTTCGTGTCGTGAAGATCCCGGACAATCACGAAATCAATTTCGCGCTCCTCGGAATTGACCCGAATAACTTTCAGGTTGACAGAATCTCCCAAACGGTATTGCTTCCTGGTCCGCCTTCCGATGAGCGCGTAGTTCTTTTC
Source organism: Ignavibacteriales bacterium (assembly GCA_016186715.1). Taxonomy (GTDB): domain Bacteria; phylum Bacteroidota; class Ignavibacteria; order UBA10030; family UBA10030. The sequence goes on along the minus strand of JACPLA010000052.1, from coordinate 28,856 downwards.
ATCGTAGACGTAATAGTCGTCCTCGAGGTCGCGGACATGGATCATCCCTTCCACCAAAAGATCGTTGATCTCGACAAACATCCCGTATTTTGTCACTCCGGAGACAACGCCGTGAAACTCGTCGCCGAGATGCCTCTTCATATACTCCACCTGCATGACCTTGACCGCGGCGCGTTCCGCTTCCATGGCGGTTCGCTCGCGGACGGAGGAGTATTTCGCCACGAAGGGAAGTCGCTCCGTCAACTCCCGTCTTCTTGCCAGGGTTACCCCCCCGGCATAGGACTTCAGAAGGCGATGAACGACAAGATCCGGATACCGGCGAATCGGGGAGGTGAAATGGGTGTAGTAATCAAAGGCCAACCCGTAATGACCGATGTTTCGCTCGGAGTACACGGCTTTCGCCATCGACCGCAACGCTACTTCGTTGATAACATTTTCGACCTCCGTTCCCCGAACCTGGTCAAGGAGTCTCTGAAATGCTTTGGAAGACACCCCCCCTTCAAGATGCAGGCGGAAGCCGAATTGCTGCACAAACGCTGCAAGCTCCCGGATTCGGTCCGGATCGGGGCTGTCATGGATCCGATAAAGAAACGGTTTCCTGTGGTCTTCCTTTCTGGAAAGCCCGATATGGCGCGCAACCACCATATTGGCCAGGAGCATGAACTCTTCAACGAGGCGATGGCTGTCGAGACGAATTTTTTTGACGATTTCCAGAGGTTTCCCCTCTTCATCGAAGCGGAATTTCGCTTCGGCCGATTCAAAATCGATGCTCCCCTCATGCATCCGCTTCCTGGTCAGCGTTCGGCTCAGCTGATGCATCGACTTGAGCGCGGAAACAATCTCTTTGGATTCCCCCGACGCGGTTTTTCCTCCCAGGATTGCCTCCACTTCTTCGTAGGTGAATCTTCTCGCGCTCCGAATCACCGATTCCCTGATTTCGTACGCCTTTACCGCCCCTGCCGGAGTAACTCTCATCAGCACGGAAAACGTGAGTCGGTCCACGTTCGGCCGAAGGCTGCACACGATGTTCGAAAGGTGTTCCGGGAGCATCGGAATGACCGTATTGGGAAAATAAACGCTTGTCCCGCGCTGGAACGCTTCCCGATCGAGCACGCTTCCTTCCTGAACATAATATGACACATCGGCGATATGAACTCCCAACCGGACGTTCCCATCGGGGAGCGGGTGCAAGGAGACTGCATCGTCAAAATCCTTCGCGTCGTCGGGATCAATCGTAACGCATAATTCGTCGCGAAAATCCAGACGCCGTTTGACTTCTTCCGGTGGGATTTCGGTTGTGACATCGGCCGCGGCACTCTGGACCTCGGCGGGAAAAGACTGAGGAAGCTGGAACTCCCTGGCCACAGAAAGCAATTCGGCCGAGACCTCCCCGGCTTTTCCCAACACCTCGACAACGTCTCCCTCCGGGTTCAAACGGCTCGATCCCCAGCTGTCGATTCGTACCACCACTTTGTCTCCCACGGTTGCCCCCAGCAGCTCGTCGCCGTCAACGGCAATCTCGGCGGGTATCTTCCGGTCATCGGGGATGACAAAAAATGTTTTGCGCTGTCGCTCGAGAGTTCCGACCACTTCGTTGCGAGCCCTCCGAAGAACCTTGACGACCTCGCCTTCTCTCCGCTTGCCTTGTTCCCTCTGCTTCTGGGTCTGCGCAAACAACGAAACCTCGACCAGGTCCTTGCTCAAGGCCGTACCGAGGAGCCCCGGGGGGATAAACACTTCCTCCTCCATTCCCTCCACGTTGACAAAGCCGAGGCCCTGTTTGGTGACTTCCACTGTTCCCTGAACGGTTTGACGGACTTCAAGATGGCCATATTTTCCCCTTTTGACCCGTCGGATACGCGAATCCTTTTCCAGCTGCTCTAATGCGCGTGAGAGCGCCTCGTGGTCCTCCCTCGTTGTGAGAGACAAACGGCGTGCCAACTCGGCCTTTTTGAAGAGTTGACTTGGATACCGGGCAAGAAAATTCAGCAGAGCGTGTGTGAGTGGTTCGATTGGCGTAATCCCCTTCTTGATGTGACCAGTGGAGCCTACAGGTTAGAACGTAATTCTGTACAAAAGCCGCACGCCTTTGGAATCGCGGCGCCGCTCAAAGCTTTCAACGCCTTCCACGCGCCGTTCCAGTTCCAGCACCAGGTTCCTCCATGCCTCCGAACCGACAATGGCACTCATGGGGAATTGAACGCTGACGTTGGTATTCGAGACATCCTGGAAAACCCTCCCTCCCAATCGGATGACATACTCGCCTACTTCCCCCGTCACTCGAAGATCGGCCGACTCCTGAAAACTCTTGCTCCCGCCGTAATAGGCGACGTCAATAGAAGTCACGTAGCCGACACGGCTGCGTACGAAGTCTGTCAAGGGGGCGGTGAGAAGCGATGAGCTGATGCTCCGGAGCAGGTTGCTCGTCAGCGAAGTCTCTTGCTGCTGTGTCATCTCGTCCTTGAACGTACCGCTGACGAGAAAAGCAATGGCGTCCGATTGCACGTCGGCGCGTTGCGGCAGCTTGTTGCCGTCGCGATCATAGACTTCAAGTCCCATCTTCACCTTGGGCTCGTCACGCGTACCCGTGATCGCAAGACGAACGATGACCTTCTGGTCTTCCTTGGTCGTATCGACGGGAGAATAGAGACCCTCGTATGTTGCAATGATATCGAGTTCGGGATTTGCAACATTGCCGGTGAATAACAGCTTACCGGAAGCCTGCAGGGTTTTGAAGTACTTATAATATGATCGCTGGCCAACCTCAAGCTCGCCTGTGAGGCGCGACGTTCCGCCGTCCCTGGCAAACACAAGCCGACCTTTCAAGTCGGCAAATAATTCTTCGTTCGTGAGCTGGTTGAAAACGAATCGAACCTGGGTGAGACCTGCGGTTTCAATCGCGAGACTGTAGACGATGTTGTCAAGAAACGAGGTTTCCCGAGGTAAGGCGACAGGAAGCGACGGAAGAAGGTTCTTGCCGTTGGAGGGCAGCATTGAGGATCCCGGCAAGAAGTTTGCCGCGGCCGGACCTTTACCCCCGGCGAATTGACCCGTAGAACTCAAGTGTGACGTGTCGTCTATGAAGGTCACCGTAAACATCGTCTCTCGTTCGAGGAAAATGTCACCGGTCGGCGGAAAGGTAATGTTGGCGTTTCTGACCAGGATGCTACCGGTGACAAACGATCGCTCCGGTGTTCCGGTCCACTGTAAGGGCGTCGGCCCGGAAGCGATGGAGACGTTGCCGTATAATGGAAGCCCCGGTAATCGGGATGCCTCTTTCATGACCAGCAACTGACCTTGTGCCACAATATCGAACCCCTTGACGTCAAATCCCGCCAAAACAAGATTTCCCGAGAGACTCATAGAACTGGCCCCGTCGTTGGGGATATTCGCCAGGGACATTTCCTGAAGAACGATTTCCTGTCCTTGCGGATTCAGTCTGCCGTTGAGGATGTAGGTAATGCCAAGGGGCGTAAAGAAGAACCGGCCGTTCTGAAGGTTGAGGTTCCCTTCATACATCGGTTGACGGATCGTTCCGCGCATCTTCATGTCGGCAAAAACCTGACCGGTAAGATTCGACGTGACCGGGATGAAGGGATCGAGGAATTCAAGACGAAACCCGCGAGCGCGAATCACCAGATCCATGCCGAAATCGTCCCTGGTCGGAGAAACAGTTCCCAGAGACAGGGGCATCACTCCGGAAACAAAAAGCTCCGACGGAACGTTCGGCTCGTCGGGTCTGCTTCTGAATTCCAGGAACACATCGGCTAATCCGTCGGCATAGGATCCACGGCCGGTAATTGTTCCGAACACAGCAGGCCCTACTCTGACCCCCTGTGCGGAGACGGTCACGTTGAACGCAGGCCGATCAACATTCCCATGGAACGAACCGTCCAGATCCAGAATTCCGTTGAAATCCCGGACTCTTTCAACATAGGCCGGGCTGAGCGAAAAGTCCTTCAGGTTATTCAAGAGAAAATTTCTGACAGAAAATTGGAGATCCGACACTCCCGTGGGATCAAGGATGCCGCCTAATGTCAGTTCTTCCGTTTCATGCTGCATGATCAGATCGGCGAACTTCACTCCGTCTTTGCCGAATTGCGCGCGAATCGTGTCGGCATTCTCGAAGGCATGCTCCGCGACCTCGAGTCCAAGCCGGGAGATCGTCAGTTCAATAAGGTTCGGCACAAAGACCGAAGTCCCCGCCAGATTCACTCCGATGGTCGAATCGACAAGCGTGGAAATGGAAAAAAGGGCTGAATCCTGAATCAGCTCGTGCATAAAATCCACGTTGCTGAACTGAACCGAGTCTACGAGGATAGAGTTGGCCGTGAGGCGAATGGACGAGCGCAGGTTTTCGATTGTGTTCCGGGGGGCAATCCGTGAAACGTCGAATGCAGCGTCTGTTCCCCGTAAATCAACCACGGTGGTTCCTGAAGCGATTCCGAATTGAACCACGGATGCAGTTCCGTCGATCTTGAGGTCGCCAAGAGAGCCGTGAACCGATCCCTGGAGGGTTGCCTGCCCGGCCATGGGCTCGCCAAGGAACACTCCGAGGGGATGAAAATCTTTCACGTCAATGGAAAAATCGGCATCGATCGAATCAGAATCCCTTATGCCTCTGGAGACAAAAGCGGGGCGTGGCCCTGCAGTCCTCCTCCCCCGCAACGAATCCAGGGTTGAGAACCGGTGAACCAGAGCTTCAGCCAGGATCTCGCTCCCGCGGCTGACAACCGTCACGAACGAAGGGGGAGTGAACGCGCCCCGGATCTGAAGGTCGGCTATGTCCGAATTCAGAACCAACTCGCGGGTAGCATCGTCTCTTGCACCATAGTCGAGAACGACGTCCTGGTTTTCAAAGGATTGGTTTCCGAAAGAAGAACGGAGGAACTGGACGCCCGCCCTGGCCTTCATGGATTCAAAATCGAGATTCGTCCCGGCCATCTGGACGTTGAACGAAAGATCGCTTTCATACCGGCGATCTTGAAGAATCTGGGCGAGGTTCAGGGAAAATACCTTTCCGCGAAGATCGTACGTCAAGGAATCGTCGCGGGCAAACCCGGAGCGAACATTCAGATCAACCCTGGTTTGCCCGCCGATGAGCAGAAGGTTGGAGCGCAGGGAACGGTCGGCAACGTCAACGACAAGAACCGAATTCGAGATCGGCAAACCAAGGAATTCCGATGAGTCGGCCTGAAGACGAACCAGGGTTGTCATGGACTTCGGGGACGTTCCGGCCCCGGAAATGATTCCTCGCACGTTCAGCCTGCTGGTCAGATCCTTGTCGTTGAGCAGAGTACCGAGGTCGAACTCCGCCGTTGCAAGGTTCCCCTTGTACACCATCGAAGGACCGCGCAAATCGAGTTCCGATTCAACAGAAAATGTTCCCGCACTGAGCCTTCCCCGGCCCGATGCCTTGAACTGCTCAAGTTTTCCCTTGAATTCCAGATCATAGCTCAGAACCCCGAATGTTCGGAGATCCGGGAGGTGGAGACCTGGTAAGAGATCGAGAAGATCCGACGGATGGAGAATGTTGTCGTTGGCTGTAACATCCAATTCCAGATCCCCCGGGCGGTGCAGGTTGTGCAGGCTTCCTTTGATTCGGACGAAACTTCTTGGAGTTTTGACGGCAATTTCCTCGACCGACAATCGTCCGAACGGCCCGCTGGCTCGAATATCAAACGCCGCCTGAGTGTCGAGGAAATCCACAGGACCCGGAAGGAATCGTTTGAATTCGCCGAAATCGAGCTTGTCGACCGTCAGTGCAAGATCGACCGGAGCTTTTTCGAGTTCGTCGAGATCGCCGATTGCCAAGAGGTCAACGCCGCGAAGACGAGCGTTGAGGGAAAGACGGGACTTCGTCGTGCGAATTGTTAGTCTCCGGACCTCCGCCATCCGCGGCCCGAGCGTGAACTCCCCGGAGAGTTGTTCGAGACGAAAAGTGGGATGATCCGACGTGAAATCGAGACTCCGGATGTTTGCCGAAATCTGGTTTTCGGCAATCCTGACCCCAGCTTTGAGGGTGAGCGGATCAAGGGAGAGATTGGAGAAGTCAAAGGCCTGGGCCGGAAGCGCCGCGGTCTCTTCTGCAGTCCGTTGATTCAGAGCGAGTGAATCTATGATTCGGGCCCTTGCGCCAAGCAACTCGACCATTTTCAGATCAATCACCCAGGGCGAAGGTGCGGTGTCGGGCTCGGCGCTAGTCACGAGGAGATTTTCGAGGTTCCAGGCTCCGTTTTCGCCCCTCCAGAGGTGAATACGCGGGCGGAGAAGGGTCACGCGTGACAGGGTGATCCGCCCGAAAAACACGAGCGCGGGATCGTACCGCACTTCCAGGCGCTCGGCAAACAGCACTTCCCGGCCGTCGCTGAAGACACCGACGTCATTGACGGAGAATCCCGTCGCCAGGTTCCCCTGAATATCTCCAAGCATGATCGTGCCGCGAACCACGGAATGCAGCTCCTGGAGCACAGTCGACCTGAGATACGTTCGGAACGTCTTGGTCTGGGTGAACCCGGCCGCGGCGATGATCAGGAAAATCATAACGACGGCGGTGTAATATGTGGACTTGAAAAATTTCTTCACTGTGGTATGAGAACAGAAAACAGTACTCGGCTTCTCCGAAAGGCCGGACTAGCCGAAGTGCGAGGCGCGAATCTTGCGGATAATACCTGAGGTCGAACGGTTCGGGAGGAATTCGATGGTTTGTACCGATCCACCGGCCGCTTCAACAACGTCTCTTCCCACTACATCAGAAACAGCCCAATCGGCTCCTTTCACGAGCACATCGGGGACAAGCGCACGAATCAACTCGAGCGGTGTGTCTTCTTCGAAGAGGCAAACGTAATCAACCGCTTGAAAAGCCGCCAGGATATGGGCACGATCATTCTCTTGAATAATCGGCCGGTCCTGACCTTTCAGTCTTCGGACCGACGCATCCGTGTTGAGACCGACAACGAGGGCATCACCAAGGGACCTCGCCTTGGTAAGGTACTCGACATGCCCCCGATGAATAATGTCAAAGCATCCGTTTGTGAAGACAATACCCTTCCCCTCCTTCTTTAAACGGCGCCGGATGTCGAGAAGTTCTGCCCGCGAGACGACCATGCCCATCAATCGAACCTTGGTCTGTGGTTGTCCATGATGGCATTTAAAAGAACTTCCCGTTCAATAGGGACGATTCCGACTTCTCCGCACACAACCCCTCCGGCATAGTTCGCGAGGGTCGAAGCCTCTTTGATGGAAGCGCCGCCGACGAGAGACATGGTCAGCGTTGAGATCACGGTGTCGCCCGCGCCCGAAACATCGGCAACATGCTTCGCCTGCGTCGAAACGTGCGTGACGGTTCCCGATTGTTCAAAGAGCGACATCCCCTTCTCCCCAAGCGTCAAGAGTACGCTCTCCGCGTTCAGACGGCGCAGGAGCTCGCTGCCGGCCTGCTCGATGCTTTGAACATCTACGAGACGTCGCCCAAGGGCCTCCTCAGACTCCTTCCGATTCGGCTTGAACACAGTGACGTCTTTGTATTCGAAGAAGTTGTTGAACTTCGGATCGACGGTAATAACCTTCCGTTTTTTCCGGGCGAGACCGACAATTGCGTGGATCAAATCCCGCGCGATGGCGCCTTTGTTATAATCTTCAAGAATAATGGCGTCGAGGGAATCGATCTCGCGTTTCAAAACATCAAGGATGGCATCCTGGGTCTTGGAGCCGATGTCGTGCTTCACCTCCTGGTCGATCCGGACAACATGCTGGTTGTGGGCGATGACGCGGGTTTTGATCGTGGTGGGACGGGAAGGGTCAACAACCAGACCTACGGTGGAAAATCCCTCCTGCCTGGCCGTTTCCTCCAGAAGCCTCCCCCCGGGATCGTTGCCGATGACGCCGATCATAAGGGGAATTCCGCCAAGTGTTGCCACGTTATTTGCGACATTTGCCGCACCGCCCAGCCGCGTCGATTCCGATTCCACTTCTACAACCGGAACGGGTGCCTCGGGGGAAATGCGCAGGACCGATCCCCAATAGTACCGGTCCATCATCAAATCACCCACCACCCCGATACGCTTGCCGCGAAAGCCTTCGAAGATCGACTGCACCCGCTGAGGCGAGAACTCAACCACGCCGTTCCTTTCAGTTGAGAATGCTCCAAACATCCCATTTCGAAAGGAAATATAACCAGATTACGCTCAACAAACAAGACGACCATGTTCCGTCTCAATTGAACATCTTCTCTCTTTTTGCTATCATCATGCCGATGATGTCCCGCTCCGATATTGCCCGTGAAATCGTTCTTGTTTGTCAACGTCTCGCTCAGAAGGGATTCGTGACGGCAACGGACGGCAACGTGAGCGCGCGCCTCCCGAATGGAAATATCCTCACAACTCCCACGGCACTGAACAAAGGCAGGGTCACGGAAAGCGATCTGGTCGAAGCGAAAGCCGACGGGTCGGCCGTCACACTGAGCCGAAAGCCGTCAACGGAACTTGGAATGCATCTGTTCATTTACGGGGAGCGTCCGGAGGTGAACGCCGTTGTTCACGCCCACCCTCCGTATGCAACCGGATTCGCGACCGCGCGAATATCGTTGACCGAGTGCGTCTTCCCTGAGGTGATCGTCTCGCTCGGCGCCATTCCCCTGGCTCCTTATGCAACGCCTTCCACAAACGAAGTTGCCGAGTCGCTGGCCCCCTTTGTCGGTGCTGCCGATGCCATTCTTCTGACCAATCACGGCGTGGTCGCGTACGGTAACGACCCGGAAGATGCCTACTTTAAACTGGAGAAAGTTGAACACGCGGCTCACATCATTTTTGTTGCCCGACTCCTCGGAGGAGAACATCGCCTGACCGCGGACCAGGTTCAACAGCTCCGGTCTCTCAGTCAGGCGACGTATGGAAAAGATCCTTCGGGGAAAACCGCCTGTGATCCGGAGATTCCCCCGGGGGCCTCGGAGGGAGACCTCAAAGAGCTGATCCGCGCCATCCTCGCAGAACAAATGAAATCCTCCTCGCCTGCACGTTCCGATCAACAGCATTCTGTCCATCGTGGAACCTAAACTCAGGATCGGCGTGGTCTTTGGGGGCCGTTCGGCCGAACATGAGGTCTCTCTGGTCTCGGCCGCGTCGGTGATCCATGCCCTCGATAAGGAAAAGTACGAAATCGTGCCGATCGGGATTACGCCGGAGGGCCGCTGGCTGACTGCTTCCGATGCTCTGAAGCTCCTGAGAGAAAAGGCGAAGGTGGATCAATACCCGGAGCATCTGATTGTTCCGAATCCCCAGCGAAAAGGATTGGTTTCTCTCAACTGGACTCTGACCTCGCCTGCCGTCTATCACGTGGATGTTCTCTTCCCGGTGTTGCACGGTCCCTATGGCGAAGACGGCACAATTCAAGGTCTCTTCGAGCTTGCGGATCTTCCGTATGTGGGTGCGGCCGTCCTCGGTTCCGCGGTGGGGATGGACAAGGTGATTCAGAAACAGCTGCTCCAGCATGCAAAGATTCCGACAGCGCCGGGAGTATGGTTTTTCCACAAGGAATTCTCGGAAAATCAGAAAGAACTCCTGACGGCAATCGAACGAAAGCTGCGGTATCCCTGTTTTGTCAAACCTGCCAACCTGGGATCGAGTGTGGGGATCAGCAAAGCTCATAATCGAAAAGAATTGCTTGCGGCCATCAGCCTGGCCGGCGAGTATGACCGGAAGATTCTCGTCGAAAAGGGAATCCAGAAGGCGCGGGAAATTGAATGCAGCGTTCTCGGAAATCAAGAACCCATTGCTTCGGTCCCCGGAGAAATTATTCCGTCCGGCGAATTCTATGACTACGACGCGAAGTACGTCGATGGCAAATCCAAGGCGGCAATTCCCGCAAAGCTTCCGAAGAACGTTGTGCGCAAGATCCGCGATCTCTCGATCAAGGCATTCAAGGTGCTGGATTGCGAAGGGATGGCACGAGTCGATTTTCTTGTCAGAGGCAACGGGACGAGGGTGTACGTGAACGAAATCAATACCATCCCCGGGTTCACTCCGATCAGTATGTATCCGAAACTCTGGGAAGCATCCGGAATCCGGTATTCGGAACTATTGGATCGCCTGATTCGGCTGGCGTTGGATCGCTACCGGGAAAGGAAAAAGCTGAAAACTGTCTATGATCCCAAGTCGACCTGGTATAGGGAGTGATGTTGAAAAACGGCTGAAAATGGAGTACGTTTGACGTATGGACGGAATGTTTTATCGGGCAATGCCGAAGAAGAAGCGGCTGAAGAGTCTTCTGAAAAAGCTGAAAAAAAACCGCCGGCAAAGCATTCTGATTGCCGCGGCTTTTCTTGCGCTGGTGTATCTGCTCCTGGATAACAAGGGAATTGTGCAGAGGGTCCGGCTCGAAATGCGAAAGGGTGAGATGACAACTGCTGTGGAAGCCGCGAAGAAGGAAACAGAGCGCCTGAAATCACAGATAAAAGCATTGGAGGGGGACAGGAAGACGATCGAAAAACTCGCACGGGAAAAATACGGCATGGCCCGTGACGGAGAAACCGTCTATCGCGTCAAGAAGGATTAGGACGGCGCGCCATTCGTGCTTGTTTCGGAGCCAACAACCGATCGATCCCGTTGTTGGCTTTTTCATTTGAGGAAAAAATGCCATGTCAGACCTCTTTTCTGAAGGAACCGGGCTCGTTCAAAGCGCCTTCGTCGGAGTTCCGCTTGCAGAGCGCATGCGACCTGCGTCGTTCAAGGATCTTGTGGGACAGGAACATTTGCTCGGGGAAGGAAAGCCCCTTCAAGTGATGATCGAACGGCGGGAACCGGCCTCGATGATTCTCTGGGGACCGCCCGGAACGGGTAAGACCACCCTCGCACGCTTGCTCGCCGGCCAGACCAATGCCGAACTCTTTCAGCTCAACGCAGTTTCCTCCGGTGTGAAGGACGTAAGGGGAGTCATCGCCCGGGGTGAACGTCTCCGAAAGCGTCAGCAGCGAAAAACCATTCTCTTCATCGACGAGATTCATCGGTTCAACAAAGCCCAACAGGACGCGCTTCTTCACAGTGTCGAAGATGGAACGCTCACGCTCATTGGTGCGACGACCGAAAACCCTTCGTTCGAAATCATTGCGCCCCTCCTCTCACGGTGCCGAATCTATATGCTCACCCCCTTGGGCCGGTCAGAGCTCGATGAGATCATCGATCGGGTCTTGCGCGACGATCCGGTCTTATCGAAGAAGAACATCGATCTTACCGATCGTGAATATCTCATGCTGCTCTCGGGCGGAGATGCACGCAAGCTTCTCAACGGCCTGGAACTTGCAGTCGGGATTGCCAGGCCGCGTCAAGACGGAACTCTCGTGATTACGCGGGAAAACATCGAGGAGGCATTCCAACGAAAATATTCACTCTACGACAAGACGGGCGAACAACATTACGACATCATTTCCGCCTTTATCAAGAGCGTGAGAGGAAGCGACCCCGATGCTGCGCTGTACTGGATGGCGAGAATGCTCGACGGGGGGGAGGAGATCCGGTTCATCGCGCGCAGGATGGTGGTTCTCGCGTCCGAGGACATCGGGAATGCCGATCCCCATGCCCTGGTCCTTGCAACCTCCTGCTTTACGGCGATTGACTACATCGGCATGCCCGAGGCGCGGATTGTCCTGGCACAGACAGCCGCCTATTTGGCATCGGCTCCGAAGAGCAATGCTTCCTACATGGCGATCGATCAGGCGTTGGAAGATGTTCGTTCCCTTCCGAACCTCCCGGTTCCGCTTCATCTCCGGAACGCTCCAACCAAGCTCATGAAAGAGCTTGGATATGGGAAGGAATATCAGTACGCGCATGACTATGACGGTCATTTCACTCCTCAGCAGTACCTTCCGGATAACCTCACGGAAAAAATTTACTACAAGCCGGCTGACAGCGGAAACGAGCGGGAGATACGGAAGCGGCTGAACGACCTCTGGAAGAACCGGCAGCGGTGACGTTATGACGGATGTTGTTCAAACCGCACGCCGACTTCTCCGGCTCCTTTCGGAGGAGTCTCGCGGTCCGGCGACGGCCGACGAACTTCTGCTGTTCCTGTACCGACTCAAAGACGAGGCCAGCGTTCTACGAAGCAAGAGTGGTATTCTCTCCGGAGCTTCGTTCAGCAGCCTTGGTGCAATCATCTACGAACTTGAATCACGGCCCGATGAAACACTGGACAACCCTGATCAACGGGAGTTTCTCCGAACGTTGCTGACCGACTTGAAGGATGGGACAATTCTCGTAAAGCCCCGATGAACCGTTGCATCTCGTTGTGGCTTTGTCCATATTCCTGTGAAACAGGAAATCCGAAAAGCCAATGCCACTTTTTGATTCCTCCAACGAGTACACCCTTACGCCCGAAGAACAGTCGGCCTATCGGCGCGATGGGCATATTCTGCTTCCCGGCGTGGCCTCACGGTCCGAAGTAGAATATTTCCGCCCGATTATGACCGGAATGGTTGATGAGATCGCCCATCAGAAAAACAAGCAGGGGAGAATCAGCGACTACAGCAAGATGTTTACGCAGGTGACCAATGTGTGGAGGATGAATCCCGAAGCAAAGACATTTGTCCTTGCAAGGCGGTTCGCGCAGATCGCCGCTCAGCTGATGGGTGTCGCCGGTGTGCGGTTGTATCATGATCAGGCTCTGATTAAGGAGCCGGGCGGGGAGCCGACTCCGTGGCACCAGGACTTCTATTACTGGCCGTTGCAAACGGAACACTCGATCACAATGTGGATGGCCCTCGTGGATATTCCCCGGGAGATGGGATCGATGAGCTTTGCAAGCGGTTCCCACAGGAACCGGTCGTACGTGGCGATGCCCATTTCCAGCACATCCCAGGAGTATTTTGAACGGGTGATCCAAGAGCAACAAAGTCCTACCCCCAGCTACGAATTGCACGCCGGAGACGCGTCCTTTCATTCCGGACTTGTCCTCCATGCCGCCCATGGGAATAAGAGCAGCCGTCGCCGCGAGGTGATTGCGGTGATCTATTACGCCGACGGAACGCGCATCATGGAACCGGACAATGAGCATCGAAAAGTCGATCTGGAGGTTTTTCATCCCGGCCAAAAACCCGGCGACCTGGCCGCCAGTGAACTCAACCCGCTGTTGTACCCCTGAACCCATTTCTCATCTTTTCAGTTTTTTCCTTACTTTGGATGCATGAACACGGAAGTCGCGATCGGAGTCGATCTTGGCGGCACGAGCATCAAAACGGGGCTCGTGAGCTCAACCGGAACGATCCTGTATCAAAACAAATATCCCGCCTTTGCGGAAAAAGGACGCTCTGACGTTCTGAACCAAATCGAGGCCTCGATCCGCGACGCGGCACGTCACGCGGGGAACGGCTCCATTCGGGGTATCGGAATTGGATCCCCCGGAGTCGTCGACGAGAACGGCGTTGTGAAAGCCCCGCCCAACTTCGCGGATTTTGACAACATTCCGCTTCAAGACGAGATCCGTCGAATTTTCAATCTCCCGACAAAGGTGGAAAATGACGCCAACGCAGCCGCCATTGCGGAATCGAAATTTGGTGCAGGAAAATCCTTCCCCGATTTTCTCTTTGTGATCTGGGGAACCGGTGTGGGTGGAGGCATTATCTTGAACCGGAATATCTACCGTGGTCCCTGGGGAGGAGCAGGGGAAATCGGACATATTTCCATTGACTACAAAGGTCCTCAATGTAATTGTGGCAGCATCGGATGCGTTGAAGCCCATATCGGTCAGAAATATCTCTCGCAAAGGACCGCGGAACGCCTCCAGAACCGCCCCGACTCCATGATTCTGAAACTTATCGGGGGTAACCTGGAGAAGCTGGAGCCCGTATATATATCTCAGGCCGCCCAAAAAGGAGATGAGCTTGCGCGCGAAATCCTGGTGGAAGCAGGAACTTTGCTGGGCGTTGCGCTGGGGGCGGTCATGAATACGATGGACTTACGCGTCAGCATTATCGGGGGTGGGGTGGCGGCGGCCGGGGATTTTGTCATGGACGCGATCAAGAAGTCTGTCCAACAGCATGTCCTCAAGCCTCTCCGACCCGATATTCAAGTCATCCCGGCCAAACTCGGCAACAACGCCGGCATCCTGGGAGCTGCAGGATTGGTGCTGTGAGTCCGAGCAGGTCAACCCTCCGCTTTCGTCAATGGCGCCTCACGCTGCTCTTGTTTGCAAGTGTCGTGGTTTTTTTCCGCAGCGCAGGACAGGAGATCCCTTCCCCCGCCGATACCTCTCGCGTTCTTTCCGATACATCCCGGCAGGTTTCCGGGATTGATACGCTTGTTGTCTATCGCGCCCGGGACTCCATTACCTATTCGTTGAAGACCCGTTACATGAAACTCTACGGCAAGGGTGATATTAACTACCGGACCGTGGGACTCAAAGCCGAAAAGATTGCCGTGAATTGGGACACGGCGACGCTTGACGCAGAGGGCATGAAGGATACGTCGGGAAACGAAATCGGACGTCCGTTGTTGATCGACGGCGGGGAGCAATACGACGGAGCCAGAATCGGGTACAACTTCCAGACCAAGAAAGGAAAGATCACTGTTGGGGAGACAGAAATGGAGGGAGGATATTACCATGGGGAAGGGATTAAGAAAGTAGGAAAGGATGTTCTTTTTGTTGAAGATGGGCGGTATACCACCTGTGATCTCGACCATCCCCATTTTTACTTCTACAGCCCAAGGATGAAAGTGATCCCGAGGGAGGTCGTCGTTGCGGAACCGGTCTTCTTCTATATATCAGACGTTCCCGTGTTCGCTCTCCCGTTTGGAGTATTCCCGAACCGATCGGGCCGCCGGTCGGGGCTCATTGCCCCCGCGTACGGCGAAGACGCACGCCTTGGGAGATATTTCAGTCACTTCGGATACTACTGGGCCATCAGTGATTACCTCGATCTTGCGACGACGTTCGATTGGTACAGCCGCGGCGGGTGGGCGAATAGATCGCTCTTTCGCTACAAACTACGGTACAGTTTTGAGGGGGCTGTTTCGGCCAGTGTCAATCGGAGGCATGAAGGCGAACCGGGCGACCCGGACCGAAAGGAGCAGCGCGATTATAACATTCAGGTCACCCACAACCAGAACATCGATCCGACGTCAAACCTCAATGTCAATTTCACGTTCACATCGGGCAGCTACTACCGGAATTTCAGTCAGAACCTGAACGACATCCTCCGCCAGAACATCGTCTCCAATGCCACGTTCAGCAAATCGTGGCTCGAGTCAAACCGGTCGCTTTCACTGGCTATTCTGCGCGATCAGAATCTGATATCGGGAAATGTTGATGAAACCCTTCCCTCCATCTCGTTCAGCCAGGGAACGTTCTTTCCGTTCCGGGGAAAGAAATCAGGCTCCGATCAGGAGTGGTACGAAACAATCGGTCTGTCGTACAACGCAAGCGGGCAGAATCGACGCTCAAAAACCGCCCTCACCCTCGATTCAATAAAGACAAACGGAGGAGTTGGCGAGACGGTTGAATTCCAGAGGACACAAACGCAGAGCATCAACCAAGGCGTTCAACTCGGGTTCTCGCCGCGCCTGGGAAACTTCACCGTTTCTCCCTCGTTGAGTTTTTCCGACCGGCGGACGTTTGTGGACCAAGAGAGGCCCGTCAGGGATCCTGCCGACAGTTCCGTGACGTTTGAGAGAACTCGGCCGACAACGTCGGCCGGAAATGTTTCTGCATCACTGAGCACCAGCACCCGGTTCTACGGGGTGGCTCAGCCGAATATTGCCGGCATCACGGCTTTCAGGCACACTGTCAATCCCTCGCTCTCGTTCAATTATGGGAAACAGGTCTACGGAACGTTCCTCGGACCTGCATCCTTCAGCGCCGGACTGGGAGTTCAGAACCAGTTTGAAATGAAGTATCAGCCGAGCGACACGGCCAAGGAGCAGAAGATCCAGCTCATGAACATCGGCGCGAACGTCAGTTACAACTTCCGCGCTCCGGAATTTCGTGTGAGTCCGCTGACCGTGACGTACCGGACGAACATAGCCCGCGTGCTGGATATCAGCGCAAGCACGGTGTACAATTTCTATTTGTTTGACAGGGGCGAGGGACGGCGCGTGAACAAGTTTCTGATCAAAGAAAAGGGATACCTCGCCGACCTCACAAGTATTTCGTTCTCACTGGGGACCACGTTGAGCGGGGAGCGAAAATCAGGAAGCACCTCCGCGACCGCTCCGGAAGATCAGCCGGGGCTTCAGGCTTCTCAGTCGCTGGATATGACGCGCGGATTTTATCTGGACGAGGATCCCGATTTTAGCATTCCCTGGAGCCTGAATCTGAACTTCAGCTTTTCGCAATCCCAATCGGATCCCCGAAGAAAGATCCGCACGGCTTCGCTTCAGGCGCAGCTGTCGTTCAATCTGACCGAGCAATGGAAGATCTCGGCCAGCGGCAACTATGATCTGACCCAGAAACAGCTTGCAGCGCCGAGTGTTCAAATTTCACGCGACCTGCACTGTTGGATCATGAACTTTAGCTGGGTACCGTTGGGACCGTACCGATACTACCGTTTGGAAATCCGGGTCAAAGCGCCGCAGCTTCAGGACATCAAAGTGACGAAACAGGGGAGTGATCGAGGCGTGTATTACTAGTTGTCAATTAGCAATGAGCAATTATCAATTGCTAATTGCCAATTGGAAATCCTTTAACCGGCTTTTCTTTCCTCGTACAAATAGATCGGCTCTTTGGTCTTCAGAATGGTGTCCCGCGTGAGGATGCACTTGGAAATATTCTGACGGCTGGGAAGATGGAACATGATATCAAGCATGACATCTTCGATGATCGAACGGAGAGCTCTTGCGCCCGTGCCCCGTTCCATCGCTTTCTGCACCACGGCCTTGAGAGCCGGCCCCTCAAATTCCAACTCGACTCCTTCCATTAAAAACAGCTTCTTGTACTGCTTGACGATCGCGTTCCTGGGTTCGGTAAGGATGTTGAGGAGAGCGTTTTCGTTCAGGGAGTGCAACGTCGCGACAACCGGCAGTCGGCCTATGAACTCCGGGATCAATCCGTACTTCAACAGGTCGTCGGGCTCAACCCGGGAAAGGTAATGGTCGCGGTTGCTCGATTTTTTTCCCTTGATGTCTGCGCCGAAGCCGACAGGATTCTGACTCACCCGGCGTTCAATGATCTTTTCCAATCCCTCAAAGGCCCCTCCGCAGATAAAAAGGATATTCTTTGTGTTGATGTTGATCAGACTTTGCTCGGGGTGCTTCCGTCCTCCTTTGGGTGGAACTCCCGCAATGGTGCCTTCCAGGATCTTGAGCAAAGCCTGCTGCACCCCTTCCCCCGAGACATCGCGCGTAATCGATGCGCTGTCGCTTTTTCGTGAAATCTTGTCGATCTCGTCGATGTAAACGATACCGCGTTCTGCTTTCTCAACGTTATAGTCGGCATTCTGCAGCAGATAGACCAGAATCGTTTCCACATCATCCCCCACATAGCCCGCCTCCGTCAAGGTCGTGGCATCCGCAATGGCAAAGGGAACGTCCAGAATTCGTGCAAGGGTCTGTGCCAGCAACGTTTTACCCGTGCCGGTCGGGCCGATCATCATGATGTTGCTTTTTTCGATCTCCACCTCGTCGAGGTGGTGCGTGTGATCGTTGGAATCGATTCTCTTGTAGTGGTTGTAGACGGCAACGGCAAGAGTCCGTTTCGCATGTTCCTGCCCGATGACGAACTCGTCGAGCGCTTTTTTGATTTCCTGGGGGGTGAGGCTCTCCCGGGTTGTTTGCTTGCGGGCTCTAATGGCCGCAAGATTGTTCCGGATGATATCGACGGAGCTCGAAACGCACAAGTCACAGATGTAGACGTCGGGTCCGGCAATGATGCTGCTGACTTCCTCCGGCGTTCTGCCGCAAAACGAGCAGGTGATCTTTTCACCCTGTTTCAGTTTTTGGGTCATGACAAATCCCCGGCGTTATTTTTCTTTTTTCCCGTCTGTCGAACGCTTAATCAAAACCGTGTCAATGAGGCCGTACCCTTTTGCCTCTTCGGAAGAGAGATAATAGTCTCGATCCGTATCCTTCTGGATCTGTTCAACACCCCTTCCGGTATGACTCGCCAGAATTTCGTTGATGCGCTTTTTGGTCTTGAGAATTTCTTCCGCCTGAATGCTGATGTCGGAAGCAGTTCCCTGGACGCCTCCCCACGGCTGATGGATCATGATGCGTGCATTGGGAAGCGCCGTCCGCTTTCCCTTTGCTCCTCCCGCCAGAAGCACCGCCGCCATGCTCGCTGCTATGCCGATGCAAATGGTGGAGACATCCGGCCGAATATACTGTATGGTATCATAAATCGCAAGACCGGCGGTGACGCTTCCGCCAGGACTATTGACATATAGATTAATGTCTTTGTCGGGATCCTCCGATTCGAGAAACAGCAGCTGAGCGATCACAAGGCTCGCAATGGTGTCATCAATGGGCATCCCAATGAAGACGATCCTCTCCTTGAGAAGACGGGAAAAAATGTCATATGCCCGTTCGCCGCGGCCTGTCTGCTCAACCACAATAGGTACAAGCTGATTGTACAGCTCCGTCGGATTCATGAATTGACTTCCTTCCTGTTTATTCCGCCGAATTGTGCTGCTCAACTTCCTTGATGGTTGCATGTTTCAGAAGAAAATCGACGAGTTTATCGCCGGCAAGCCGGTCCTTAACCTGCTCCGACGATTTGTAGTAACCGACAAGGCGGTCTTTGTCGATCCCGATTTTTTCCGATTCCTTTTCCGCAAGGGCCGCAAGGTCCTGCTCGCTGACCGAGATGTTCTCCGCATTGATGATCTCCTCGCGAAGAAGCGCCCACTTGGCTTGATAGATCGCATAATCCCGATTTTCCCGGAAAAACCGTTCTGTATCGAAATCGGACGGAAGCTGCTTGTCCCGGTATTGCATCCGGACTTCTTCGACCAACCCCTGGAGGACGCTCCGAATCAAGGACTCAGGGACCTGGAAATCATGACGACGGATGATCTCGGCGGCAATCGCATTCACGACCTGCCGGTGACTCTTCTCGGTCCAGTATGACTCGAGATCCTTTCTCAACCCCCTCAGGAACTCGTCCACTGTGGCGATCTTTTCTTTTGTAACCTTTTTGACAAATTCGTCGCTGAACTCCGGCAAGAGGACTTTCTCAACTTTGCTTACCGTGATCATCATGTTCACGTCGTGGGCATGATCTCCGTGTTGGTGCCGAAACGAAACGCGGTACTCTCCACCCGGCGTTGCATTCCGCAATGCGTCGTGAATCGGCTGCTCGAGTTGGGGATCGGCGAGATAGAACCTGCTGTTCTGATTCTTCTTCCCCACAAGGGGCAATCCCGAAGGATCCAGCTCCCTGAGCTCTGCGGTGACAATATACTCGTCGTCGGCCACGCCCTCCGCTTGTTCGGTCGTGCTGTTCATCCTGCGAAGGCGGAGAATTTCTTCCTCGATCTCATCGTCCGCCACGCGATGGATCGGTTTTTCCGCCTTGATTCCTTTGTAATCCTTCAACGTGATTTCAGGACGCACGTCGTACCGGACCTTAAACCGAAACTGCTCGCCGCGCTTATAATTCATGTCCACAATCACAGGATCACCGATAGGTTTCAGCTCCTTCTCCCGGACCACATCGCGATAAAGCTCGGTGGCGACAGTGTTCAATGCCTCGTGCTCAATCAGATCCCCATACAGTTTCTTGATGAGTTCAAGAGGGGCCCTCCCTTTCCGAAACCCCTTGATCTCGGCCTTTGGGCGGTATTCCTGGTATGCCTTGTCAAAATGATGCTGGATCTCCGAGGCCTGGACGGAGATTTCGACTGCCCGGGAAACATCGGAGAGGTTTTCGATCATTACTTCCACTTGTTCATTCCTTTTGCCATCATGTGGGCACGGAGGGACTCTCCGCCATCCGATGCTACTCCCGAGGCGGATCAGCCTTCCTTGATCAAACTCAATGGCTGAGAACCCCATGCCCGCCTGCCGCCGACAAAACGTGCCGCGGGAGAGAGTCGAACTCTCACGTCCTTTCGGACACTGGATCCTAAGTCCAGTCTGTCTGCCAGTTCCAGCACCGCGGCATCGCGCAGAAACCGCGCTGTTGTTTCCTCGCGGCGATCACGGGTTACCTAAGGCTAGCGCGTCTACCAGTTCCGCCATCTACCCAAATTAAAAAACAATTTCCCGACTTTAAACATGTCATCGAACGGCGGGCAGGTCTGCCAGTTTTGCCAGGTGCCCATTTTTTTTCTTGGAGACGGCGGGCAGGCCCGCCTGCGTCATTGCATTCTCATGAGACGGCAGGCAATTTCGCCGCGTGCCCCAGATCGGGTATCTGATGAAACGAAAAATCCTCAAACTTATTGTCCGCAGGGGACAGTTGAGGATTCCTCAAACGTCTCAATATAGAAAGACATCGGAAGAAATGCAAAGGAGCCGCACTCGTAAAATGGTTAAATGGTCATAAGTCAAATGGTGAGATGTCGAGTAAGCATGGTTTTGGGATGCCTTCAACTCAGGAGCGGAGCTCCTGCGCAACGAAGAGTCACCATTTAACTATTTAACCATTCAACTATTTCCCCCCGCGCTGCAGTTCGTTCAACCGGCCGAGATATTCAACGGCCTCTTGCCGGAGGGGGTCAATGTTGATGGCGTTGTTGAAGAACTCCCGCGCCTTTTGATAGTTCTTGACCGTTTGGTAGGCAAGCCCGAGCTGGATGTTCGTGGTATAGCTCCGGGGATTGATGGCAAGAGCGTGCTCGTAATGCTGGATTGCGCGGGCGGGATCGCCGTCGCCCATGTAGGCAAGGCCAAGATTCGATTGCGTTTCCCAATAGTCGTTCCCCTTGCGGAGAGCTCGGGTGAGCACTTCGATCATGGGTTTGTAGTTTCCTACGCGTCGATATAAATTAAACGACTCCCGGTATGCGCTGAGATACAGTGTATCCGAATCATACGAGCGTTCGAAGAATGTCTGAGCGCGGATGGGATCGCCGCTCCGGCCGTAGTATTGTCCCAATGCAAACGATGCATACGCAAAGTTGGGAGCCACGAGGGTCGCTTGACGGTACTTCTCTCCTGCAGCTTCAGGATCAGATCGTTCCAGTTCGGCAGCTTCTTCCAAAAGGTTGAGCGCCTCCCGTGAAAATTCACCCTGACGTACTTTAATCATGATCCTCATCTGATCGAAACGCGCAGACACTTCAGGGTCATACGACATGCGGAAGATGTTGAAAATTTCTGTCTGGGCGCCCTCGAAGGACCTGTCATAGTATGCATTGACGGCCGCGAGCATGGAAGAGAACGGGAGACGGAACGACGCGGTATCGCGCCGGACATTCTCAAGGAACGTACCTGAAAAGAGAGGCAGGCCCTTTTGGTAGCGCTCGTTTGTCTGCCGAAGGAAGGTTTCGTAAGAGTCGGTCAGGCCATTCTTTTCCAGATTCCCGCGCATCTCTTCGGGAATGGTACACTCCAGGTGCGCCGCGGAGGTGTCGGCGAAGTCAAGCGATGAAAAGGCGTACGCCAAGGCCTCCAGCATCGTCTGATAGCGGAAGCCGGACCGTCCTGAGACGGACCCTTCGAGGATCCAGCGCACGTTCTGATCGTCGAGCGCCTGCTGCAACGAAGCACGCGTGGTGCCGAACCACTCAAGCGTGGTGAGTGCCCTGGATAAGATCTCACTGACTGAGGAATCCTCGTCGGTAATTCCGAGTACGGGAGCCGGGAGTGAGTCAACCACGAATTGAATCAGAGGGCGCGTTTCATCCAGCCTGGCAATCTTGGTCTTCAAATCGGCCTGTTGATCATCAACGACACCTGAAATGTCTATCCACGTCTGTGTGTAGATGGTCCGAAAACTCCTGATACGGATTTCGCGAAAACGGTCATACGTCGGATAGATGGAGAAGGATTTTTCCCTCAGGATTTGTTCGCAAAGCGGAATTACCTCCCGATGACGTCCGCCGGTCACTTCACCGTCAACTCGCCCCGAAAGCCGCGTGAAAGCGACGAATCCCGGCCACAGTTCCTGAGGAATCTTCATCTCCGCCTCATCTTGCGTATCGCCGGAGGCGAATCGGACCGTGATCGGCTCGTGGATCCTCAGTTGCTTTGAAAAACCGATCTGAAGGGAGGAGTCGCCCTCGGCGAAAGGGCCATTCCATTCAACCGGGAAACTCAGGTCTCCCTGGACCAGCGTCAGGTTTGGAAGGTCATCATCGATGAAGTCCTCATCGAACAACCAATTTCCCGCAGGCTTGCAGAGGAAGAAATACGAAGGGCCGCTGTTAACATTCACATCATTCAGGGGATACTCTATGGTCTGGTTGCCGAGGCGAAGTTCAATGAACCGCGGGCCTCCCATCCCAAGGAATCCCGATTTCTCCCGAATCTTGATTGTCACCGAGGGAATCTGAGCCGAAAGAAAGTGGGAAATGAAAACAGCCGAAAGGAAGAGAAAGCGAACTTGCGTCATCAAAGGCTCCAAGTGAAGGAGAATTGGTGAAACGGAGTGCTGAAAAAATATAGAAAAAGACGCTTGGAGAAGCAAGAAAACGATGTCTTGACATTCATTCGAAAAAATGAAACCTTGATGGGGGGCGGTTCATGGTCGTTCTCCTTGCATCCAGGAACTCGTCAGCTGGTCTTGATACACAACACACCTTGACTCTCAGGGACTTCGTACGTTACGTTGAGAACGGTCCCGGAGGTCTTATGAAATCAACATTCGTTAGAATCTGCTTGATTGGGCTGTGCGGCTGGCCCGCTTTGGCTCAGGAGGAGATCTACGTCCAAAATACAGCCTCCCAGGAGATCTTCTCCGTTTCTGTCACGCGGGGAATTTTTCAGCCATCCACCGGACTTCTTGCGGTGACCTCGGCAGAGAACGGGCTGAAAGTGGTCAGCCTGAAGGACTGGAAGGTTCTCTTTGCCAACGCCCAACTCCCCGGCACATTGACCTCGATCCGATTTGTCGCCGATGGCCAACTGGTTACCGCACGGGCAGACGGTCAACTGAACTACTGGGACGTCGTTCGAGGATTGATGACCCGGTCCGTGACCGCCCATCCAAGAGGAGTTGTGGAACTTGGGGTCCATGCTTCCGGACATCTGTTGGTCGCGGGGGGTAATAACACGATACATCTCTTCAATCCGTCGGAAGGGAAGACTCTGTCGTCTGTTTCTCTTGGGGATGAGAGAATCCTCTCCATGGCAGTACATCCCAATGGAAAAATCGCTGTTGTGGGTTTGTTTGGGAACAAGCTGTCGGTTCACGATTCGGCGCTCGCACGGGTCAGCGCGGTAACGGAACTGCGCGAATCCCCCGCGGTCGTCACGTTCAGTCAGGACGGAAAGATGCTCGCAACGGGCGGGAATGACGGGACTGTTCGCCTCTTCGATACGAATAACTGGCAGTTGAAAGGGTCGAAAAATTCCCAACGCGGAGGAATTCGAGAGATGAGTTTTCACCCAAAAAGTCTTTGGGTCGCCGCAGTCTCTTCGGATAGCTCCCTGGAAATTTATGATGTCTCCTCTCTTGCCGTGGTCAAGCACATGACGTTGCCCGATGCAGCCTTTACCTTTGCTTCCTTTGTTTCCGATGAAGCGATGGTGACGGGAGACTCGCGCGGCCGCGTGTCGACTTGGACCGTGCTTCCGAAGGCCCCCGATACGACGGCCCCTGCCATTACCATTCTTCAGCCAACACGCTATTCCGAGGATTCGCCGACGAAAATCTATGCAACCGAATACGATGTTTTTGGGATCGTGTATGATGAAAGTGAAATCAGCGAAGTCCTTGTAGGAAATCGGAAAGCGGTCCTCAGCCAACCAAAAGTCGAGAACACCTCCGCCCGGCAGGCGGGCCTGAAGGGGAAGGAATTTCGGGTCACAGTGAATTTGGCGGCGACAGGGATGAATCTGATCGAGGTGAAAGCTCGTGATGAGAGTGGAAACATGGCGACGCAGCCGTTGTATCTCCGCCGGTTAATGGCCGGCGAAGCCATTGAAGTCCTTGAACCTGCTGAGAATGCCGAGACAGAGAACGTTGCCATTGAAGTGCAGTTCAAGCCCTGGTTTGAAGTGTCGTCGTACAGTCTGTCGGCAAATACGATCGAGATCACGGACCGGAGAGGTCCGCTCCGGATCAGACCGGGCGACGCCATTAAAGAAGAAGTTCCGCTCATCGTCGGATACAATCAGATCGGAATTACAGTCAACGGAAAAAAAGGCGAACGCTTTACAAAACTCGTGGGAGTGACGAGAAAATTCTCCGCGGCGATCACGGAGGCCATTCGCCAGCCGAGATCGCAGGCTTCCCGGGAGACCTTGGGACCTCAGCGCTGGGCTGTGATCGTGGGAATATCCGAGTACGGCAATCCGTCTATTCCGAGTCTGAAATTCGCAGATAAGGATGCCGATGCCGTCGCCGCGTTTCTCCAGACCCCGGAAGGAGGAAGCTTCGACCGCGATCATATGCGTGTTCTCACCAACAAAGATGCTACACTTCCCAATCTTCGGGAGGCGATGATTGATTTTCTCCAGCAGGCCATTGACAAGGATCTCGTCCTGATTTACTTTGCGGGTCATGGAGCTCCGGATCCAACCCGCCCTCAGAATTTGTATCTCTTGACTCACGATACCGATCCGACCCGCCTTGGAACAACCGCTTTCCCGATGTGGGATATTCAGACCGTGATTGCGCGGCAGATTCAGGCAAAGAAGGTCGTCGTGCTCTCCGACGCGTGTCATAGCGGCGGCATCAGCGTCGACGTTGCCACGCGGGGGCTCGACGTGACGGAATCCAATCCCATTAATCATTATCTCGCCGAACTCTCCCGGGCAAAGGAAGGACTGGTTGTCTTTACGGCGAGCGCTGCCGGGGAAGTTTCGCAGGAATTTCCGGAACTGGGCCATGGGGCCTTTACCTATTATCTGCTCGAAGGTCTCAAAGGGGCGGCGGACCTCAATAACGACCACCTTGTCACCATTAATGAGCTGATGGGATATGTCGAGGAACAAGTGAAGCGAAAGACCCGTGGGGCTCAAAATCCTACCCGCAGTCAGACGACGTATGACAAAGAACTGCCGATGTCCGTTCTTAACAAATGATTCGAAGGAGCCAGCCATGAGACTGCTTTTCATACCGACGCTCGCCGTGTTCTTCTCCGGAGCAGGAGTGTATCAGCCCGCCGGAATTCCGGAATCAGCCGCAGAGTTCAGACAGGATGACGAGAATGTTGTCTTCCGCTGGGGATTTGGGGCGCTTCTGGGAAAGGAGAAAACCTTTGTGTCGATCACCCGGGACACAACCTTGAGGACGGGTGATGAGATCAAGATGGTCGTGGAGCTGCGGAAGGATTGTTTTGTCTATGTGATCCACCACAGTCCGAAAGGGGAGGTCACCCTTTTGTTTCCTGAGGACGTTCGGCAGTTTGCCGGCGACTACAAGGTGGGAAAAAACTACTACATCCCGAAGGGCCGGGGCTGGTTTGAACTTGACGCGCAGCTGGGGCGGGAAACCTTCTACCTCCTGGCGTCGCACCAACGGCTGTTGGAACTGGAGGCGATGATTGGAAATTACCAGTCGGCCGAGGAGTCCGGGAAAGCCGAATTGGCTGACAAGGTTCTTGCTGAAATCCGAACCGTCAAAAGAAAATTCCGGACTTTTACAACGCTTGCGGAACGTCCGGTGACCATCGGGGGCAATATCCGTGGAGTCGAGAAAGCCGAAGAAGCCCGAAGGCCGGATATCGCCGCTGTGACCACCGAAATTTCCGCAAGCAATTTCTTCAGCAAAACATTCACCATTGACCATCAGTAAGAACAGAACCTTCTGGGCCACGGCGCAGCTTGCTGTGGCCTCGTTTCTGTTTGTCCATTTTCTGTTTTGGGCTTTTCCCGCCGTCTTCGAATCCTGGAATTCCCAGATTATTGACCGTTTGTTTGTTGCCCGCTCGTTGATGACCTCTTTTGGGCCGCGCTACGATTCGACCGTCGTTCATGTGGACCTGAGCGACAATACAATCGCCACCCTCAGGAACTTCTATCTGACCCGCACCCACTACGCCCAGGTGATCCGCAATCTCGGTTCAATGGGGGCGGCAGCACAGGCGTGGGACTACATTTTTCCCGGCCACACGACTCTGGAAGAGGACCGGGCCTTTGTTGAGGCCGCGCACGCTGCCGGAAATGCATATTTCGGCATGAAATTCAACCTTTATGAGGACGCGCCGGTCCCTCCGATGGACTCCGATCTCGATTATGTCCGATATCTCGATCAGACCTCGTGGGTGGTCCACGTCGATGGCGATCCCTCGAGCCTCTACGATGCCGGAAACCCTATTGCGACGATGCCTGAGATCGCCATGGTCTCTCGCGGCCTCGGATACTTGAGTCTGAAATTCGATCCCGACGGCGTCTTTCGGCGGGCACCTCTTCTCGTACGGTACAAGGACCGGTTCTACCCGAGCTTTGCGCTTCGCGTCTCGTGCGATTATCTCGGAGTGACACCGGACCGCATTCTTCTCGAACCCGGCAGGCGGATCCTCCTGCGCGGAGCCCGAAGACCCGGGTTCGAACCACGGGATATCGACATCCCCATTGACGGCCATGCAAATATCGTCATTAATTGGGCGGGGCCGTGGGAGACCATGCTTCATTATGACTTCGGGGACATCCTTCGTGCTTCGGATGACAGGGATGAGATGGAAATTTTCGGGGAGGAACTGGGCGGAAAAATCGTGGTCGTCTCCGAGGTGGCCACCGGTTCCGCCGATGTGGGACCGGTTCCCACAGACAATAATTTTCCGCTGAGCGGACTGCACGCGAATGTTATTTTTACAATCGTCAATGCTGAATTCATGAGGCATATCGGCGGAGCGTGGATGTTGGCGATCGAATTCGGCATTCTCGTCCTCTTGTTGCTTCTTGCTCTGCGTCTTTCCTCACGATCCCTTTCGCTCAGCACGCTTGCAATCCTCGGCGCCTTTCTTCTCATCGCGGCGGGCCTGTTTTTTGCTTCAGTTATCATCAACATTCTTCGTCCGGTTCTCATCGTCCTGCTCGGAATGTTTTCCATTGTCGCCTACCGTTATTTCAATGAGGAAAAAAACAAAGAGGTTCTCCGGCGTTCCTTCGAAGCGTATTTCCCTCCGGCGGTGGTTCGAAGAATCATGGCCAATCCGAACCTGATCACGGCCGCCGGACAGAAGAAGGAACTGACGATCATGTTCAGCGATATCAAAAGTTTTACGACCTATTCTTCGGTCCTTCCCGCCGACGAAATTCAGAAACTCCTCAACGAATACTTTGAAGCCATGGTCGACATTGTCTTCAAGTATGAAGGAACGGTGGACAAGTTCATCGGGGACGGACTGATGGTGTTCTTCGGAGACCCCGAACCGCAGCCGGATCACGCGGTGCGGTGTGTGAGGGCGGCGATCGAAATGCAGAAGAAAACGAGGTTGCTCAGGGAGGAGTGGGAGCGGAAGGGAAGATTCCCGATCAGGATTCGGATTGGAATCAACACGGGGCCCGTGGTGGTGGGAAATATGGGATCGGCACGTCGTTTGTCGTACACGGTCCTTGGCTCAGACGTCAACCTGGCGCAGCGGCTCGAATCCAGTGCACCCGTGGAGGGAATCATGATCTCTCAACGGACGTACGAGCTGGTGAAAGATCACGTTGTCACGCGTCCGATGGATCCGGTGAAGCCGAAGGGATTGGACACGCCGATTCAGGTCTGGGAGGTGGTGGTGGGTGAAGGCTCGTATTAGGCCGTTCCTACGGAACTAGAGTTGCTGGGATGGCCGATTGGTGGAATGAACAGAGCAAGCAGGGGATCAAATCAATCCCGTATGGATGGCCGTCTGGTGGAATGAACAGAGCAAGCAGGGGATCAAATCATTCCCGTAGGGATGGCCGTCTGGTGGAATGAACAGAGCAAGCAGGGGATCAAATCAATCCCGTAGGGATGGCCGTCTGGTAGTAAACAATGGAATCACAAAAATCAATCAAGTCCCGTAGGGACGACCATTCACAAGGGGGGTATTATGGCAAACACATATTCACAGATCAACATCCATTGTGTCTTTGCTGTGAAGGAGAGGGAAAAGATCATCACGAAGGATTTTCGCGATGATCTTCATCGTTACATGGCCGGCATCTTGAGAAACGATGATGCTTATCCTTTGGCAGTTGGGGGCTGGCAGGATCACGTTCACACGTTTTTTGAATTGCCGGTGACGAGATCTGTTTCTGACCAAATGCGCATGCTGAAAGCATCGTCGTCCAAATGGATTAACGACAACAGATTGGTGAAAGGCAAATTCAATTGGCAGGAAGGATATGGTGCTTTTTCACACTCCCGGTCCCAACGAGATGCGGTGATACGGTATATCATGAACCAGGAAGAACATCACCGGGTGAAAACGTTCAGAGAGGAATATTTGGATTTCTTGAGGGAATTTGAAATTCCGTATGATGAAAAATATTTGTTTGATTTCTTTGAATAAGCCTTGCCGTGATTAGGTCGTTCCTACGGAACTCCACCATAAGCACGTCCCTACGGCTGGATACCAGGAGGTTCGACACAGGTTGGCTGTGTGGTGGTCATAAGCAGCAAAAGTGCGTCCTGCAGGATTGAATGCCGAATAAGCACGCGACGGCGGAACAACCAATCCCGTAGGGATGGCCGATTGGTGGAATGAACAGAGCAAGCAGGGGATCAAATCAATCCCGTAGGGATGGCCGTCTGGTAGTAGACAATGGAATCACAAAAATCAATCAAGTCCCGTAGGGACGACCATTTATCAAGCTTGTCGAGACAGTGCCAAACCAAAAAGCCATAGAAAG
>JACPLA010000038.1 GCA_016186715.1 Ignavibacteriales bacterium | reverse complement strand
TGACAAGTTTTGAAGCAAAAAGGGCCGGCGAGTTGGCCGAAGAAAATATGAAACGCATGGGCATCACCTGGGTGACGTTCGAAGGAAAGCAGATGGAATATAAGCCCGATACACCCGGCGATCACTATCGCCTGATCGTTTCTGCGACATGGGAAAAAGTGAAACAAAATCCAAATGTTAAAAAGGTGCTCCTGTCCACAGGGAATCTGAATTTGAAGCCGGATCATCACCAGGAACCCAACGCTCCGGCCGCATGGAGATACTGCGAAATTCTGACAGACATTCGGGCTACCTTACAGCGCGAAAATCATTAACACGCATGCAGGCTCAGCCATGAAATCAATTTCAGTTCTCTTCATCTTCCTCTGTGCAGCGTCATTTAAAGCCGTTTCCCAGTGCTCCGACGCCGGTGTTTGTGCAATCGGAAAAATATCGTCGCCTCTTCAACATCGCGTCGGCATTTCCTACAACTTCGGAAGAAGTGTAAAAGCGGATGACCTCACGTTTCACTCGGTCAATCTTCAGGCGACCCTTCGGGTGCTGGAAGATGCGAACATCATTGCGTCCATTCCCTGGTCCCGTCAATCCGGTCCCTTGGGTAACACTTCAGGCATCGGCGATCTTAGTGTTTTTTGGAGTCAGCAGGTGTGGACAGATGGCGTGGCGAACATCAGTGTTGAGCTGGGTGGGAAGGTGGCAACCGGAAACGATAACGCGGGCGGGCTTCCTCAGGCGTACCAATCGGGGCTGGGGACGAACGACCTTTTGGCCGGAGTTTCGTACGCTCAAGAGCCCTTCAATGCTGCGGTCGGTTATCAGTTTTCGCGCGGGAGAAGCGATAATTCGGTCACACTGCTCCGCCGCGGAGATGACTTCTTTCTGCGGGCGGGTTATTCGGGGGAGCTGGAAGAGTTTCCGTATTCGTTTGAAGCCCTTGCGATTAAAAGAGTTTCTGAGTCCTCCGTTCTCGATTCCGTATCTCCTGGCAATACGTTTGTCAACGTTCCCGGGAGCGATCAATTTCAGGTCAACCTCCTTGGGAAATTGCTGTGGCCTCTTGATGCTTCAAAAGAAGTACAGCTCGTTGCAGCCGTGCCTGTCCTCCAGAGAAAAGTCAATGTGGACGGGCTCACGCGCGGCTTCACGGTGTCGTTGAGCTTGTCATTTTCTCTTTAGCCAGGAACGTCAGGAGTCGGCCGGGTGGCAGCATATTTTCTGACGACCAAGCGTCTCGGATTTCGCTCATGGAACGAAACCGACAATGACCTTGCCTTCGGCCTCTGGGGAGATTTTGAGATAACGAAATTCATCGATGCGCGGGGGCAACTTTCCATGGAACAGGTGCAGGAGATTCTCACAAAAGAACTGGCAACAGCGAGAACCTATGGCGTTCAATACTGGCCGGTTTTTCTTCTTGGCAGCGGTGAGCATGTTGGGTGCTGCGGCCTGAGGCCGTACAAAGTTTCAGAAAAGGTGTATGAGCTCGGAGTTCACATCCGTTCGAAATTCTGGAGAGAAGGATTTGGGACTGAGGCGGTGCGGGGAATTATGGAGTATGCGTTTACAACTCTTGGCGTTTCCGCGTTGTTTGCAGGACACAACCCGAGGAATGAATCATCTCGTTCGCTTCTGGACAAACTGGGGTTCAAGTACACCCACACAGAGTATTACTCTCCGACCGGCCTTCATCATCCCTCTTACCTCCTGACAGCGCAAGATTATGCGAACCTCAAAACGAAGACAGAAGCGCCGACCGACGATCCGGGCAAACGTCACAGTCAGAAATGATCTACGTCCGGGAGACATCGGCGCACTGACATTTCTTCACGGCTCGTTGTACGCAAAGGAATACAGCTGGGATCACACGTTCGAAGCTTATGTGGCGGGCCCACTTTCAGAGTTTGCAAAGTCCCCGTCGCCGCGGGAAAAGATTTGGGTCGTTGAAAAAGATGGCAAGATAGCAGGCTCTGTCGCTATCGTAGAAGTTTCTCTTCAAGACGCGCAACTGCGGTGGCTGCTGCTTCATCCTGACCTCCGTGGTCAAGGAATGGGAAAGAAGTTGACGGAAGAGGCCCTTCGTTTTTGCCGTGCGTGCGGCTATCGGTCGGTTTTTCTTTGGACGGAGAAGAGACTTAATGCGGCTGCACAACTGTATCGCGTTTTCGGGTTCAAACTCACCGAAGAGAAAACGCACAAACTGTGGGGAACCACCGTAACAGAGCAACGATACGAACTGAATTTGTCCTGAAAATCATCAAAAGAAGATGGCAAAGACACAGAGAATCTTCGGAAAGACAACGCTCGGTTTTCGAGTGAAATCCGGATGGGCATCTGCTGTGATAGTGGCTGGCCCGATAAAATCGCCCGTGATTCTCAAAAGTCGAACCGTGCTCCTGTCCGATCCCAACGTCCCGGAAACGAAGCAGCCGTACCACGCCGGGACCGGCAAGCTTGAGGAACACACGGCCGTTGTCAAAAAGCGAGTCAAGATCATACATCAGTCAACACGAAAATCGATTCGCGAGCTCCTGAATGAACTTCGAAGGGAGGGGCAAAAAGTTCGAACGGCCGCACTTGTCGTGGGAAGTTTGACGGATCCAATGTCGATTGGAAACCTGCACATCCGTGCGCATGCCTTCGAAGGACAAACGTTCAGGACCGCTCTCGCAGGTGCTTTGGGTTCACACGGAATCCTCACAGTTGTCATGCTGGAACGCAACATCTACTCTGAGGCCTCGGCCATTCTCCATGTCGCTCCATCACAGTTGAAAAAGACGCTTCTTCGCATCGGGGCCTCGCAGAAACCCTGGAGTGCAAATGAAAAGATGGCCGCTCTTTCGGCGTGGATTGCTCTTGCCGGGAGATCCTCATTGAAATGAAGGTTCCTGCTTTTCGTAACCTCACCAAATTTTGCTGACAAAGCGCAAAAATTCTCTGCGCTTTATAACTTTCTTGCCTAAATTTCGTCCTAATATTCTGGATTACAAATGCAACGATCATGAACGACCGAACCAGTTACAGTGAACCGAAGCTCGCGCGAACGTTACTTGAAGACATGCGCCGGGGCGATTTACGAAAAACCATCCGACGCGATTATCAGGACTTGAGACAGTTTATCCTGAACGAAGAGCAACACAAGAGACTCAAAGAAATGGGCCGCGTGAAGCGCTTTTTCTTTCTCTCCTGGTGGATGCTCAAAAGCCTGCTGTTGAAATTGACTCCGGCACGGAGGCTTCTCCTCGCGCTGGCGTTTGTCCTGCTTCTCTTTCAGGACAAAATCAACTTCAACGGTGAAAACGTTCATATCGTTTTTAACTTCAACGTGTTGGCCGGCATTATTGTCCTCTTCATCCTGATGCTCGAATTGAAGGGCTGTGTACGCGGTCCGCAAACGAAGTGGGCGGGGATTTGATTGATTTTCTTTCTCTGAACAAATCAAAGTTTGGCATTGCGGTGGGCGACGTCGCAGGAAAAGGTTTGAGAGCAGCGCTGTTGATGGCGAAACTGCAGGCAACGATGAGGGCGCTCGTCACGGATTTCACTTCACTCGGCACATTCGTGGCGAAACTCAATCAGATTTTCAACCGTGACAGTCTGCCTAATCTTTTTGCTTCTCTGCTGTATATTGAATTTCGTGCGGATTCGGACACCGTGCGTTTTGTGAACGCCGGGCATCTTCCCCCTGTTGTGGTGAAGAAAGCGAGTATTCACAAAATGGACAAGGGTGATGCGGCGCTCGGATTGCTGCCGGGGGCCGCGTTCACCGAACACTCCGTCGAATTGAAACGCGAAGATATTCTCATCGCCTATTCCGACGGATTGACAGACGCTCAAAACGAACAGGGGGAATTCTTTGGCGAACAACATTTTCTGGATTTTCTCCCGCAGGTTGCACAGCTTTCGACTGAGCAGATTGGCGAAGGCCTTATCAAGCAACTCGACCGGTTTATTGGAAGCGCCAAGCCAACTGACGATGTCTCCATCGCAATCCTGAAGCGACTGTAAGAAAAGAGCGTCCGCGGTTCCTCCCCTCAGATCATGTAAAACAGAAGGCCCACGCAAAAATTGCTTGACAATCACAGCGCAATTTTCTATTTTTTCCTCGGGAAACATGCAGGCATTGGGATGTGCGATGTAATTCATGGTTGGCGCTAAAAATTCCATTCGCCGAAGGAAAATATCGGACTCGCTTATTTTTATCCGGTCTCCCCTCCGTTCATCTTTCGTTTTCTCCTGTCGTTTTCAATTTGTTTTTTTCTTTCTCCTGGAATTCCAGCATGATTTCCATAAATCATTCTCACAAACCATATGGAGATTTCCGATGAACAGCATTAAGGCGCACAGGTCGGTACTCCTGTCCCTGGCAGCAGTGTTGCTTTTGCCATTCTTCATCTTCGGACAGAACCTGGAGATCCATTACATTAACGTCCAGCAAGGAGGCAGTACTCTGATCAAGGGCCCCAACGGAAAGGTCATTCTCTATGACGGCGGGGACGAAACAAAGGGAACAAATGAAGTAGTCCCGTACCTGCAAAGTTTAGGGATCACGACAGCAACAAAACTCGATTACATGATTGCTTCCCATTTGGACCTTGACCACTACGGCGGCCTTACCGAGGCGATCAACTCCGGCTATGACGCTCTGAAGGTGTATTATAATGGAAGCAACAAGACGAATACGCCCATCGAGGAATTCAAAGCCGCGGCGGCAACGACATCGTCCGGCGGTGTCATCGCAATGCAATTGGGAGAAATCATAGACCTTGGCAACGGCGCAAAAGCAACATGTGTGGCTGTAAACGGCTTTGTAGCAGGCGTCGGACTCATCAACGGCGCTCATGACAATGAAAACGACCGCTCCATTGCTTTGCTTGTTCAATATGGAAGCTTCGATTACTTGATTTGCGGCGACCTTGGCGGAGGCGACGACGATAATTCCTGTACGGGCAGGTCGACCGGTCAGGTCAATGTTGAAACTCCTCTTGTCAATGCAATTATGCCCGGTGGTGCAAATCCGCTCCTGACATCCAATGGTGTGGAAATTTCTCACGTTAACCACCATGGAAGCGAGAGCAGCACGAACAAGGACTATATGAATCTGTTGACGCCGACGGTGGCAATCATCTCTGTCGGCGCAGGACAGGGTGCAACATGGCATCATCCAAGGAAAGATGTCGTGGAAAAAGTACTCCTGGCACAGGCATCCTGCATTACAGCTTCTCCAGCTCTTGTCCTTCAAACCGAAGAGGGCCAGCCGACGGGAAGCGGGACAAGCTTTGCCGGCTATTGTGTGGGAGACGTGATTATTTCAACCGACGGTTCGAGCGGCTATTCCATCACGGCCACCGGTGCAGTCAGTCAGGGCCCGGACGAGCGTTCCGGCGCCGGCCTCCCGGCAGCTTTTTCGCTTGACGGAGGGGGCGGAAGCGACACAACGCCGCCGGTCATTTCCAACGTCCATACGGAAAACGTCCTGGCGACGTCCGCCGACGTTGTCTGGAGTACAGACGAGCCGGCAACATCAGTCGTGAGATACGGGACATCACCGGGAAATCATGCGACAACTGTAAGCAACACAAGTCTGGTCACAGCGCACCGCGTAGGGTTAACGGGGCTTTCGGCCTCAACGACATATTACTATGTTGTTGAATCTGCGGATGCCGCGGGAAACACGTCGACTTCCTCTGAATTCAGCTTTGCAACATCCTCGACCAGCGGACCGGTTAATTACGCCGCGAGCAGCACCAGTATCCTCACAGGAACCTTGTCCTCGGGAAGTCATACCAACCTCGCCTCAGACGACGGAAGCTACTTTGTGGTGAACTCTGCGCGCAGTGGAAACTCTTCAATTACTGATTGGTACGGACAAGCTGTCATTTCAGAATCTCCGGGCTCTGTGACGAAACTGACGGTAACGTACGACGGAAAGTATTCTGCAAGCAGGACGCAGGTTCTTTATCTTTTCAACTTTTCCAATTCGTCATGGACTCAAATTGACTCGCGCACCGTGGGAACGACCGATGTGACCGTTACCGTTTCACAAGCATCTCCCGCTTCCTTCATTTCATCCGGTAGAGAGATCAGGCTGAGGGTGCGTGCAACGGCGTCACGGAATAGCACCTTCTCGTGCTCTGGGGACTTCATGAGATTTACGGTCGAGACTTCCACGGGAAGTCAGGCGAACGTCACCGGCTGGGATCAACTGGAGC
Source organism: Ignavibacteriales bacterium (assembly GCA_016186715.1). Lineage (GTDB taxonomy): Bacteria > Bacteroidota > Ignavibacteria > UBA10030 > UBA10030. Next base: position 657 of record JACPLA010000038.1, on the reverse strand, counting down.
CCCGATCCCTCCCGACCGTCCCGACGGAAATGAGGCTTTATCAGAATATGCCGAATCCTTTTAACCCGACGACTACAATCCGATTTGACCTGCCGGAGCCAGGAAATGTGAGCCTGCGAGTATACAACGCTCTGGGGCAGGAGATAAAAGTGCTGACGGATGACTACCGTGACGCCGGAACGCATTCGGTACGGTTCGACGCTCAAGGCCTCGCGAGCGGTGTTTATTTCTATCGTTTGATCTCCGGCTCGCTGGTGCTCACAGAAAAGATGTCCCTGATGAAATAGCTCTTTGCACATACGTATCCAGTCCAAAGCCCGGCCTCGACCGGGCTTTCTTTTCTATGGGTCTGCGGCAAGGAGGAAAAATGACCCGGTTCATCGACGTCAGCCATATTGTTGAAGACGGAATGGTGACGTACAAGGGCCTTCCCGCTCCGATCATCTGCGATTATTGGACCCGGGCAGACTCGCGGTCCCGTTACAGCCACGGAACCGAGTTTCAGATCGGGAAAATCGAGATGGTAGCCAACACGGGCACCTATGTCGATGCGCCGTTTCATCGGTTTGCCGACGGGAAAGATCTCAGCCAGCTCGATTTGTCGACTCTCGCGAACCTGGAGGGCATCGTTATTCGCCCGGTGAGCGCGCGGTCAAT
>JACPLA010000037.1 GCA_016186715.1 Ignavibacteriales bacterium | reverse complement strand
GTTGATATCGACCGCCACATTCTCTCTCAGTCGATCTAAATACCGTCTCACAGCCGTTCGTTGATTCTCGAATTTGAACTCCTGTTCGACCCTCCCGCGGATACGGTCGAATGAAATTGGTTTCACTTCCGTTTTCCCAAAAACCCTGAAAAGACCAAATACCTCCGCAACAGCAATCGGTCCAACGACTTCCCCTATCGTTGCATCCCAGAGGGTACCTCTCAACTGTCCAAATCGCGAGAGGGGGGCAAATCCCATGATTCCATCATTTTCCGCCGACCATTTCCGCATCGAATGCTGTCGTGCCAAAGTTCCGAAGTCTGCGCCGGCCGCGATGGCATTCTTTAGACTATCCGCCAACGTCCGGTCATTCACAAGGATTTCTTGAACATTTATCTCGTGCTCGGTTGAAAATCGGTCGATATGGGTCCTATAGTATTCAAGAATCAGCGAATCCGGAACGTGGGTCTGGTCGGCGATTTCCCGAAAGCGGTATTTCAAGAAGAGGGAGTTCTTTGTCTTCTCAAACGTTTGCCGGACAGTCTCCAGGGTGTCGTACCCCTTTTGACGTGCGACGGAAAGAAGCCGATCTTGTGTCATCAAGCCCCGGACGGCACTTTTCAGCACCTCCATGGACGTGATCAGCTGCCGTTGGTCCACGGGAAGTTTGCTCAAGCGTCGCAGCAGATCGCCGCGGGAATACGTTGTTTGATCATATGCAGCGCAGACCGCGGACATATCCGGGACTCTGTCTGTTTCTCTGCCCGCGGTAAACCACCGGTCAAGGTCGCTAAGCAAAATATTGAGTTCTTCATCGTGATACACAACCTGTCTGGCATGAAGGATTTCCTGGAGATACTCTACTTCTGCCGGAGCTTTTTTTCTCATCCTCAAGGCTGCCTCGAGGTGAGATTTCTTTTGTGAGAACATATTCTCCGTTAGCAACGGATGGGAAAGCCGATCCTCCAGCCTGATAATGCTGTATCCCTGTGCCGTGCGCACCGGAGGCGAGATTTCGCCAACCCTAAGGGAATATGCGGCCTCCTCGAAAGCCGGGTCCATGTCGCCCCAGCTAAAATATCCAAGGTAGCCGCCATTGTTACGAAGAACAGAATCCGTGAAAACCTGCTCTGCGAGAAAATCAAAACCCACTCCCATCTTCAGAAGTTCGTAGAGGCTGTTCGCTTCCTCCTCCGTTGTGGCGTAGAGATGACGGGCGGCAAGTTTTTCATTCGTTCGAAGGAAGGCCTGCCGCAGTTCGCGCTCATCCACGGTGATCTTCGCGTAGATCTCCTGATCCTTGAGGTACGCCAGGACGATCCTCGTTTCCGCCCGCGCGACATCATTCAAGTAGTCTGGATGATAAAGAACGCTCGTCCGGGTGTCATGATGAAGCAACAACTCCTCATTGATCATGTTATCGAGGATCGCCCGGCGTGCGAGGAGATTGTCCTTGATTCCATTTGAAAAAATAAAATCGGTGTATCGCCGGACATATTCATCGAAGTCGATCGGCTGCCCATTGACTCTTGCAATCCACCCTTCAGAACCATCCCCTGCATTCTCTTTTCCCTTCCCCCCGGGAGTTGCGAATACCGGTTCTCCTCCGACAAGGAGCAAGAACAGAAGAGATGGAAAGAGATGTTTCATTGTCAGTTCGAATGAATCGCAATCCCTGATCTGGCTTCCAGCGTCACCAGCATTGCATCATCGAACCGGAAATCTGCGCTTCCAAGACCCGGAACCCAGTTCTTCGATGCCAGCTCCGCCGTCACATCGACACGGATTTCCTGTCGCTCTAAGGCATTGTTGAGCACGATCATCACCGCGTCGCTGCCTGCGTGCCGATAATACGCCAGTACGTTGCGGTCATCGCTTGTCTTGAGGAAACTCATTTCACCTTTTTGCAGCGATGGGTGTGCATGTCGGTATGCAATGGTCGTGCGGTACCAATCGAAGAGCTCGCGGTTAAAAGTATTTTCGTCGTTGGGGCGGTTCGCACCAAACGGGTGTTTTGTTTCCGGGGAAAAAACCATTCCCTCCCACACCATAGGCTTCCGGCAATCCGGGTCATCTGCTCCCCACATTCCCGCTTCGCTCCCGTAGTAGATCACCGGCGCGCCGAGATACGTCATTTGGAACAAAACCATGAGTTTCTGAATCTTTTGCTGGTTCAGTCCCGGTTTCCGGACGTCGTATGCGGTGTTGTCGACGGGACTCGCGAAATGGTCGTAGGGAAAATCGGGATTCAACAATCTCGACCCGATGCGATCGGTATCGTGACTGTCGTAGAGATTCATTAAGACGTAATTTACCTGGGCGGGGTAGTCTGTCAGCAGTCCCTGGAGACGGCGGGCAAACTCTATCGCTGTGATACGGGTCTTTTCTCCTGCAAAAAAGAGGAATGCCTCGCGTGCCCAGCGATAGTTCATCACGGCGTCAAAGACCTCTCCCTGAAGCCAGGGGGCCGCATTGAACATCTTATCATTCTTCCAATCCTCCCACCATACTTCACCGACCAAGTACGCCTCTGGGTTGATCTCTCGAACCCACGTCCGGAATTTCTCCCAAAAGCGGATGCTGACTTTTTCCGCAACATCGAGACGCCAACCGTCGATTCCGTCCGATGGATCTCCGTCGCCGTTGGGATCCATCCATCTCCGGACAACTGCGTGCACATGGTCGGCAAAGGATTCGGGGGGGCCATTTTCGTCTTCACGGATCTCGGGTAATTCGCGCACTCCCATCCATCCCTCGTAGTCAAACTCGTCTTCCGGAGTTGCTGGATCATCCCATCGATTCACGATAAACCAGTCTTTGTATGAAGACTGCTGTTGTCGTCGTTTCACGTCTTCAAACGCCCAGTACCGGAGCCCGACGTGATTGAAGACGCCGTCAACGACGATGCGCATCCCGCGCTTGTGCGCCTCTTCGATAAGCTTCAGAAACAGGCGGTCGGCGGACGTCCAGGTCCATGTCGAGGGATCCGCGGGATTCTCCTGCATCCATGCCTGCCGATCCCCCGCCGGGTGCGGTCCAAAGTTGTTATCAATGTGATGGTATGAGGCCGCATCGTATTTATGCAAAGAGGGAGATTCAAACAGCGGATTAAAATAGATTGCAGTAATTCCCAGCTCCTTCAGATAATCAAGTTTCTCCAACACCCCCTGTAGATCGCCCCCGTATCTTCGGTTTTGAACGTGTACATAGAATCCCCGATTATCGTTCCGCTCCCACGGCTGAAGCTCGTACCAATCTCCGCTCCAGTCACTGGTCTGCCAGTCGGAAGGGACAAAATGAGGCCAGGAGCCGGCCAGTTCCTCTTTTGCGGGATCGTTTCCGGCATCGCCATTCCGAAAACGCTCAGGAAAAATCTGATACCACACGGCTGATTTCGCCCACTCGGGAACGAATTGCCGTTCGGAGGTATTGACCGGTGCTAAGGAACTCATTGAGTATATGAACTCGGGTCTGAAGCCAAAGAACAACGCGACGCTGACGATAAGGAGTTTATGGAACGCGTCGCGGCTACTCATACTTGCACCTGTGCAGAAATAGCCTTTTGGATTGAAGAGCCGCACGTTGATCTGACGACAAGGGTTGGAGTGAAGGTTTGATGGAGAGGCGGGTTATCGAGGTTTTCCATCCGGCTCATGAGTCTTTCAATTGCCAATGCGCCCATTTCGTACATCGGCTGGCGCATGGTCGTAATGCCGAGGCTCGCAGCAAGAGTGATGTCGTCGAAGCCAACAAGGGCGATATCATCCGGGCATCGCAGACCGGCTTCGGAGATCGCCGCCAGAGATCCGACGGCCTGTATGTCGCTGGCAACCACGACCGCATCGGGCCGCCGAGGACCGTAGCCGATCAGTTGCTCCATGAGATCATGGCCGGTTTCCCTCGTGAAGCCGTCCAGCCTCGGTGACGCGCTTCTCAGAATCAGATCAGGATTCAAAGGCAACCCGGCTTCTTTCATCGCTCGCTGAAAACCCGTTAGCCTTTCTCGGGCCGGGGCACTCTCCAGGTTGGCGTTGAGCATACCGATGCGCTTGTAGCCGAGCGAGATCAAGTGTTTTGTCGCGACGTAGGAGCCTTCGATGTTTTCCACAGACAGAGAGTCAAAGCTGCGGTGAAACGTGTCGACGAGGACAACAGGAGTCTTGAGGTGGAGATACTGCTCTGCGAAGTCGTCGGGCATCTTCATGGAGAAAAACAACATACCATCCACCCGGCCTCTGATCGTGTTGCGCCTTAACGAGGCGTCCACCTGATCGGGATGGTTGACACCGTAGAGAATCAAGTCACAATCGAACTCGCTCAGCTTCGATTGAACGCCCTGAAGAACTTCGACAAAGAAATACGAGGTGAAGAAAGGAATGACTGCAAGGATGGAGTTGGTCCGTTTTCGCGCAAGGCCCCGAGCATAGGGATGAGGATGGTAGTTGAGCCTGTTCGCGACCTTCAGGACCCGTGCGCGAGTATCCTCGGAAACACTCGGGTGGTTATTGAACACACGGGAGACAGTGCCAATTCCTACATTCGCCTCGCGAGCGATATCGTAGATAGTGACAACCAGGGGGAACTCCCTTATGGAAAGGCTTCCACAATATGAGGGAAAGAGGGAAGAGTGTCAAGCAAAAAAGGAAGTTCGCGCGCTCCCCCTAGCGAAGAAGCAACTAAAGCACTGCGGCTTACTTAATAGGAATGATTCTTAATATGCGGTCATCGTCCGAGGTCGGGCGGCCGCGGCTCGTGTTGCTGGTTGAAAAATAAATCGCCCCGTCCGGTCCTTGGGCGACTTCACGAATCCGTCCAAATTCTCCCAGCAGAAGGGCTTCTTCCCGAACCACTTTCCGGGAACTATTCGGCTCAAGAACGATTCTTTGAATCCTCGTCCCCCGCAATCCCCCAAAAAAGAAGTTGTTTGCAAACCCCGGAAAAGCCATCCCGGAGTAGAACATTCCGCTTGCCGGAGCAACTGCAGGAGTGTATTCAAGGAGAGGGCTGACATACCCTTCTTTCTCTTCCCTGTGGTGGATCACAGGCCAGCCGTAGTTCTTTCCTGCTTCGATGATATTCACTTCATCTCCGCCCCCAGGCCCGTCAAAACCCGATGGACCATGTTCGGTCTCAAACAGCAGCTTAAACCGGGGGTGCCAGTCGATTCCTTGCGGATTTCGCACTCCCAGCGCAAAGATCGCTGATTTCGGATCAGGATTGTCCGGCGGAATACTGCCGTCATCGTTGAGCCGCAGTATCTTTCCTCCAAGAGACGTCGGATCCTGGGCTCTTTGCCTGTTGGCAGCATCCCCCGTTGTTACATACAGTTTCCTATCCGGACCGAATCGCAGACGGCATCCGTTGTGGACCGCAGATCCCGGGAGATAGGGAACGATGATCCTCCGTTCCTGCAGAGCTCCATTTTTCAAAGCATATCGGACTACCCGGTTTGCCAGGCTCCCTTTGAAGCGAAACGTATAACTGACGTACAGAAATCCATTCGATTCGAAATCCGGGTGCAGCGCCAACCCCATCAGTCCGCCCTCTCCCTGATGGACAACGTCGTCGACATCCGCAATCAGGGAAGGTTTTTTCTCCCCCTTCCGGATCATTTTGAGATTACCCGATCGTTCGGTGAAGTACATGGTTCCAGCTTGATCGAACACTATCGACCACGGGATCTCCAGATCTGCTGCGACTGTTTCCACCCGAAACTCGATTCCGTCGGACGTTCTATAAACTCTTTCTTCCTGCGAAAACGCAGCCTGGAACATCCCACACAGTATGATCAGCAGAAAAAAGCTCATGATTCCTCCTGTCTTTGCATATCAAATCACACCGAGTATCTCGCCACAATCCAATCCGGAATCGTCTCGGCACGACCCGTCTTAAGATTGATCATCGTGTAAGCGAAATAACCGTCACAACAGATTTTCCCGTTCTCTTTTCTGCTTATTTCAAAACGCACTTCCACACCATCCGAAAACACTTCATGGATCCATGTTCGCACCATAAAACGGTCCCCGAGATTCAGCGCGCGTTTGTACTCGATATGGGCCGTTCGAACAACCCATCCGTAACCCAGCTTGATAAATTCCTCCATGGGCATTTTGTAGCAACGCTCCATCTGATCGTATCGGGCCGCCAGGACGTAATCAAAATACCGACTGTTGTGGACATGCTGATTCATGTCGATGTCGTCCGGACGGACCTGGAGCTCGGTTTCAAATTTTGAATGAAGGACCGTCATAGTGTTGTGTGATAGAAAATACGTTAATGAAAAAGCACCGCCCTTGTAGATGATTCGGACTTGTATGGTTCTTGATCGAGGCTGGACCCCGACCCAGGGTATCCGACCCCGTTGGGGTTCTAGGAGTTGTCAGAATGGTGGCCGCGCTTCATTTTGCACTCGTATATTACAGATTTCTGTGTTGTTGACAAAGCTGAATAAGTCTATGGCGCTCTTGGTAAAACAAATCCGCGTAGTATCTCAGTTAACACGCTCACCGCGCACAGATAGTATTTTCGCCTGCGCCCGGGGGTCATGCGTCTTCGGCACGGGCCGGGAAACCCCCGGATACTGTTCAAATTTCGTAGTCAAAGGGGCATGCCCGCCTCCGTTTGTCAAAACTCTCGTCATTACAGTAGTGGAGAAAAAAAGCCCCGGGAAGCTCATCCCGGGGCGTTTGAAAAAGCCCAGCTTTCTAGGGGAAATTACTTCGCCCCAAGCACGGCCTCTTTTGCGGCTTTTGCGACGCGGAATTTTACCACGGTTTTCGCCGGAATCTGGATCTGCTCGCCGGTGGCGGGATTCCTACCCATCCTGGCCTTGCGGTTCACGAGAACGAGCTTTCCGATTCCCGGAAGCGTGAAGGAATTCTTTGCTTCCCGGTAGGAGAGCTGTGCAATCTCCTCGAGAATTCCGACAGCAGTCTTCTTCTTGAGTTCAAACTTGCTGGCAATATGCGCAGCAACTTGGCTCTTGGACATTGATTTTGGCATATGAGGTCCCTTATTAAGTGGTTTGAGGATATTGTGGTTAGTTAAACCTTCCTTCAAGGTAAATTACCTACCATCTTGAAAATCAACCTCCCTGATTTTTCCCCCCGAAATATAGGGTTTTTACAAGCAAAGTCAACAAAAAAATGAAAAAACCCCTATGAACATTGATCATTTTTGCTTTTTTGCGATTTTCTTAGGAAACAAGGAGGTTTTGTTAACATCTTGTCAAATAAGGAATTGCGAGGATATCCCCGGCCTGTTATGCCTTGATTGTAAATAGGATCCGCCCTGCCTCGATTTCTTTCCCGAGCGGGGCATTCCCAGGCTTGATCGATGGTTTGTCCGATCGTCGTTGGGAGTATGCGCGAGTATTTCAGGGATCAGAAAAAGTTATCAACATTTTCCAATCCCCTGTCAACACATAGCCGTTTGTTTTCGAATTCGTCATGAAGTCACACGCACGCAGCCAATGTGTTGCAGGAAGTTTACAGTTTCTTCATCACATAGCACTTGTGTTTTTGTACTTTCTTCGGTAGAATTCGTCGCCGAATAGAATGTTTTTTGTACCGTGTGGCAATCAACGCACAATCCCTCGAATCGTAACTCCAACAATCCAGGAGGCATATTATGAAGCATGTCACGATGAGATGGCTTTTCCTCATTTGCATCGTCGCGCTCCTTCCGTTTTCGCTTCTTGCTCAAGGCGTAACAACAGCATCGATTAACGGCGTCGTTGCCAACGTCTCGGGCGAGCCGCTCCCCGGAGCAAACGTCATTGCGGTCCACCAGTCTTCGGGCACGACGTATGGAGCCAGCTCACGGGCCGACGGAAGATTTGCTCTTCCCGGTATGAGGGTTGGCGGCCCTTACAAGGTGACCGTGTCGTATGTTGGATTTGAAAACCAGGTAAGGGAGAACATTTTCCTGACGCTTGGAGTGACAACGAATCTGGAGTTCACCATGCGGGACGTTGCGCTGCCAATGGCAGAAGTCACCGTCACGGCCGAGCGCGATGCAATTTTCAGCGCTGAAAGAACCGGCGCCGCCACTTCCGTCGGGAGAGAGACGATTGAGTCGTTTCCGACGATAAGCAGAAGAATCGAGGACTTTGCCCGTTTGACTCCTCAGTACAGCGGTGTCAATTTCGGC
>JACPLA010000036.1 GCA_016186715.1 Ignavibacteriales bacterium | reverse complement strand
GGCTGTGCAAAAGTACTCTCGACTAACGCAATCACTTCGAGAGTTGCTGCTTTTTGAAGATTTTCGAAACCTAACCTGGTCGGGATGGCATCCCGACCTACATTTTGCACAGCCTCGGCAGGGGGTCGGCTACTTCACCACCACCATTTTCCGCACTTCGCTTTTCCCCGCCGCGCGCAGCGAAGAGAAGTACACCCCCGCCGGAATTCCGGTCGCATCCCATTGCACCAGATGCCGCCCGGGCGGCTTTTCTTCGTTCAGCAAGACCGCCACCTCCCTCCCCAGCATATCAAATACGCTGAGTCTGACAACAGCGGCATGCGATAATTGAAAACCGATCACTGTCCCGGGATTAAACGGATTCGGGTAGTTCTGAAAAAGAACGAACGAAGAAGGGACAGCAAGGCGGCCAACGGAAGTCGGCGATGATGTGTACTTATACACCGTCTGTCCAACGGCATACCCTTCGCCATTCTCCAGGAACTGAAACCGGTTAACACGCGAACCGAATCCCGCCGATGCCCACGTGGACCCTCCATCCGTGGTACCGTATACAGGGTAGGTGTTATTCCCCCCGACCCAGCCTGTCGTTTCGTCGAGAAATCCGATCCCCTGCACATAATAATTGAAGTCTGCCAGGCGTTGTTCCGTCCACGTGAGACCGCCGTCGGCGGTTTTCAGGACATTGACCGGGGAGCCGGAGTTGCGTTGAAGCGAAACGTATCCGACCATCCTTGTTGGAAAAGAGATCTTCCAGCACCATTCGCCAATCTGACTGGAAACATAGCTGGTGTCCCAGGTTTCGCCGCTGTCCACGGTGGTAAGAATGATACCGCTGGAAATTTCGTTTGTGCTGTCGGTCATTCCCACAGCGATGCCAGAATCGGCCGTGAAAAAATGGACATCGACAAGCCCGTAGGCATATCCATTCATGTCTTTGGAGAGCCACGAAGCGCCGCCATTGGTGCTCTTCATGAAAAATGCCGGACCGCGCACTCTCCCCACGGCAACGACAAGCGAATCATCCAGGACACGCATTCCACACAGTCCGCGTGGAATGGGCCCATTGATCGATGTGACAGGAAACCAGGTGTCGCCCCCGTTGGTCGTATAATAGATAATGTTGGTATCCGTCTGCGTGCAGAACTCCTCCGTTCCCAGCAAGCCGACCCATCCCCGGAGCGGATCGGTGAAGGCGATGCAGCGGAAGCAGGCTCCTCCCGGTTCAAACTGTTTTGTCCATGTTGCTCCTCCGTCCGTGGTTCTCCAGACTCGTCCCGATTGTTGGGAGCCGCCGCGCTCGGCGATCCAGCCGGTTGCGGGACTGACAAACGAGACGTCGTCAATGCGCGACAGAGAAACCGGAGCGTTGGGAAGAGTTTGCCAAGTTTGGGCGATCAACTGGCCGAACGAAAGCCATAGAATGAGGAGAAACGGTTTCATCGAAGAGTATTCGGCGTTTGGGGATGTTGGGCGACCCCATCTCGGTCTTCCCCTTCATAAGGGGAAGAGGTGTCGGGCCTGAGACAAAAAAGCCCCCGAGTATGGCCCGGGGGCTTCATGATTCTTTGCAACAACTGCGAGGTTACTTCAGGAGCACCATCTTCTTGCTGCTGACGAAGTCCCTGCTTCCGTCGACTGATCTTGCAACAAGTCGATAGAAATAGACTCCGGATGCAACCCTTTCACCGTGCCCGTTGCGCCCGTTCCATTCCGTCGTGAGATAGCCGGCATTCCTGATGTCGTCAAGAATCGTGGCGACTTCCTGACCCAGAATGTCGTAGATCTTCAGAGACACATTCGAGGTCATGGGAAGTGCAAACTGAATCACCGTCGATGGGTTGAACGGGTTCGGATAGTTTTGCGAGAGATCGTAGTCCTTGGGAAGGAGGACGAAATCCTCGATTCCTGTGAGATACCCGCCGACAACCCACACGGTGGCAGTATCGACGCTGGCTACGATCGGTCCGGCATCCTTTGCTCTCGCAGTCCACCGCAAGGCCACCGAATCGGCCGTGCCGAGGTAGGTGAGCATTTCGTAGCCGGTGCGAACGATGAACGTATCTCTCGCGGAATTGCCTGTTCCGAGTGCCGTGAAGCCGATCGGCACCCACTGATAGGTGAGGGTGTCGCCGTTCAGGTCAAATGCGGGGTTCCATGAAAACGTGACGACCTGAGCCGAATCGTCCAGAACCACTCGTCCACCATCTGCCGGTGTCGCCATGGTGAAGTTTGGATTCGGAGAGACGGCGACGTTTTCGGTGAAGTCGGCCCGGAAGTTCGGCGAAATCTGATAGCCGTTATCATGAACAGTCGAGGCCGATGTGAACTGAGTGGACGTCCCGACGACGTTGACGGGGTAGACCGGTTCCGTCGTTCCATCCATATCGGTATCCCGGTCAATGCGCATGACGAGAGTATCCTTCCCGTCCCAGATGACCATGTTCGCGTCCGCATTGCTGCCCGGCCAGGCCGGCGAGCCCGCCTTTTTCGCGACTCCATTGATCTTGATCAACGTAGCTTCGTAAGACTCCGGATCGGCAAGATACTGAGCAATCGTGAGCACAGTTGGGGTCACCGTATTGTTGCTATCGAGAACCTCAATGTCGGTGGTGAGGTCGGGGATATCAATCTCAGTCAGTCCGCGGAAATACGCCACAACGCCGCGCACCAGAAGCCGATGGCCGACCGGGTACACAGGCCCTCCGCCGGTCTGGCTCCCTTTTGTGATCGTAATCCCGCCCGTTTCATCCTGGATAAAATACTGGAACCGGTTACTGCTGGCGGTTGGGTTAACCGAATTCACAACACCTATGACCGAAACCGTATCATTCAGCCGGTCTGGCTGACGGTCGCTGTTTGCATCAACGCGAACGTCAGAAATGAGATCCGACGCACGGACCTTGATTTGGTCAAGGGAAACGGTCGTGTAGTTATTCCCTCCGGTTGGGGGGGAAATGATTGCAACGTTCTCCGTCGTATTCTCAAAGTAGATTGCATTCCCCACGACGTCGGCAGCCACATCAGTGCGGAATTGTGTGTTGTTCTGGCCGACATCAGTATAGGCATAGGTTAATGTGGGCGTAGACAGGTTAAGGTCCGTTATTGCCCATACACCTACCCCGGCACCGGGGTTTCCACCGCCGGCAATATCCACGTTGACAAAATAGATTCTATCTCCAGATTCGTCTGAAGCATTGGGATTCGTCCAGTAGGTCAATGTATTCGCGCGACCACTGTCGATCGTCGCCTTCCAGACGGCATCAGAAAGTTCTAAGGGAGTCCCGTCGTAACCCGTGAGATCGAATTTTGCCACGCCTGGTTTCGCAGTGTCACCGAGCGAGTAGAATGTCACATACATCGCCGAGTCTCGTCCGAATGCCACATCGTAGAATTGATATGTGGAATCAGCCGTCAAGAGTGTGTCCTTGGAACCAAAGTGAGCGGCATTATTCCCCAAGAGAAAGCCGAAAACATAATATACTCCCGCGACACCGACATAACGACCCGACCCGGTACCACGAATTCCCAGCCCTTCGATTGTGTACGGTTTGTATCCGCCAGAATCAACAAGCGCTACATCGACGGTGTCCGTGTGGTATCGGTAGATTTCCCGGTTATCACGGCCGATCAGATAAATGTATCCTTCCCAGTCTACTTCTGAGGAGTAGCGAAGGTTGAGTGGACCGACGGTCGCACCGGTGTTGGCTACCTTTGGCAATCCTTTCACGTCACCCCAGCGGCTTCCATCGGCGGCATGACGCATGATGCCTGTTCCAAGTCCGCCGTATCCGCCGTTGTCCGCTGTGTAGATAAATCCAAAGGCTTTCAAGGCTGGATTTCTTATTGCGGTAACACCACGGGTAAAAAGACCATGATCCTGATCATAGATCGTTGTGTACACGCTGTAGCCCTGATCATACGCCGTCACCTCCACCGTATAGTCTCCATTCGGAACGGCAGTTCCGGTCCCGTCCAGACCATCCCACGTAACCGACTGATCCCCCGCGGAGAGGTCCGTTACGTTCACCGTGCGAAGAACTGTTGAACCATCCTTGAAGGTAACGAGCACTGAGTCAGCGTTATCGCTGAGGACAAAGCGAACAACATAATTGCCGCCTTCCTTGCTGAAGCGGATATTATGCGCGAACACATCCGCCATCGATTGCTGAACACCGAAGGCGGTGAACAGCACGAAGACAAAAATTGTACGCAAAAGCCGCATGATAAGTCTCCTTATGATATGAGGGAAAATTCGAATTGCGCAGAGATTCAGCGCAGCGTGGTTCCCTGGTTGGAAGGGCTGCCGAATGATTGGAAAAACAAACGAGAAAAACAACCCCCCGGCCAAAAAATCTCATTCTTTATTTTTATCTCGCCGTTTTTTTCTATTGACAGGAAGGGTCAGTTTTCTTAGATTTTTGGATACTTTTCGATAACCCCACGCCCTACCAACCATTTGGACTCTTTCAAGCAAAGGAGCTTATCATGAAAAATTGTTTCCTCCTTTTCTTTACGGCTCTTTTTTCAGCCACCTCGGCAGCTCAGGAAGTCCGTCTGTCAACGGTGTACAATTATCCCCTCCTTCCAGGAACTGCTCAGGACTCTGTTCTCAACGGCCTGAAGAGTATTCGCGGAAGCACATACCATCCGGACCCCGAGGGGGACGGCAAGTCGGCCATTGCCCTGACCAACTACTTCACCGACGGCCGCGTCCACGTGTTCGCAACTGCAGGGAACGATTCCATTGAGCTGGTGTGGACTTCTCCCCGCGTGACAAGCGGAGGAGGCGGATCTACTCCCCGCTACGTTGTGTTTGGGGATCTTGACAACGATGGAAAGATTGAGGTAATCTTCCAGAGCAGCAACAACGGGATCTTCATCTTTGAGCATGATGGCGTCCCTGGTAGTCACAACTATGGTACTTCTCCTTCTCAATTGATTTCCACACCTCTCCTTCAAGCGGCAGATGGATTCGCCGAGTATATGGAAGTTCTTGATGTTGACGGGGATAGCAAGAACGAACTTCTCGTTGCCTATCGCACTGGAAGTTCCCTGACGCAAGCGTATTATGTGTTTAGCGCGGACGGAGACTGGTCGACCAACGACCCGGGGTTCTCAGTGATCGATTTTGAGTTCAAAAAATTGCGGTCTGAGCTCGCTACCTGGTCGCTGGGAGGAGGAAGCAACTACGCGATGATTTCCGCGCAGCTCGACGGGACGGGGAATAAGGAGATTATCATGCACGCGTTTGATCGAATGGCCGTTTCCCCGGTTCGTGTGCCGTCGGCCAATACCTACCTCCTGGCTGATACCACCAATGGAAAGGCAGGCCTTCGATTGACAAGCCCGAACGACTATGTTGCGCTGTTTGGCGGATTGGCATTCGATATCGACAAAGACGGTCGTGAGGAAGTTTACTTGCCAACCTTTGTCGGAACAGACCCTACAGGGGCAGGGGCGGGAAAGATCCACGTCATCTCCTACGAAAGCGGTCAAAGCCCTGCTGAGATCGACAGCTCAAATGTCTGGACCCTCGATCTGTCGGGGCTGATGGGAGACTCACGCTCCACGTTTGGTGCGGGTTTCGGCGACATTGACGGCGACCTCAAGTACGAAATATATATCAGCACCACCTATCCTTTCAATGTGATGGCGCTGGAATTCCAGGGAGGAGACAAGAGGGAACAAGCCAATTGGACTTCCTGGGTGCTTTATCCAGGCGATTCAACAATCTACACTGCTCTGACGATCAGAGATTCCTTGGGCGTGCTCGACACCCTGAGCAGGACCATCGACCCATCCTTTGCCTCAAAGATTTACGCGAAAGAAACGGATTTTGACAAGGACGGGTTCGAAGACATCCTTCTTCCGTATCAGGCTCTCAGCGACAGCATTAGCGTCACCCGCTACACCTGGAACTCGGGCTCCTCCCAATTCGACACGACGACAACGAATGAACTGAATCCCAAGCGCTGGGGATTCCGCATTATCGAAGGGACGCTACTCAGCGGCGTGGAGGTAAAGGATCTTACCATCATCATGCCCGACGACTACAGGCTCGAACAGAACTATCCAAATCCCTTCAATCCATCCACCACGATCCCCTTCTCACTCCCGGTCCGGGCCCGCATTTCCATGAAGATCTATGACGTGCTCGGAAAGGAGATCCGGATCCTGATCAACAACGAGGAATACCAGGCAGGGCGGGCAGAGATTTCCTGGGACGGAAAAGGAAACAATGGCATGCCGGTTGCCAGCGGCACCTATTTCTACAGTCTGATTTACGGTAACTTCCAGAAAACGAACAAGATGGTTTTGGTCAAATAAGGAAATGTAGAAAAAGCAAAGGGCAAAAAGCCCCAAAGGGGTCACTCTGTGACAAAAGGAAATGAAACATCAAACAGAAAAAAGAAACCGGTCTTTTTGCTGACTGGTCCAAGCTGTTTCATTTTTCTTTTTTCTCTTTGATTTCTGCTTGCTTTTTTCTTTTTTCTTTTTCCATAGGGATCCCTTTTTGAAAAGGCCGCTTGGTTTCCGGCGGCCTTTCTTTGTTTCCCAATCACAGCTCAAGCGCAAACTCCATGAAACAACTCCTCATCCTCGCCTTCTGTCCGCTCCTGATGGGACTCGCCCAGACGGGAGACGATGAGCTCGTCAATATCAAAGAATTGATCCCGGATATCGTTCTCGATATCAAATACAACACCGAAGACAATTTCGTCACGGTGTTTTCCGGCTCGGGTCAGAAACTGTACACCACTGACGAATGCCTCGTCGCTATGTCAACGGCGAAGAGACTGATCATCATCCAGGACAGTCTTCGGGAGATGGGATTGGGTTTGAAAATGTTTGATGGATATCGACCCCGAGCTGTCCAGTACCTGATGTGGGAAACCCTGCCGCCGGAGTATCAATCGTTTGTTGCCAATCCCGCTACCGGATCACGGCACAACCGCGGAGCCGCGGTGGATGTCACGCTGGTCGATTTAGCCACTAGAGAGGAACTCGACATGGGAACGCCGTTTGATTTCTTCGGTCCGGAGGCACACATCGACTACACGGGGTTCCCGCAAAACATCCTCGATAACCGGTCTTTGCTGAGGTCGATGATGGAACAGGTGGGCGGATTGGAGATCTATGTGGTCGAATGGTGGCATTACGAGTATCCGCCCGCGCGGACATACCCGCTGCTGGATTTTCAACTGAAGTGAGGTGTAGGTCGTCCGCCAAAGGCGGACATTCCGACCACCGGGGCACATAAGTCGGACTTGACCCGCCTTCGCTCCCGACTACGTTCAAAAAACGAACTTCGTCGGGCACGTCGCTTCGGCTTATGCCCACTGAAGCCGGCTTCAGCCGACGCAGGTCGGCGGGCAAGCAGTGCGACCTACGACTATGAAATCTCTTCCAACAATATTTCTCCTCTCCCTTATTCCTTCTCTGGCATTCGCCCAATCCGAGTTCATCGTCAACACAACTCTCGACTCGGTCCAGCGCGATCCCCAGATCGCCAGGGACGCCGGCGGGAACTATGTTGTCGTCTGGAAATCCGAAGGGCAAGTCGACTCGGCCTCCCGCGGGGACATCTACCTCCAGTTCTTCGATGCCGATGACTCTCCCGCCAGTGGGGAAACTCTTGTGAACACAGTGACCGGCGGCGATCAGGATAAACCTGCGATCTCCATGAACGCAAACGGCGACCTCGTGATCGTCTGGGCTTCATACACCGGATTCTCGACGATCTACGACATCAAAGCCCGCCTCTTCAAAAACCGAACTCCTCTCGGAGACGAGTTTTTAGCCAACACAACGACAATTCACACACAAACCAACCCGGCCGTCGCGATCGGAGACTCCGGAAGTTTCATTGTCGTTTGGGACTCGTGGTTCCAGGATGGAAGCGACAAAGGCGTCTATGGACAACGCTTCGATGCCGCGGGACAGAAAGTCGGATCGGAATTCCAAGTGAACGTGACAACCGCCCACAGCCAGGCCAGACCGGCCATCAGCTTCTTCCCCGACGGAAGGTTTGTCGTCATCTGGGAATCCTGGAAACAAGACATCGTCACACCGTCGGGATACGGCCTGTTTGGCCGGATTTTCAACGCAGATGGAACTCCAGCGGGCGGGGAATTCCACATTAACACTTATACGAACGACTACCAGTGGTTCGGGGACATCGAAACAATCCACGACGACAGGTTCGTCGTCGTCTGGTGCAGTTGGGAACAGGACGGGGACGACGGGGGCATTTATCTTCAGTTTTTCGATGGATCAGGCAACAAAATGGGCCCTGAATCCCTTGTCAACAAAACGACTGTGCAATACCAGTGGCTCCCGAAGGTCCGCAAACTTCCCGGCGGCAATCTCGCTGTGGCTTGGTCCAGCTGGAAACAGGACGGAAGCCGGGAAGGCGTCTTCGGCCGGATTCTCGACTCGACCGGCCGGAACCTGAGCTTTGAGATTCAGCTGAACGAATACACGGAGAGTTTTCAGTGGGAACCGGATTTGATTGCGACGGGAGCGAACGAAATCCTTGCGGTCTGGTCAAGCTGGGGCCAAACGGGGAATAACTATGACGTGATCGGCAGAAGAATTGCGCCCCCGATTCCGGCAGGTTATCTTGCCGCCGCGGCCTCCAGCCATACCGGCGGCCGCACAACGTCCCGCTTCGTCGTCCATGTGATCGATTCGGCCTCCCTGACAGGACAGACGTATGAGCTTCGCTTCCGCGCCGACGGCATCACCGATACGTCCCTCTCAATCGTCAATCTGACGATTCTCGACACTGTCATTTCTGAATTCAAACTGAACCGCGGAGCGGGCATTTTTTATGTTACGCCGGTGTTCGACGGAGTTGCCGTCGAGGTCATCCCGGAGTTCCATCTCTCGCTCGATACGGAACGCTCACATTTCATCAACCAATCCGGCACGAATCTGATTTTTCAGGTTGGACCCCCGACGGCTGGCGTCGCGAGGTTGGCGCCTATCGACGCCGCTCTGATTTGGGGGAGCCTGGACACGCTGACCGACGGACGATACGCGGCGCCGTTGGATACGGCATTGGGCATCACCGGTGTGAGGAATGTGATCGTTCCGTTCAGAGCGTGGAACCTGATGGACAATGAAAGGATGGATCTGCTCGTCGTTGAAACGGGCGGAATCGTCAATCAGCGGTTTGACCCCGGGGAACGGATCGTCTTTCTCACGCCAACGTCGTACAGAATTCAGACAAACAACACTCACGCCCAAATCGCGACTTCTCTGCCCGGAGCGCCTCTCCTCCGTCCGGCCTCCGGTGATACAAACATTGTTCTGACACGCCGTCCCATGACAAGCGAAGACCGGTTTGTCTTTACAACATCGCCGTCATTTTTCGTCGACGTCCCGACCGTCGGCACCCGAAGCCAGATCGGGTTTGCTCTTCTGCAGAACTATCCGAATCCTTTTAATCCTACCACAACGATTTCATTGAGCATCCCGGCAGCCGGGAATGTCCGACTTATTGTCTACGACATCCTCGGTCGGCACGTGGCTACTCTTGTTGACGGATGGGTTGATGCGGGGCAGCACAGAGTCTTGTTTCAAGCGGCCGGTTTGTCAAGCGGGGTGTATTTTTCCTCCATGGAATCCGCCGGGCTCAGGATTGTCAGAAAAATGCTCCTCGTCCGATAGAACATGGTAGAAGTCCGATATCTACCTTCGCGCGTCGCATAGAGACATCGGACTTCTACCTGCACGGCTAAAGTCTGATTCCAAACGTAAAATACTGCACGTTTTGAAGCCTTCCGAAGTCGGCAAAACCATAGTCCAATTTGATTGTGGCCGAATTGACGATCCCATAATGGAAACCCACACCCCACGTCAACCCCTGCTCTGAATCGCGCAGCAACAAAGACTTGTATCCGGCTCTGGCAAAGAGGATTTCCCGCCAGGAAAGTTCGACCCCGCTGTTGAGATATTCCGTATTGTCGTTGGGATGTGCCGCGTCCAGGGCAGTCGTCACGCGGAGGTTTTCCATTCTCACGACATCCAATGCGATCCCGATCCGGAACGTAAGCGGGAGATCGAAATCACCCGTCCTCACCTGCGACGGGACATTGTTGGGTCCGCTCCCGGGGTCGTTATCCGGATCGTAGTTGAAGAAGAGATCCCTGCCGTCAAGTCTCATGCGCGAGCCGAAATTCGAAATCGACGCGCCGAGAACAAGCCCTGGAATTTCCGAAATATACAGCGTCCCCACGTCGAAGGCGAACCCCCTGGCATTCTCGCTCCAGATGTTCTCCTGAACGTACTTGAAGCTGAACCCGATAGAAAACCTGTCCGTGAGGCTCCTTGCATAGGATATGCCGATGGCGAGTGAGGATGCGTCCCATCGTCGTCCGTCCCCCTCAGGGAACTCCACCGTTCGGACGATGTCTTCCGGAACTCTCAGTGAAATGATGGACAGGCCGAGCGTGCCGATGTCGCCAAGCGGAAGCACGCCTCCGATGAAATCGAAGTCAATGTCCGCCAGCCAGTTTGCGTGATGGAACGAAAGCTCGCTGTTCACCTGCAACCGGGAAAGCGCTCCGGGGTTGTAGTAGATCGACGAAATATCCCCCATCATCGCGACCTGGGCGTTTCCCATGGCGTTGGCCCGTGCCCCAATGCCAATCTTGAGGAACTGTCCGGCGGTCGTTCCCACTTTTGACGTACTGCGGAGCAGTTGCGCCTGAGCCTCAGGCGGATGCACAATCACGGCCATGAAAACTGCCGAAGCAAGGTATGAGCAGAAGCATCGAAGCTTTTTCGTCATTTTGTTCCTCCGATTTCCAATACCACTCTACTTGATGAGAGCAAAGCGGCCGATCTTCTCTCCGACTCCAGGGACCTCAACATGATAGATGTAGATGCCGTAAGCAAGCCGGTGGCCTTCGTAGGAGAGGAGACTCCAGTCCGCATGACTCTTGTTGTCGTCTTTCACGATCGTGTCCACAAGCTCACCCACCATTGTATAGATTCGTATGGTACACTTCGGCGGCAGGTTTCTGAACTGCAGGTTGCTCTCCCCTCTGCGTGTCGCGGTTCGTCCCAGCCCCTCAAGCGTGCTGTAGACAACGTACGGATTCGGCACGACATAGATATTGTCAAGCTCGTTCTTCGCCCGCGCTTCGTCGAACTTGACCGCCTGTGTTGTAAACTGGTATTGGTCTCCGGGTTCAAAAGGCCTTGAAGATCTCACCACATAGACGTTTCCCTGGGTGGGCAGGACCGCTTGACCCGTGGACGGAGCTGAAAAGGTTGCTGAGACATATGTTCGGATCGGATTATCGGGGCTGAGAATGACGATCTCCCGGCCGGGCCTCCACATACTGTCAGCAGTAGCACCGCCGACGACAACACGAAAACCTGCGGCATCCGAGACGTTGTAGATCTTGAACGGAACAACGACAATTCTCTGTCCTGTCGCTGTCAGGACGGTATCCGCCGGAGACGCCCATTTTCCCGCAGCCGTCGTGTCCGTGGAGTTCCATCGGATCTCGAAATCGCGCGGGACGGGCGTAAACGGAGAAGCCCCGAGCGTAACGGGTTTATGAACTCGGGCGGCAAGATTCGTATTGTTCACCATGATCCATCCGCTGTTCGTGGAATCGATCCCGAGAGGAACGTCCTTTACGTAGATCTTCATTCCGTCAAACGTCGAATTGTCGTCCTCGTTGTTGAACCGTGTGCTCAAAAAAACGGCGAAGTATTGATAGGTCACGTCGAAGGCCGCACCCGATGGAAGGGCCCCGGCCAGGGTCCCACGGATAAGCCCGCGTGGTCCGTCAACCACATAATTCGAGGGATCGACGACATTGCCCGACGCGCCCCTCACGACAACGCTTGGAACATCAATATTTCGTTTCCCCAACGGCACAAAGAGCGTATCGCGTGACTGAATGCGGTCTGTTGAATACGAGAGAGAACGGACATTGTACGCAAGTGTAAGGGAGTCCTTCAGGAAGAAATCGACCTGATACGTCAGCCCATCCGGGACCGCAAGATCGTCGAGAACTTTGACGAAGACCGGTCCCGTTGAAATGCCGTTGATCCGCTCCGCAAGAAAATTGACACCGACCATGGCCGGGCTATATCCCGACGGAAGCGGCCCCGGTGTCACACCGACCGTATTGACATCGAACTGTATCTCGTTCGTCACGGGATCCTGTTTGATGGATGCCTGCGACTCGGAAGGCGCGAACTCAACACCGAACAGCGTTGATCCGTGATCATACGAGACCACCGCGTAATAGTATGTCCTCCCGTTGAACACACTGCTATCCACATACTCATGAACAAGTCCTGTGTTGCTTCCAAGGTTGTATTTGACCCCCCGTCCAAGGTATTCCACGGGGTGTAACCCCGACCATTCGTTCACAAGATCGAATTGCGCCAGGATTCCTTGCTGCTGCATCGGCTTTCCGAGGAAGGGATTGCCGTTGGCATCGGTGATAGTGAAGACATCGGCGAACGTCGGGTCTTCACTTCGGTAGATCTTGTATCCTTCAAAGTCATTCAGATTGGTCAAGGGATCGACCGCATCCTCGGCGATCGTGTCCCAGTACAACGTCACTTTCTTGTCGCCCGCGACAGCGGTCACATTGGGCTTCGGCGGAGGGGCGGCAAACTGATAGTTCGCCTCGAGAACACGCTGGGCCGTTTCGGCGTTGAGCAGAAGATCCTGAAGGTCGTTCCCCATCATCAGGGCGATCGAGAACCGTTGTGTCGCCCCGGGCTCAAGCGTAAAGGGCCCGGATCCAAAAACAAGAACATTGTCACCCGGCCTGTTCAGGAGCTCGTTGCTCGGCCCGGTACTGATACTGTCCGACGAGAGGAGCTGCCAGAAAAAAATGTCGTTCTTCGGAACGTTCGGAAGCGAATTTGTATATTCCAGCGCCCAGAAACTCGTGAGGCCGATCTGGTCCGATTCGTTCACATCACGGATGCCGAAGTTCGGCTCGGCAACCAGATTCCCCTCGGCATCGAACCCGATATCGGGTTTCCCATTGCCTTCTCCGAAGTCGCCCGTCCCCGGAATGCCGTCGAGGCCTACATCGTGCTTGGTGGGATCCCAGTTGCCGTTCTCATCTCCCGACCAGCGGGGCTTCGGCGCGCCATACAAGGCGGTATATTTGGCCGTGTCTGCTATTCCGAACGTGAGGGGAACATTGATTCCGTCGATGTAGAAACCCGCATCATTGAACGGGCTTTCGTCGATGATCCCATCATCGTCGTTATCGATTCCATCATTGGAATTGGTCGGACTCTCGAGGAACTTGAGGCCAAAGTACCCGGCCGGCAAACCGCCATCACCTCTCATGTCATCATCGTAGGCATACACCATGCTGCGGGCCCTCTGAGGGTACTGATCTGCCAACGGACCTTTCGGCGGAATGAAGAACGCCCTGTCATCTGCGTAATCACTCGTCCCCCCCACGTGGGGATCGCCATAGACGCCGAACCAAGTCCTGTTGATCGTCTTCGGACTGCGATTGGTCACCCGGTAGACGAGGAAAATAATATCTTCGGCAAGAGGATTATTGAACTGGAAAAAGCGGACTTCCATATCGAGGCCGAGTCCGCGTTTTGAAGAGTCGTTGGGAAAGGGATAATAGGGATACTTGGCGTTGGTGTAGTCATCGACGACAAAATACACTTCCTCATCAGGTGTCGTCGCATCGCTCCCCAGAAATGCGGGCCAGACGTACCGTCCAAGAACAGAGTTGTACCATGCTTCCGGCCAGCTGTGCGGTTTCCGCGTGAGATCGCCCTGGACGTCTGCCCGATGACTCCAGGAGGCGATATCCGGCTGTCCCGGGGCGGCATACCCGCGCTTTGGGAGCCACCCCCATTTGATGCTTCCGTCCGGCGCATATCCTCCCTGACTGGGCAGCCACATTCCGTCATTCAGAATCCGGATCGTATCGGACCCTTTGATCACTTCACCGGCCAAGAGAGGCGTAAACTCAAACCCATATCCCAACCGGTTCCACACCAGGTCCAGGAGGTTGGGCGGCCTCAAAGTGGGGCGGGTGATGTTCCCGTAGTTGTACACAATCGTCGTGATCTTGTTCCCCCTCATGATCGCACTTCTGATCTCACTCGGCTCACCCGCCGTCTTTCCTAGGTACCTTTTGTAATTCTCTTCGAGGAACCTGTTCACTCTTTCGGCTTCTGCCGGCGAGGCCTTTTTGGGATCGTAATTTCTCCAATCAATCTGCTGGGCGGAAAGAACCGATGCGATTCCCATCAGAGAAGCGATGATCACGCTGGAACGAAAAACGTTTTGCATACTCATGTCCTTTGCCTTTTAGAAGTACGCCGAAAAACCAACACGCACGAGTCGCGGTTGACTGACATTCGCCGGATTGGCGTAGTACGAACCAATTGCCTCGAGGGGAATCAATCCCACATCACCCCGGGCGATACGGCTTTTCAGATTGTCAAATCGGAACGGATTGGTTGTCTCCTCAATATTGAACAACGCCCGGCCGGAGTTGGTATAAACATCCAATTCGTTCTGGACATCAAAAAGGTTGTCAAGCTGGAGAAACACGGAGTAATCGATAGGACCGATCCGGAAGAACTTCTCCACCCTGAGATCTATGTTCCACTGAATCGGCTGCCGGTCGCTGTTCTGAACAAAGGGGATCGGCACGACCGTGGACGGAAATTCCGGAGTATACGGCGTTCCTGTCCTTAGGTAGCCGATGAGACTTACCAGCCAGTCATTCGGCTCTGAAAGAGCGACCGTTGATGTAATGGTGTGGCTGCGATCGAAACTCAGGGGAACTAGAAACGTTTCGCTGAGCCTCCCGGTCTGCTCGCTGAAAAAGATCTCGTCCTCCGGCGCCGTGCGGCTTCCGTCGGCGATCTGAAACGTGTAGTCCATGCTGACAGAGAACGGATCCCCGGGCGCCCTTCGCTTGAGCAGAGAGAAGCTGACTCCACGGGTGTTTGCATAGGAGAGATTGGTCAAGAGCGAATACTGCTTGTCTCCCCTCGGCGTAATAATGGTCTGAAAAAAGATATAATCACGCACATCCTTGTAGTAGCCGGTCACTTCGAATTTCAGATTGTCGGTCAGTCCCTGCTGCAATCCGACCTCATATTGAACGCTGCGCTGGGGTGTAACATCGGGGTTGCCGAACCTGGGGTTTGTTCCCAGAGGAGCACGGAAATTGGGGTTCGTATAGAGGCTCGCCAGGTTTCCGATCTGATAGAAATGTCCGTAGGAGAAGCGAATCGTTCCTTGATCGGTAATCGGAAACGAAAGGCTGATGCGCGGCTGGACCATATGTTTCTTCACGGCATCCTGCAGGTTCTTATAGAGAAAGATCGTGTCTTGAAGCGCCAGCTCATCGGTGATGAGGGGATTGAATTTTCCCGCCGGCTCGAAATAGTCGTAGCGCAGTCCGAGATTGAGGATAATAGATTGAAAGAGCTCGATCTTGTCCTGAACGTAGGCAGCCGCCTGGAGCGGAGAGTTGGAGTAGGAGACATATCCGCCTTCCACTGTGGGAATGAACGGCCGGAAATTGTAGAGGCCCGTGAAGAAATTGGAGGAACTCGGATCGATGCTGGGATAAGCCGGATCTTGAAATTGGAGGGTGTACGATTCGACCTTCACGGTGTGGCTCCGGAGCTCAAGTCCCGCTTTCACCTCATGGATTGCAAACATCTGAGCCACAAGGTCAGCCTTGCCTCCCACGGTTTCCGTTTTCTGATAGAATCTGAACGGGTCCGTCCCACCTGTAAGAAAGGTTGTGTTACCAAGACGCTGGAGATAAAAGGATGGGAGGTATCGCGAATCAGTGGGGCTGTCAAATGCCCGATCAGTTTCACGATCGACGATATGGGAAACCTTCACCGTGTAGAACATCTTGTCACTCAGGACATGTGTCCAGTCGAGCGATTGAAAATAGCCCTCGCCCTTAAGGAGTCGCCGGCCGTCCGGTTTATAGCGAGACGCAAAGGTACCGGAATAATTCGTCACCCCGGTGTAACTTCTTGTCGAAGGGCGTTGCTCATTCGTCGCAACCGCCTCGTATTTCAATTTCGCTTCCGGTGAAAAGTGATAACTCACGTTCCCCTGAACGTTCCAGGAACGACGCCAGTTGAGCGCGACAACAGCCCCATCTCCACTGGAACTTCCGACGAGATCGGAGGTGGGATGGCGGAACGGACCGAAATAGTACGGATCCGATACTGAGCCGCGACGGGGATCGCCCGTGGGAAATCCCTCGCGTGAGAGATACGAATCCTCAGGTCGATAGAGCCGAACGCCGTAGAGACTTCCTCCAAAAAAGTTGTAGACGCCCCACGTATAGAACGAAAGCCCCTCCATCGGGAGCGGACCGCCGAGTGAAAGCTCAACACGGTAGGCATTGAACGGTTCAACGTCATCGATGTTGGTAAAAAGATCGGTGTGAGAGCTGACGTGGTCACCGGTGAAGTACTTGATCCCGCCGTTGAGTGATCGCCCCCCCTCTTTCGTCACAAAATTGACAACCCCGCTCAACGTCGTTCCGTATTCCGCACTGAACGTCCCGCTGGAGACGGACACTTCCTGCACCGCGTTCGTCGCCAGCGACACCGAACGCGAATTCTCATAAGGATTGTTGATGTTCACTCCGTTCAGCGTGTAGGCGATCTCGTTTCCGTGGCCTCCGCGAATATGGATCGACCCGTCGTTGTCAACCGTGATGCCGGCCTGCAGACCGATCACCTGACTGATTTCCGTGACCGGAAGCTCGCTGATGGTTTCGGCAGAGATTGAAGCGACGGGGTTCGTGAGGTCTTTACGGATCAGGGGAGTGCGCTCGCCTTCGACGATCACCACGTCGAGCTCGATGTCTCCCTCTTCCAGGGCAAAGTCAACCGTAGTGGTAAAGTCGATCGAAATCCGGACGTCGGTCACTTGCATCCGCTTGTACCCGATGAAGGAAGCCGTTACGGTGTAGTTTCCCGGCGGGACGTTCAGGATTACATACCGGCCCTGAAGATCAGTGGATGAACCGAGGGTCGTCCCTTCGACCACGATATTCGCTCCCGGCAGCGGATCCCGGGTTTTCGCATCGAGGACACGTCCTGCGATTTTCCCTGTGGTGCCGGCAAACATGAAGATCGGAACAACACAGGCGGCACAAAGGGTCGGAAGAATCAAGGAGATGTTTCGTAACATTGCGACCATACTCTGCCTTCTTTGAAGAGTTGAAAATGGATGGAAAGCTTGCACCCGTCCCGGGCGTCTCGTCCGGAAACTCCAGCGGGTTGCAACGGACTTCTGCGGTATGACAACGAACGGAGAAAACGCACGCGGTATCGTGCAGGGAGCCTCAGGTTGAAAATATATCAATCCCTTGCAGTTGAAGCAAGCGGAAAAAACTGGTAATGGCTCCAGCCAGCACCAAAAAACTGGTAGTGACTCATGTTGGGAAAGAAAATCGCGGAGGCGCAGTGAACGCGGAGTATCGCAGAGGATAAATCCTTATTTTTGTTTGAAACTCTGCGTTCCTCTGCGACCTCCCCGCCTCTGCGTTGATCTTTTTAAGGGAAACTGAGACACTACCAAAAAACTTGACTCTTTGCAGGAATTGAGTAATCTTGAGGTCGGGTGTAGTTCCTGAGGACGTTCGCGGAGCGCCAGCCCCGCGACGCCCCAATTCGCAAACACTCAGGACATCCGGACACTCAAAGAATTCCCGCATTCCCTTCACGAAACACACGGAGGTACGATGAAACACTTCCTACTTTTTGCGCTTGTTCTTTTTCTCGTCGCGGCGCTCCCCATGTCCGTGTCAGCACAATGGCGTTGCCTCTATGCAACCTATGACGACGACACGAATGGGACAGGCTACAACACGCCAAGCGTCGGCGTGATTTCAGAGGACATTTTCGTCGCCCTCGTTATGAACCCCAATACCCGGAATTTCATGATTCCCTATGTTGCGGCCGATTCCGCGTCGGGCCGTGTCAACTACGTCGGCTACGGCGGGGCCACATCAGGTATCTACCAGGTCTGGACCGACGGGATCTTCGATCAGGTCCCGATGAAAAACGCCGCCAAGCTTATTGCAACGCCGGACAGTCTGGTGTACGTGGCCAACAACGACGATGAGCATAATATTCTAGTGTTCAAGTTCAACGGCGACACCGTGCAGGCTGTTTCTCCCTACTGGCGCCAAATCACAGGCACGAATAGCATCTTCGGACTTGCCGTTGATGGAAACGGGTACGTCTATGTCTGCAACGATACGACGACCGGCCAAACGGACGACATCAAGATTTATAATCCCGTTGCACAGTGGACTTCCGGTCACAATGATGCTCCCGTGCAGACAATCGATCTCCCGGACGGCGTTTACCGGGGGATTACCGTCTCTCCGGATGGTCAGCATCTTTTTGTTTCGGACTACGAAAATCGGAAAATTCTGAAGTACACCGGATCACCCTCCACCGGCTACACTGCCGATCCGGGTTTTTCATTTGAGCTCGGGGTTGCGGATACTGTCCCGGCGGGTTCCAACCTGCTTCCCGGCCCCGTCAACCTCGCTTACATGTCGCCAAACAATATCTTGTTTGCTGCTGTCGACGTGCATGGATATTCCTCTGGAACGCACGGAACATACTCGTACGGCAAGATCTATCTGCTCCACCCCATGACGGGGGAACTGGTTTCCACCGATTCGTCCTTGAGCATTATCGATGCCGCGGCATGGAACTTTGACGCCATGGGGAGCTATACGGCCCGTGCAGGCGGTACCGTTCCCGGTAATGCATCGGGGTATACTTCCACATTTGACGTGGCCTTCGACGAGAACGGCAATGTCTATACTCAGTCCCACTATGGATGGACGATAGACAAGTGGGAGTACAACGGTACGCTCCCAATCATATCTAGCGTTGAACGTGTCTCCAACGCAATTCCCCAGGCGTTCCGTCTCGAGCAGAACTACCCGAATCCGTTCAATCCTGCAACCATAATCGAGTTCACCGTTCTGAAATCGGGTCATGTTTCTCTGAGAATCCATGACATCCTCGGAAGAGAAGTCGTGGTGCTCACAGACGGAATGATGGAGCAGGGTACTTACCGCACCATGTTCGACGCCGGTGACCTGACAGGTGGCGTCTATTTCTACACGCTGCGCACGAACCACGGCAGCATGACAAAGAAAATGACGCTGGTAAAGTAACAGTCTGACCCATTCCAAATTCGCCGCTCGGCCCCAGTTCCCCGCCGGGGCCGAGTCGTTGTATCCATTTATGACAGAAGGAGGCAGCCATGAGACAGGCATCGGTGTTGGGTGTTCTGGCGTTCCTGTTGTTCCTTCCCCTCAACCTTCACGCCGATGTGTTTGCTTCGGGAATCCGGTTTACCAATCCGGACGATTCTCCGTTTGACGGAAGCGTGACAGACGGGACAGGCCTGAAAGTTCACTTTCTTCTCAATGACACCGCTGCCACTGTTGCCGTCAGGATTCACCGGGTTTCTGACGACGGCGTGGTCCACACGATCAACCTCCTGAATCTGTCGGCAGGATGGCAGAGTGCGGAATGGGACGGCACGGGGGCCGCGGGTGGACAGCTTTACGTCACCATCGAAGCGTCACAATCCCCGTATTCTTCGAGTTCGTACACAATGTACAGATTCATCATCACGCGTGGGACGGATCATGCAATTTTTTCTCGCGGTGTTGATCCTGTGAGAAACCAAAGCAAGGAAAACTTTGGATATCTCTACGTGAGTAACGCCGGAGGGCCCCTTCTCCGCGGCATTACCCGGTATGATGCGGCCGGAGGGGACGCCGGAACCAACCCCGACAGCCCCATGCTGCTTCCCTCGCTTGCCGCCAGTGACGGCGGAACAATCCCCTGGACGATTGATCTCTATGCGCCGGTCCACGCAACGACCGACATGGACGGCCGCGTCTATGCCTGCGACCACACCCGCGGCGAAGTGTGGAGAATGGACAACGATACAACCGCGCCGAGAAAGATTATCACCGTCAGCGAGCCGCGCGGCCTCGCAGTTCGCGGAAGCGGCACGGACTTGAAACTGTATGTTGCCGCCGGGACATACGTCCTGCGAGCAAACATGGGCACCGATGATACGCTCACCACGCAGCTCGATACAGTCGCCTCTCTGGAAACTCTGGTCCGGGACGTCGTTTTTGATGATGAAGGGTACATGTATGTCAACCTGCGGACTGGAACCGGTTTTGACGGCACCGCCGGCGTGGCAACGGAACGTTATAATATCACCGGAACTCTACCCGTGATACGCGCCAACGCCGTCGTCTCATTCGGCTGGAATGGGCTTCCGGCAGGCATTGCTCGCTGGGGGGGCTCAGACCCCAACACGGCCGACGACGACATTCTCTATATCTCCGTTCGAAGTAATGCCACGGCCGATCTACCGGGTGTCTACAGAATTGCCGATATCAACAATCCCTTTACCACGCCGGAGCATCTGTTCAAGCCGGACGACGTCCCGGGCGGCCTTGGCGGCGATATCAGCACAAGGGCGGACCTTACGGTCGATCCCGCTGGCAATGTCGTCTTCTTTGAAAACGGAAATGAGGAAATCATTTTTCTCGCACGCCCTTCGTCGGCAAGTTCCGTTTCGTACACAACAAAGAGTGCGTCCACGATCGACTTGGGGCCGACATCGGTTGAGACTCTGGACAAGCCATACATTCCGAAGGGGTATCTGCTCGAGCAGAACTTCCCGAATCCTTTCAACCCTTCCACGACAATTCAATTCACGATAAGGGAGCGGACCACCGTGAGCTTACGGGTCTTTGATGCCCTGGGGCGTGAAGTGAGGACTCTTGTGACGGGTGAGTATGATGCGGGGTCGTATCAAACCCGCTTCGATGCAGGCAGTTTGCCCAGCGGAGTGTATTTCTTCACTCTGAGCGCCGGCGCGATCGTCGAAACGAGAAAAATGATTTTAATGAGATAAGGACGTTTGTCCCTGTGGTTCTCAGGGAGGATTTTCCGAAAAGGCATTTGTTCTCGGGACAGATGCCTTTTTTTTGGCAGACGAAGGCAAGAATCAATCAGTGCACTCTTATATCATTGCCCCGAAGAGGTGGTTTGTCGACGAGCATTTGAACGGCGGACGAAGGGTCGAGCGCCTTGCACGAAGCAATCTTTCGCGCCGTTGTCATTGCGAGCGTTTTTCAGCGCCTGCCCGCCGTAGCGATTTTTGCGAAGGCGGGAAACAATCTTCTACGCGATTGATGGATTGCTTCGTCGTTCTCCGCCTTCGGCGGATCACTCCTCGCAATGACATGGCCATTTTGTCATTGCAAGCGTTGTTTGCGAAGCAATCCATTACGCGCATGATCACTCGTCATACCAATCCTCCGCAAGGTCTTTCCAGTCCGGATTCATGGAATTGACGAGATCAATCTTCTTTTGCCGTGACCCAGCTTTGATCTGCTTTTCCCGTGCTATGGCTTCGTTGATATCATCGTATTCCTCGTAATACACAAGCTTGGTCACGTTGTAGCGACTTGTGAACCCTGGTGTCAATCTGTGTTTATGCTCGTAAACACGTCCTTCCAGGTCGCTCGTCACGCCCGTGTAGAGTACCGTATTGGTGTAGTTCGTCATGATGTACACGTAATAGGTTTTCCCCATAATTCCCCCCAGTGATTGATATGCCAGACTTCTGGTTGCTCAAATCCGTCTTGCCGAATCCAACGTATGCTCTTTACCAAGCCCCAGAACTCTCATGTCATTGCGAGCGTTTTGTGCGAAGCAACCAAAAACCTCCTGTCATTGCGAATGTTTTTCGTGAAGCAATCTATCATACGTATGCACGCGCGTGATAGATTGCTTCGTCACCCCGGCACAGTCGGGACTCCTCGCAATGACACGAGGTCTTATTGCCATTGCGAGCCCGTGAGGCTTCGTTTGGAACTCAGAAATACGACGCGAAACTCATCAGTAATCTCACACTTCGGGTCAGGTTGTTCTCGCGATCCGTCATCCAGTTCTGCTCGTAATTGAATTTCAAAACGGCATCCTGGATAAAGCGGACGTTAATGCCGAGCGTGAGGCGCTGGTGGTCATCCCCCTTGAGGTCGCGGTCGAAATCGACAAACTCATAACGGAGCGACGCCGTGAGCTTTGAACGCGGCCAACGATCAAAGAGGCCACGGACGGCAGGTACGTTCGCCTGAAGAAACCCCCCGTGCTGCCGTTCGGCGTAAATGCCGCGGAGCTGCGGCGGAACCTGAATTCT
>JACPLA010000033.1 GCA_016186715.1 Ignavibacteriales bacterium | reverse complement strand
CACATCCAGGACATTGCCACACATCCAGGACATTGCCACACATCCAGGACATTGCCACGAGCTTCAGCTCGTGGCAGTCATTATCTAACAATCAATGGGGGTTTCAACCCAACATCATAGGGGGTCTTATGCCATATGTCAGAATCTGGGTGCATCTGGTTTGGTCAACAAAGAATCGAAAGCCAATGCTTCAGAGCGAGATTCGGTCGAAAGTCTTCGATCACATCAAAGTAAATGCAAAAGCCAAGGATATTTTTCTTGATACCATTGGCGGATACATTGACCACCTGCATGCCCTCATTTCGCTCGGTTCGAGTCAGACAATTGCAAAGGTTGCACAACTGCTGAAAGGCGAATCTTCTCACTGGGTCAATCAGAACTTCGTCCTGCCCGGTAGCTTCGAGTGGCAGGATGAATATTTTGCGGTGTCTGTGTGCGAATCCGACGTCGAGAGAGTGAGAGAGTACATTCGGAGGCAAGAAGAACATCATAGGAAGAAGAGTTTTGCCGAGGAGTATCAAGAGTTCCTCCGGGACTATTGCTTTGTGGATGAGGGACTAAAGTCCGTTTAGGCTCTTGATTTGACCGCCACGACCTGAAGGTCGCGGCAATGAAGCGAGAGCGATCGTGGCTAGGCATGGAGGTTCTGGCGGCAATCGGCCTGTGATAATCGCCCGAAGAAGCCGGACTATTCAATCCCGTTGCTCCCCTTGGTCGTTTGAATCTTGCTCAGACCACCTCGCCGAATCCTTTGGGATCATTTTTCGTATACTCAATCCATGGACACCCACGAATATCTCCGCACCCAGCTTCTGGACAGAAAAAGCCGGCTTCTCACAGCAATGAAACGCGGGAAGAACGAACAGCTTAACACACTTCTCCAGGACGTCGATATTGCACTGGAAAAGATGGCCAAAGGGACGTTCGGCGTCTGTGAAACCTGTCACGACTCCATTGAGCATGAGCGGATCATGATCGATCCGCTTGCCCGGAACTGCCTCGACCATCTGAACTCCGAGGAGCAGCGCACACTCGAACAAGACCTGGATCTAGCGTATCAGGTTCAATCCCGGCTCCTGCCGAAACAGGACCTGCAGGTCGGCAGCTGGCGAACCGCGTATCATTATCAGCCCGCGGGACCCGTGAGCGGGGATTATTGCGATCTGATTACTCCGGAGCGGGATGACGGATCGCTGTACTTTTTCACGGGTGATGTCTCCGGAAAAGGAGTGGCCTCTTCGATTCTGATGGCTCAGTTGTACGCGATCTTCCGGAGCCTGACGCGCGATTCCGGTTCTATGCACGAGCTCGTTGAGAAAGCGAATCACCTGTTCTGCGATTCTGTGATCATCGGGCACTTTGCGACGCTGGTTGCAGGAAAAGCAGACGCATCAGGTCGGGTGGAAATCTGCAATGCGGGTCACTGTCTGCCAATCCTGGTCAAAGGGGAAAAGGTGGAGATACTTTCCTCAACCGGTTTGCCTCTGGGAATGTTCTGCAAGTCAGCCTACACCTCCCTTTCTGTGGCCATGGACCCGGAGGACACGCTGATCCTGTATTCCGACGGTGTCACTGAATCGCGGAATTCATCTCACTGGCAGTACGGGGAACAGAGGCTGAGAGAGATCGTCAGCTCGAATTCTATGCTGGCTCCTCAAGATCTTCTCAAGATCTGTGTAGAGGATGTGAAGCAGTTCCGCAGCGGCGCCGCGCCCAGCGACGACATGACGATATTGATCCTGCGCAGACAATAACTCACCACGCTGTCCAAGAAATCCGCTTGTCATGCTGGGCAAGGATCTGCCCCCTCAGACTTTCCCGTGTAATTCAGATCCTTCGACGACAAACGGAGAATGTGCGTAGAGAAAAACGTCGTCTCAGGATGACATGCTGTTTTTTTGTGCGCACATAAAACAAGCGATTGTCATCCTGAGACCACATTTCTACAAACGCCTTGCACTCGTTCAGTGGTCGAAGGATCTGCCCCCTCAGACTCTCCTATGTAATTCAGATCCTTCGCCGATAAACAAGACGCAGGCTGAACGAAGCGAAGCATCTGCCTTTACTGGCCCCCTCTGAGATTATGGCAACATCTTGACACAATCCCATCCTATGGGCTTTTAACTTTGCGATGTTTAGCAGGAACGCATCCGGCGCGTTCACCGGCCAGAAGTACCCTATCCTGCGAAACCACGTTCCATCCGGAACATCGAGTCGTAGCCGACTTGGTACACTTCTGCCGAATTGGTTTTCACATCGACGGATGTTCGTGCGATAAAGACGGCATCCGATGGTCTTCGATAAAGGGATGGACTGCAAATGTGGAAGAGCGCAGATGACGGGCAACGAGGACGGATGGAGAGAGGGCTGCTGCGCGGACAGCCGCTGTGATTTTCAGAAATTCCCGCCGATCGAGCATGGGAATGGTTTTAACAAGTAACTACTCCCGGACAATATGCAGATTTTCGAATCTTTCAACAAGCCTTCCGTCCGCCCTACCAACGGCACCATCCTTATGATTCTGCGCAGACAAGAAGTGTAGATCAGATCTCCCCACCTGAGGCGGGCTGACCGATCCGATAGCAAGGGCCTGTGATGCGGAACAGGAGTTCCGCTCTACATGTAGGTCGGATCTCCCGATCCGATAACAGAGGTTCCGAGCAACTGATCTGGCATGCTAACGTAAAAGTAACATCTTCTTCGTCTCCACAAACTCTCCCGCCCGCAGTCTGTAGAAGTAGATGCCGCTTGGAAGTCCGGCTGCCTCCCAGGTTACCTCATAACTTCCCGGATTGAGCTTTTCGTTCACCAGAGTCGTCACTTCCCGGCCGAGTACGTCGTAGATTGTCAGCCTCACCTTACTGACCTCTGATATCTGATATCTGATCTTTGTTCTTGGATTGAACGGGTTGGGGTAATTGTGGTCAAGTGCAAAATTCTCAGGAATGGCTGTCGTGGTCAACCGCTTCACATTCACCAACGGATCGTATTCGTGCGCGCCCATGTCAGGATTTTCAGCTCTCGCACTATCGCGAAAGTCTCTGCTTGGGGCATTCAAGGTTATGCCACCGACGCTGCCCGACCAAACCCCTGCGTCTCTTGCCGGGCTGGCGCCGCGGAGGTAGTAGTAACCGCTCTGTGGTTCGAGGTCTGGATCTGCATCGATATTCCCTTCTCCCGCCAACCCATTTCTAATAATATTGTAATTCCCGGTTGGTACGGCCCCCGCCGCTAGATAGAACTCCAATAGTGCTTCAGGATTCCAGATGATATTGTTGAGCATTCTGAATGATAACGGGCCTCGACTCTGTTCCAGGTAGATTGCCCGGTTGCTTACTGTACCTGAAGGACCGGAATCATTGTGAACCACCGTGTTATTCATCAAGGCATAAGTCCCGCTGTTGATGTGAATGCCGGCTCCGCTTGTTGCTGAATTACGGGTGATAAGATTATTCAAGAGTGTGACATTGGGTCTTGACACTGTGCTTCCCGCATACATCGCAATTCCGCCCCCCCACATTGTTGACTCGTTACTATGAATCCTGTTGTTCGCGACCACGATGTTTGTACTCAAATCCGGCAAAGACCAGTTTCGGTCAGGGGTGCCGATGTACACACCTGCTCCTGTGACGTTTACATTTCCGCCACTTCGATTGTTCGTGACGACATTCGTGGTGAAGCGGCCCTGCTCTGTGAGAAGCGCCCCCGCGCCCTGTGCCGCGTACGTAGAAAATGCACTCGTAAAGACTTCATTCTCTCTGATAACGTTGTCCTCAATGATCCAATACGAGAGTGTAGTGTCCCTTGGGAACATTGCTATTCCTCCTCCGTTGGATCCGTAAGTTGTACTCACGACGTTACCAGTAATAACATTGTGGGATATTGTCGCTCCCCCGCCGTGGAGAAGAATCCCGCCCCCCTCTTTCCAGGTATAACTCACATCATAGACAGTGCGAGTGCCTGTACCGCCTGTGATGGTGAAGCCGGAGACTACTGTTGTCGAATCTGCCCCTTTTGTGATCAGAATGACTGAGCCGGAGTCAGCATGAGCCGGCAAACTTCCATTGATGATAGTCTTAGAGATATGCGATATGCTATCATCCCTGACAAACCAGCTTGCCAGAACAATCTTCTTGTTGATCTTGATGTTCTCAACGTACGTCCCTTCCGATACAAGCACGGTATCACCTGTGTTTGCCGCATTGATCCCCGCCTGGATTGTCGGCTGATCCTGTGGGACGCGGATCAACGTCTGCGCGGTGACCGACCCTGCAAGAAAACAAACCACGACAGCAATCTTCGCAAGTGTTCTCATGACAGTTTCCTCCATGGTTGCATGATTCTTCATTTCACTTTTCACATTTCACCTTTCACTGTTTCTCTATGTAAAGAGAATCCCCGGAATCTCCGCAAAGTGTTCCTTCAAAACGTATTCGCGCACGCCCGCGTCACGAGCGGCTTTCCGGTAGCCGGCATCGTCGTAGTTTGTCAGAATGATAATCTTCGCGTGGGGATGTGCGGCCAGGATCACCCGGGAGGCTTCAAGGCCGTCGACGGGTTCCATCTTGATATCCATCAGCACCCAATCCGGGTGCACATTCTCGTACATCTGAATCGCCTCTCCGCCGTTGCGGGCTTCGTACACCGTGTGATTATCAGGGACTTTGTTGGCAATCGTCTTCCTGAGTGATTCGCGCATTCGAGGGCTGTCATCGGCTATCAGAAAAACCACTAGGCAGTATCCTTTCAGTTTGGCAGGATGATGACCCCAATCTGCCTCAGACGCCGGGAAGTATCAATCGGGAGAACTGCTCAATTGAGAAGAAGGGAGATACTCATTTCTTGCTGAGTGGAACTACTTAAGAGGGAAATACGAAATCCGAAGCACGAAATCACAAAACAAGCACAATGACAGAATACTGAATGTTCAACGCTGGTCGCGTTACGGGTCCGACTCTACAAGCCTTGACATCCTCGCCATCGGCTAAATTCCAATCCCCGCAAGGGGGATTTTTTCGATTCTAGGCGTCGGATTTATACGATGCACGGGGTTCGGGACCGAACATATGAGGCTACGGGTCCGATTACGAATCGGACTCTACAATGTACCGACATCATCGCCATCGGTTGCTCCAGCCATCGGTTGGAAACCGACGGCTTGGTTCATGGCTAATCCCACGAAGGGGGATTTTTTTCTCGTTAGGCGTCGGATTCATGCGATGCCGGGCTGAAGGTGGCGCACGAGACACGCGCGCAGGGGTAGACCTGGGCGGAATCGCGCTATTCTCGGAAGATGTATACAACATAAGCGTCACCATTTATGGTGACGCGGGTTCTAGAGTGCAGATTTGTTCTGCAGGGCAAACTCCAGCAGCTTATTATGCCCCTTGATGCCGAGTTTCTGACAGATATGCGTCCTGTGGTTTTCCACCGTTCGCACACTGACGAAGATTTTCTCGGAAATCTCTCTGCTGGTCAGGTTCTGTGCAACCAGCTTCAGGATGGCTCTTTCGGCTGGAGTGAGTCGCTGAAGCGCGGGAACAGAGGTGGCGAGCGATTGGGCCTTCTTTTCGCGCTCAACGAGAAGATGTGCGATGGAGGGACTGATGTAATACTGGCCTTCTGTGACCGATTTGAGGCATGAGAGGAATTCGCTAATGGCGATGTCCTTCAGAATGTACCCGCGCACTCCGAGGTCGAGGGCTGCGTTGAAATACGTGAGCTCCTTGTACATGGTCAGAATGACGATCTCTGTTGGCAAAGCCTCCCGATGCACCGCCCGTGCCACTTCCAGGCCGTCCATCTTCGGCATCGAGACGTCGAGAACGGCAAGATCAGGACGGAGTTCTTTGATCAGCCTTAACGCTTCGGCGCCGTCACCGGCCTTACCGACGATCAGAAACTCTTCGTGGTGTTCGACTGCTTTTGCCAGCCCCTCGCGGAACATCGGGTGGTCGTCGGCAATCACAATGCGCGTCACATGTTCCATGCAGGCCCTCTCAGGAATAAGGACAGGTGACTGAAACAGTCGTTCCCTCGCCTGGGTGAGACTCGATCTTCAGCTCCCCGCCGATGATGCGAGCCCGCTCTGCCATACTCGAAAGCCCAAACCCACGAACGCTTCCGTCTGCCGATCGCGGCAGAGGATGATCCCGGATTTCATCCGCATTAAATCCCGTCCCGTCGTCCGCTACAGTAACTTCGATTCTTCCCGGATTCTTCCAGATCTCGATGTTCACGTTCTTAGCGCCGGCATGGTGAACGATATTGGACAGCGCCTCCTGGACAATTCGGTAGAGTTGGACCTCCGTCTCCTTGGGCAGAAGCCCGTGGATGTCGTCGCAACGTTGCTTCACCGCTAGGCCCGTTGCGTGCATGATACTCTCCGTCATGGCTGTAAGAGCGGCACGGAACCCAAGACGCTCGATCTGATGTGGGTGCAGGTTCGAAGCCATTTCCCGAATGCTGTGGATCGATTCTTGAAGGAGAGAGGCTGCTTGTTGGACTCCTTCACGACTCCCATCCTGCTGCTGCAGATACTGCTGCAACTCGTTGCTCGCAAGAAGAAGATTCTGCCCCAATCCATCATGGAGTTCGGCCGCCAAACGCTTCCGTTCAGCTTCCTGCGATTCAATCTGCATGCGCGAAAATCTCTGCTGAGCAAGCCTTTTTCTCT
>JACPLA010000004.1 GCA_016186715.1 Ignavibacteriales bacterium | reverse complement strand
AACCTGGAGATATGTCCTTCTGAGGCCATTGCTTTTTCAAATTCTACAACGCGGAGATCGCGGAGCTTCGGAGGATATCACTCTGCGATTTCTCCACGTCCTCCCCACCTTGCCTACTTGTGTTCCATGGGGCGGGCAGGTGCGGCTCTTCCTTTGAAGAATACAATAGTACCCCGCCGACACAGCACTAGGCAACCCTTTTCCTCTCCGTCATGAGAGAGCGAATAATTTTTGCAACCTCCGCCGTTTTCTTGACGGATACCGGGGTTATGAAGATAGTATTGTCGCCGGCAATCGTTCCGAGAATCAAAGGATGCCGGAGGTTATCAATGATGGCCGCCACGCCAGGAGCCCTTCCGGGAAGCGTCTTGACGACAATCATTTCTTCGTTGCTCTCGATCCGCTCAACCTCGTATCCCACCATCGCCTTGAGCCTTTCTTCTTCCGCCTCGGTATGCAGCACATATCTCATGCCTTCGGGAGTGTTGATTCGGACCACGCCAAGCTCCCGGAGATCCCGGGACAGGGTTGCCTGCGTAACCCGAAACCCGCTCTTTCGAAGCGCCCGGCAAAGGTCCTCCTGTGTTCCCAGGGGTTGGGTTGCAAGAAGACGTTTGATCATGATTTGTCGCGCTTGCTTTGTCATGCCGCTCTTATGCTACGGTTGAGTCTTCGCTCACGCTGCTCTTCACGCCGTTCGAGCGGGAACTGAACAGTTCCACCAAAACGGCTTTTTGTACATGCAGTCTTCTGTTCTCTGCTTCGTCGAAAACGACAGAGTTTGGACCCTCCATGACACCATCGGTGATCTCCTCTCCCCGGTGAGCGGGAAGGCAATGCATCACAAGGCAATCAGGCCGTGCCTTGGCCAGGAGCTCTTCATTGACCTGATACCCCGCAAAGGCCTTCTTCCGTTTCGCTGTTTCCGACTCCTGACCCATGCTTGTCCACACATCGGTATACACCACCCCGGCATTTCGGACCGCCTCCACAGGATCCTGGACGATTTCAATCGAGCTCACGCCTGAGCTTTGTGCCCGTCGAACGACGGATTCATCAGGCCAATACCCCTGTGGCGCCGCAAGGGCAAAATGAATAGGGTAAAGGGTCGCGAATTCCAGCCACGAATGCACAACGTTATTTCCGTCTCCGACAAAGGCAACCTTGATGCCCGGTTTCAGCCGGCCGCGTTCGCGAATGGTGTAGGCATCGGCAAGAACTTGGCATGGATGGGATTTGTCGGTCAGCGCATTGATAACCGGGATGGAAGCGGAGCGGGCCAGGTCGGCGAGAACCGTATGGTCGTTCATCCTCGCGACAATTGCATCGCAATAGCGTGAAAGCAAGCGCGCCACGTCCCGAGCGGCCTCACGTGTTCCAACTCCGATACTCTCCTGAGAAAGAAAGGTGATATGACCCCCCAGCTGCATCACCCCGACCTCAAACGACACCCGCGTGCGCAGGGAAGGTTTTTGAAAGATCATCGCCACCGTTTTTCCCTCGAGGGGTCGTCCGGAATTGCCGCTCTTCAGGTTGTCCGTCAACTCGAAGAGGAGATCCAAATCTTCGCGCGTAATGTCGAAAAGGCTGAGAAAATCTTTTGTCATTCTTGAGACTCCCGCGCAGTTTCACGATTTTCATGAATCATCTGAGTACCAATCCCCTCGTCCGTAAAGATTTCGAGAAGAAGTGAATGCTTGACACGGCCGTCGACAATGTGCACCTTTTGTACTCCCACACCAAGCGTCTCGAACGCCGACGTCACCTTGGGGATCATCCCCCCGAAGATGTCTCCCCGTTCAATCATCCGTTCCGCCTCCTCTTTCGTCAACGTCGAAACCAACGTTCCGTTGACAAGAATCCCTCCCACGTCGCTGAGATACACAAGCTTTTCCGCTTTCAACGCAGCTGCCACCGCCGCAGCGCCAAGGTCAGCATTGACGTTGAAAATCTCTCCTCCATCACCGACCGCCAGGGGTGCGATGACAGGCATCATCCCGTTCTGGAGCAGCAACTGAAGAAACGGCACATTCACGGAAACGATCTCCCCTACAAGACCCAGATCGGTT